>CAURGM010000019.1:0-30149 GCA_963524395.1 uncultured Campylobacter sp.
CGGTGCGAAACAGAATTGTGATTATACAAGAGTGATGCTTAAAGGGGGCTGAATAGGCATTAGAAATTTTAAAAAAACGATTTGGAAAATTTTAAATTTCATAATGAAATTTTAGCCGCAGTGCGTTTTAATACAAAATTTCTTCTCCGCCCTCCAACAAAAATTTTATAAATTTCGCATGCCGCCGCATCCAAAAATTAAAAATTTCATCCTATTTACGACCGACGACCGCACCCATTCGCCCGTAAAACCCGCTTGCAAAACACTTAAGCGCACGATTATAAGATTTCGCTATAATCACGTCCGATTTAAAATTTATCAAAATTTAAAAGGACCTTTATGCGCGCAATTTTTTCTATCTATATCTTCATCATCGCAGCCCTTATCGGCATCGAACTCTCGCTCGGCGCACTCGTCGCGCCCGTGGTGTTTTTCCCGCAGCAGATTATCGGAGAGGGCGTGCTATCGCACTTCCAAAGCGGCAAACTAATGAGCGAGATCTTCGTAAAATACGGCAGCATCCTCATCGCAGTCTCGGTCATCTGCCTCGTTTTTGAGATGATAAATTTCAACAACAACAAATCGCAATCCTTTCGCTTGCGCCTTTCGACTCTGATGCTGACGCTGGTAAATATCATACTTGCCATGCTTTTCGTGCTTTACTTTACCGACTACGTCATAAATGCCCAAAAGATCGGCGTAAAAGCGACGATGACGCCGGAATTTGCCCAAATCCATGCGGCTAGCGAGTGGTGCATGAAACTCATCATCGTGTTTCAAACGGTGCTGTTTTTCGCAAAAATCCTCCCTGCCCTCGCCGCGCAAAAGGCAGCACCGGAGCAAAGCGCAGCCGATGCAGATTAAAATTTACTACGAAGATACCGACGCGCAGGGCATCGTGTATCACGCAAACTACATAAAATTTTGCGAGCGGGCGCGCAGCGAGGCGCTTATGCAGGCAGGGGTGGACTTCGCGCGCGCGGACGCACACTTCGTAGTTAGCGAGCTTTGCGCTAAATTTCTCCGCCCCGCGCGCCTCGGCGATACGCTTGAAATTCACACGAGCCTAGCTGCGCTCAAAAACGCCAGCGCCCTTTTGCGACAAGAAATTTACAAGATCAAAGATATTAAAAACGTAGATTTCAGCGAGCTTTTATACGTGCAGGACGTAAAAATCGCCTTCGTAAAAGAAGACAGGCCGATCAAATTTAGCGCCGAAATTTTAGAATTTTTCAAATCTTTGAGATAAATTTATTTCGCGGGTTCAAATTTGCCTAGTCGTGCGGTGCAAACATAGCGCAGATCGGCTTTTCAGCGTAAAGTTTAAGAATGCGCAGAACTCTTAGGCAAAATAAAATTTGCAGGCTAGATAAAATTTTATGACATAGAATTTCGCTCGGCATTAAGGTTTAAATTTAATGCTACGTCGCGACATAAATCCCTCACGCACCCGAGATAGCCAGATAGAAAACAAAATTTGAAATATCGGAATTTTGCAATGGCGTTAAATTTTGCCTTGCCCCGCCGCTTTATGGAATTTCTCGCTTTTAAATTTAAACCCGCGCAGATCGAGTCTGTGTTTTTCCGCCAAATCCCGCTTGTCCGCGAAATTTAAGCCGATCAAACTCGCCCGCGATCTCATCCGCGTAGGCGCAATCCACAAACTAGGCGCCCACGCAAAAAGCCGCACACAAAATCAAAAACACGCAGAGCAAGCGCTAAAATGCGCCTCACAGCAGCTCTTTTATCTTCTGCAGATCCTCTTTGAAAAGCTCCGCCTTGCTCGGATTTTGCGCGATGAATGCGGGGTCGAAGCTCGGCACGAAGCTGATGCCGCCCTCGTTAAAGACCGAGCCGTGCAGCACGTCCATGCCCGCTAGATCGCCATTTCGCAGCACGATTTTGCAGCAGAGCTCGCCCAAGCAAAGCACGACTTTGGGCTTTAAAATTTTGATCTCGTCGGTCAGATAGGGCGCGCATTTTAAAATTATTTCCGAGCTTATACGCCTATTTTGCGGCACTGCGCACTTTATCAGAAAGCTAAAATAGATCTGCTCGGCCGTGCAAATTTGATCTAGCGCCGCTGCTACCTCAGCCTCCAAACCGCCGCCAAAACCTTCGCCAATGCCCGGCGCGAGAGCTACGATCATAAGTTTTACGTTCGTGGGAGTTTTAGAATTTTTAAAATTTTTGATAGTTTTGAAATTTTTAAAATTTTGCTCGCCGCTTCCCGTGCGCGTTTTAGCAAGCTCGCAAAGATTGCACTCGGCGGTAGCGGATTTCAGCGCGTCCAGCGCCTTAAAAAATCGCTCGCCGCCGCTTAAAATTTCGGCGCTTACATAGCGGTAGCCGAACGCTTTGTAATAAAGCAGCCTGCGTAGTTGCGAGCTTTGCACGGCGCGCCTACGATCTGTTTAAATTTCGCGCGACGAATCCGCGATCAAACTGCGCCAAATCTTTATAAAATTCCGCGCCAAAGCCCTGCTCGCGCAAAAACGTCGATAGGCTCTGCTTTTGATCGTAACCCATCTCGCAGGCTAGAAATTTTGCGCGCCGTGCGGCGATCAGCACGATGCGTTTTAAAATTTCATCCCCCCTCTCGCCGCCAAACAGCGCCCGTTTCGGTTCCTGCAGCACGCGCGCGTCCAATGCGTAGGAGTTTGCGATGTATGGCGGATTTGAGACGATAAGATCAAACTCCCCCGCGATCTCATCTGCGTAGGCACAGTGTACGAACTCGACGTCCGCGCCCAAGCTTGCGGCATTTGCGCGCGCTACCTCAAGCGCATCAGCGCTGATGTCGCTGGCCGCGATGCGGCAAGAAGGAAGAAGCTTTTTTAAGCAGATAGCGATTATGCCGCTGCCCGTGCCGATCTCGCAAATGCGCGGCTCGCCCAAGCTCTGCGCCAAAGTAAGAGCTTTTTTCACTAAAATTTCGGTCTCGCAGCGCGGTATCAGCACCCGCCCGTCGACGTAAAATTTAAAGCCCATAAACTCGCAGCTTTGCGTGATGTATTCAAGCGGGCGGCCGTCTTTAAATTCAATGATCTTAGCGCGAAATTCCGCTTCATGCGCGAGCTCTTCCGAGCATTTTAGCACGAGTTCTTCGCTGCTAAGTCGCTCACAAAGCTTTAAAATTTCGCGCGCGACGTATTTTGAGCCGCACTGCTCCAGCCCCCATCTTAGCGCCTCAGCGATCCTCATCAAGCTCTCTTATGCGCTCATACAGGCTCGGATGCGAATGATACACCGCGGCGTAAATTTTATGAGCGAGCGGAAACGCCTTGTTTTCGCTGCCCAGCTTCTTTAGCGCGCCGATCATGCTCTCTTTATCCTGCACGCTCGCGCCATGTCGGTCCGCGCTAAATTCGTGCATGCGGCTAAGCTTGGAGATCACCGGCTCAAAAAACGCATGCAAAATCGGCGCAAACAAAATCATAAAAACCAGCGTCGCGCCGCCATCTGCGTTAAGTCCTAGCGCGCTAAATACGCCCCCAGGAAGGTTTCCTAATACTGCGAACGTCGCGCCCAAAAGCACAAAGCTAAGCGCTAAATTTTTCAAAACATCGCCGTGTTTGAAATGCCCGAGCTCGTGCCCTAAAACGGCCAAAATTTCATCCTCGCTCAGCTTTTCTATGAGCGTGTCGAAAAGCACGACCTTTTTCGTCGCGCCAAAGCCGCCGAAGTAGGCGTTTAGGCGCTTGTCGCGCTTGCTCGCGTCGATCGTAAAAACGCCGCTACTTTTAAAACCGCAGCGCTGTAAAAGCCCCTCTATGCGTTCTTTGAGCTCGCCATGCTCTAGTGGCTGCATTTTATTAAACAGCGGCGCGATAACGGTCGGATAGATTAAATTTATCAGCAAAACTACGCCGAAGCTTAGCAGAAAGCCCCAGACCCACCAGTGCGCGCCCAAGCTATTTACGCAAAAAACGAGCGCAGAGGCTACCGCAAAGCCGAAAACCAGCATGAGCATGAGCGATTTTAGCGCGTCTTTTACGAAAACGGCGGGCGTTATCGTGGAAAAGCCTAAGCGTCTGTCTTTGACGAAGGTTTTGTAGATCTCAAGCGGAAGCGATATCGCGCCGCCGATGATTAAAAACGCCGTTACAAAGCAGCTCTGCGCAAAAATCCCGTCGCCCGCTAGATCATATATCGCGCGCTGTAACGCGCCCGCACCCGCAAGTATCCAAATAAGCGCCACCGCAAACGAAAAGCAGTGCGAAAATATATTAAATTTTAAATTTACCGCGCCGACCTCGCCCGCCTTGCGATAATCCTCCTCGCTAAGCACCACCGCAGGCTCTTTTAGCTTGGCGCGGATGAAGCTTAGCTCGAGCAGATCGAGCGAAATTTTATAAATCGTGTAAAGCGCGTATAAAAAGATCAAAAACCAAACCATCGCGCCTACTTTAGGCTCTCGGCGAGCGAAAGCACTTCGTAATATTCATTTTCCATACTGTTTAACGTTCCTCTTTTTTCTTCAAGCTCTTCAAAAAGCCCCTGCATCCCGAGCTTTTGATAAATTTCAGGCGTCGAAAGCGCGTGATTTAGCTCCTTTATGCGCGCCTCGATAGCCTCTATTTTAGCGGGGTACTCTTCTAAAATTTTATTCTGTTTGTAGCTAAGCTTCGCGGTGCTCGTTTTCTCCTTTTTGTTTTCGCGACCGCTCTCCTCTGCGCTCGCGCCCGCGCCCGCATCGGCCTCGATCTGATCAATCTCCGCCATCTCGTCTTCAAACTCCAGATACTGCGAATAGGGCATTTGAATTTGATCGATGACGCCGTTTTTTTCAAAAACCCAAAGCTTATTCGTGATCTTATCGATGAAATAGCGATCGTGGCTTACAATGATTACCGCACCTTCGAAGCTTAGCAGGTAGTCTTCCAAAATATTGATCGTCGCGATATCAAGATCGTTCGTCGGCTCATCCAAGATCAGACAATCGTACTGCTCGATAAAGAGCTTGGCAAGCGCCAGACGGTTCTTTTCGCCGCCGCTAAGCACGCCCACGGGCTTATCTAAAAACTCCTTCGGAAACAAGAAATTTTTCAAATACCCATAGACGTGCATGTAGCTGCCGCGGACGCTTATATGATCGCCGCCGTTGGGACAGAAAATTTCGATTATGTTTTTATCGTCCGTAATGCCGCTGCGGGTCTGATCGAAGTAGCCGATCCTGATCTCGCCGCGTTTGATCTCGCCCGCATCGATCTTGCTGCGACCGAGTAGAATTTTAAGCAGAGTGCTTTTGCCCGCGCCGTTAGCGCCTACGATGCCGATGCGCTCGCCCTGCAAAACCCGCGCCGAAAAGCCCTTGAAAAGCACCTTGCCGTTTAAAATTTTACCGATATTCGTGCATTCAAAGAGCATCTTTTTGCGATTGTCGCCGCCCGTGCCGTTAAAGCTTCTGCTCGCGCGCTCCAGCTCGAGCCGCACGCGACGGATCGCGCCCGGGTTTTTCTTCGCATCCTGCCTCATCTGCATGATACGCGCCTTGCGCCCTTCGTTGCGCTTTAGGCGCGCCTTTACGCCGCGGTGCAGCCACTCCTCCTCGGCACGCAGCTGTTTAAGCAGCGTCTCGTGGGACTTTTCGAGCGAAGCAAGCATCTCCTGCTTGCGTCTTAGATAGTTCTCGTATCCGCCGTCGAAATTTGAAATTTTACCCTCTTCGATCTCGATACTGCGCGTCGCCAAGCGGTCGATGAAGTAGCGATCGTGGCTAATAAAAACGATCGTCTGCTTCGAGCTAAGCAACACATCCTCTAGAAATTTTACCATATAGACATCGAGGTGGTTCGTGGGCTCGTCCAGCAGCAACACGTCGGGCTTTTTAAGCACCAGCGCGCCCAGCGCTACGCGACGAATTTCGCCGCCGCTAAGCGTGCAGACGGAGCGGTTTTCGTAAATTTTAAGTCCGAAATTTTGCAGCACCTGCTCGATCTTATTGTCGATCTGCCAGCCGTCCTTAGCCTCGATAAATTTAATCAATTCGTCTTGGCGCGCTAAAAGCTCCTTGTTTTCGGGCTGCGCGGCGATTTCGCTCGAGATCGCGTCGTATTCACTAAGGGCGGCGTAAATTTCAGCTAGCTCCCTTCGCAGCGCGTCTTTGACCGATAGATTTTCGTCAAATTTCGGCGTTTGAGCGAGCATCTGGATATTTAGCCCGTTTTGAGTGATCACACGCCCCTCGTCGATCTCGCACAGACCTGCAATTATCTTCATCAGCGTGGACTTGCCGCCGCCGTTTTTGCCGATCACGGCGACGCGCTCGTTAGCGTCCAGTGCGAAATTTACGCCGTCTAAAACGACGTGGGAGCCGAATTTTTTCGTAACATCGATAAGCTCGATCAAAGCCAATTTTGAGTTCCTCTAGTGTTAAATTCGGTGATTTTACACAAAATTCTATTAAATTTTAATAACTTTTAAAGCTTTAGCGATGCAAAGTTTGGAATCCAGCGGCCTGCGCGTAGAAATTTTCGCCCCGCACGCGCCGTCCTTTGCGGCTGCGCCCTCCTTTACAAAAGAAGCTGCGTCCGCACCGATCATCTACTTGCACGCCTTGGATTTTAGCGCGGCTAGCACGGGCGAAATTTACGAGTTCGTCTCGCGACAAAGCGGCGCGAATTTCGTGCTTGCGGCGATCTATCTAAACGAGGCGCAGTGGAGCGATAAGCTTAGCCCGTGGTCGGCAAAGTCGCTGTTTAAGGGGGTGCGCGATTTCGCAGGCGGCGGCGCGGCGCACTTGGAAAAATTTACGAACGAGTTGATCCCGCGTATCGAGCGGCACGTATTCGGCGCGGGAAAGCCTTCGTGACGAGCGTGCGCGGGATACTTGCTGGCTGGACTTTTTAGCGCGTATGCGGCGTTTGCGAGCGATAAATTTCAAAAGATCGCCTGCGTCTCGGCTTCGCTTTGGTTCAGCGGCTTTGAGCTCTTCGTCGCCGCGCACTCGCTGCAAAGAGGGCTGACGCACGTCTACGCATCCTTGGGCGAGGCCGAGATGAACCCGAAAAATCCGCGCGGAGCACTCTGCGGCGAGACGGCGCGAAATTTTATCGCAAAATGCCGCGGCGCGGGCGCAAAAGCGGAGTTTGAGCAAAATACGGGCGGGCATATGCAAGATGAGATCGCAAGAATTTCAAAGGCGATTTTAAGCCTCGTAAATTCCTAAAATTCGGGGAAATTTAAAATTTAGCGACAGAATAAAGTGCAGTGAGAGATTAAAAGAAACTAGCTAAGAAGCGGCACGAAGTGTAAATTTAAGCGAGTCGCCGCTAGAATTTCTCGCGCAACGGTTTTTTGTGCGATGCAATGAAATTTAAAACAAACCTGCGTTGAAATTTTATAGCGTGAACAACGCCGCAAGAATAGTGCAGCGCAATTCGGCGCGAATGACGCAACGCGTCGTTGATATTTTAGCGGCTTTGATAAGTGCGATATCGTTTTAGCGTAAATCTCATGCGACGCGGTGCCGATGCGGCATAAGCGGCGCGGTGCAATGCGGATTTCAAGCAGGTCGACGCTAAATTTTTGTAGGTTGCGCTAGCGGTTTAAAATTTAAAGCTAACCGTCGTTGTAAAATTTAAAGCAAACCATGTCGTGGCTAGGATTTAGCGCGCCTGCAGGCTAAATTTAAACAGCAGCGCGCGCCGTGTATGATCCCGCCGTTTCATTTAGTGTAACTGCTAGCTAAATTAAACCGCTGAAATTTCAAAATTTATACCGCGTAAAAGAGTGCTTTGACGCTACGATACGAGCCGTTCGGTCTAAATTTTAAATTTAACGTCGAGTGAATGCACTCGGCCGATATCTGCCGAATTTGCGGCGGCGAAATATGCAGAATTTTGCGAATTGCCGTTTGCAGAATTCGTCCTGTGAAATTTCGCGGAGCATGCTTCATTATTAGCTCTCTACTGCGCTTCGAGCGGCATACGCTCTGCTTTCCGCAACTACGCCGAGGCCTCGCCGCTCCATTTTTTGCGCGGGCTACGTCGTGTTTGCCGCACATACGCGGCGTGTGCCGCTCCGCAAAAAAGCCACAAACACGCTAAATTCTAACCGCACGCTCTGAATTTTGGCATCGTAAATATCGGGTAAATTTACGCGCCCTGCCCTGCTTATGTCCGTATTTATACGCGCCGAACGGTGAGAATATGTCCTTGTCGCAAACGAAACGAGCGGTTAAATGATAGGCTCGACAAACAGGCACCGCAAAGTATTCACAATAACGGCAAAAATTCCCGCTAAAATTTCATGCAAAACCGCTGTAAAATTTATCGCGTTTGATGTCGTAGCCGTCCTTATCCACGCATATAAAGCCCGTCGTAGCGCCTCCGTCGCGCGCCATCAACCACGCCGTCTGCGGCAAATCTATCATCACAGCCGATCTCGTAGTCTTTTTTCGCCGCCTCGCTCGCAGGATCGTCGAAAATCTCGTAAAATTCCGAGACAAACCCGTCTTTGTAATAAATAGCGGTTTCACCCTCGCCCTCCCAGATGCTTATGCCCTGGGCATTTGCGCTTTTTGCTTTGGCTTTAAGTTCGTTAAAAGTCCCAAAAATCCCAGCCTAGGATTTTTAAAACAGCGCGCTCGTTCGTCCTTTCGTCTATACTATAAAAACTCGCACTTTGGTTTTTGTCTTTATTCGCGGCTCTCATGCTTGAGACCTCGTCGCCGCCAAAATGGACGTCAAAAGAAACCTCCTTCGGGCTGTATCTCGTGCGCAAAATCGCGCAGAGCTAAAATTTGAGCGCGGTTCCGTTCGTAATTTTCCGCTAAATCCGGATCCGCAAAGAATACGCCGCAGTTAGCACAGGCGCGGCGCTCATAATGATTTTAAATAACCTAAAAATTTCCGAGAAAAAATATTTTATAAAATTCACGCCCGCTTCCTAAATTTCGCCGAATTTCACCATCTACGCAAAGGGCAGAATTTTTTTGTAATTGCTCCACAGCTCGCTATCCTCGCCGAAATACGCGAGCAGCCCGCGCGCGTTGCGATCGAAAGGGTTGGGCTCTTTATGCAGCGCGATACGCTGCGACAGGCGCAGATCGTAGGTGTTATATATCGCAGAATACGGCACCGGAAAGTCCGAAGCGTAAAGCAGGCGCGAGTGCACGTCCGTTTGGCTCGCCAGATGCGGCAGAGCCTTGGCGCGCACCGGCGTCATCAGCGCCGAAACGTCGGCGTAGAGGTTTTTGTGCGTGCGCAAAAGCGCCAGAAGCGCGAAATAATCGTGTCCGAAATTTCGCGGACGGCGCGAGAGCGCACGAAAAATATGCGAATACTCGTAGTTAATCGCCATGTGTGCGCGCACACCGTCGTAACGCCCAGCTCAAGCGGCGCGTAGATCATCTCCAGCGCCTCGCAGCGGCGCGAGCTCGGCACCGAGCTTTCGTTACCGACGTGGATCACCAGCGGCAAACCGAGCTTGGCGAGCTTTTCAAAATACGGCACGTAGCGAGGCAGCCTCGTATCCAGATCCCAATAATTTTGTAAAAATTTCGCCCCCTTAAATCCGAGCTCGAAGCAGCGATCGATCTCATCTAGCGCGTCCGCTCGCTTCGGATTGATGCTAAAAAACGGCACGATGAGATCAGAGTTTTTTTGATAAATTTCAAACACGCTGTCGTTGTCCGCACAGACGGTCTTATCGCGATGGATTAGCTCGCCCGCGTCGCTAAATTTAGCATCCACGCCGAAAAGCACCGCCTTTTTAACGTATTTCGAAGCTCTAAGCCCGCCGAGCAGAGCGTCCACATAGGCCTCGTATGGCTCTTTGATCGCGCGCGATACGTCTATGCCGAAGCGCCTGCCGAAAAGGCGCAGCGCGAGCCTGTCGTAAGGGCGGTCGAAGCGCACCTCCTTGCTTAGCAGATGGACGTGAAAATCAAGCGTTTGCATCGGGGATCCTTGGGAAAATTTTGCCGAGTTTATATCAAATTGCGGTAAATAGTTAGAATTTTAATTCGGGTTTAAATTTGCGCTCCGTGCCCTGCCGCGCCTTTAAATTTTAAAATTTAAACCTCGCCGAAAGAGCCGCTAATTGATATTTAATGCCGTTTTAAAGCTACGGCGATATACTTACGATTTGAAAAGCTATTTCAATAAGGAGCGAAGATGGAGTTTGAAATTTTAGAAAATTCCGCCGATTTTAAGCCTAGCGATCTGGATGAGATAATGATCGGGGTCGCTGGGATACGGAGCAAAACGCAGCCTCCGTGCCACCGCACGAGACATACAGGGTGTGGCGCACCTATGATTACGTGGCGATCGCCAAAACGCAGGGCAAGACCGTAGGGGTGCTGGAGGCGTTTTGCGACCGCGACAACTTCGCTACGAGTTATCTTTACTGCATGATAGTTCATAAGGATTATCAAAGGCGCGGTATCGGCACGGCGCTCGTAAATGCCTTTAATAAACGCTTTGCGCACACCACCACCTTTGTCGTTACTCCTCTACACAAGGCTGAGGGTGCCGGAGAATTCCTACAAAAGTGCGGCTTTAAGGACGCGTCGGAGCACTTCACGGTTCATATGAGGAAGCGAAATTCGATCTAGCTGGCATAAATTTTAAAATTTATCGAGCTTTGGCTATAAAACGGTTGGAATTTTAAATTTAGCTATGAGCTGCTATAATCGCTAAAATTTAAGGAGCCAAAATGATCACTATGCAGATCCAAAGCGGCGTCGATCGCGATACTCTCGAAACTTTTAAGAAGCTTTTTTTAAAAATTGATCCCTCCGCACAGATCACTCTAAGCGGCGAGAAAAATTTAGAAATGATTATATCGGAGTTTAAATCCGGCGAAAGTTACGACGAGATAAAAAACGGAATGGATGCAGATTTAAAATCATACGCAAACGGCGATCTAAGCGGCTTCGAGGAGCTAGGTAAGGGCTGGAAAAATTGAAAATAATCCAGTCTAAAAGATTTCTTGCGCAGCTTAGCAAGATAGTAGAATTTATCGCAGAGCACTCAGAGGATGCGGCGGAAAATTTTAAAAACGAGCTTTTTGCACGAGCAGGCGAGCTTGGCTTTATGCCGTATAAATTTTGTAGATCAAAAAGCTTTGACGATGATAAAATTAGAGATTTCATATTCAAGGGTTTCGTAATCCCGTATCTAATAGACGAACCCAACGATACAATCGTTATCTTAGCGATATTTAAGCAAAATCTATTGAGATAGCTTGACGCCCGTTTAAAAACATCTGCGTTTAAAATTCCGCGCTCCGTTTATTAAAACCACCCATTCGCCGCCGTCGCAGCGCCAAAGAGATCAACCGCTCGTCTGCGCTAAATCACCGCATATTCGCGCCGGGCGCCGTAAATTATAATTTTACGCATGCCGCGCAGCATGCAAAAACAACTCCGCTCGCCCCCCCCTGCGCAAAAGCAAACCTAAAAGAATTTTCGGCTACAATTTCCCCCAAATAAAGGCAAAATATGAAAGAAATCTCGCTACTAAGGCTCTCGCTCGCAATCTACGTCGATATGTTTTTGCGCCTAGTAACCACGTTTATCAACACCTACATGATCTCGCGCGTGAACGTCTCGCTCGTGGGCGCGCTGGGCGCGGGCAACGAGATATTTTTGCTCTTCGTCACCGTTTTCGGCTTCCTCGCCGTGGGCTGCTCGGTTCTCGTAGCGCAGGCGCTGGGAGCGAAAAACAAAGTCCTAGCCATGCGCGCGATCCACACGAGCATCGCATTCAACGCGCTCGTGGGGCTTTGCAGCGGCGTTTTCGTCTTTAGCTGCGCACCATTTTTACTCCGCGCGCTGCAGGTGCCCGCCGAACTTTTGAGCGAAAGCGCGATCTATCTTAAAGTCATCAGCATCGTCTTTGCGATAGACGCCGTCGCGATCGTGCTTAGCGCCATCGTGCGCGTCTACGGATACGCAAATTTCATCATCGCAGTCTCCGTGGTGATGAATTTAGTAACTCTCGCAGGCAACTACGTCGTGCTCTTTCGGCCGTTCGGACTGCCGTACTACGGGCTTGAGGGCATCGGCGTAAGCACCATCGCAGGGCGCATGATCGGCGTATTTTTATTCTTCCTCATCATCACGAAGGTGCTAAAGATAAAATTTTACCTCACGATGTTTTTAAAGATCAAGCTTGCCACGCTGCGTAAAATTCTATCCGTAGGGCTTCCTAGCGCTGGCGAAAACATGCTGTGGATCGTGCAGTATCTGGTCGCATTCGCCTTCGTCGCTAGCATGGGCGAGGCGAGCCTTACTGTGCAGACGCTCTATTTTCAAATTTCATCATTCATATTCTTCGGCGGAAGCGCGATCAGTATGGCAAACGAAGTGATCGTAGGCCGCCTCGTAGGCGCCGCCAAGCCGCAGGAGGCGTACCGACACACATTTACCGCGCTGCGCTTCGGGCTTGGGGCGACGGCGCTTTTCGTCGCGATCGTGTTTTTAGCGCGCGAGCAGATCATGGAGATGTTGAGCCTAAGCGAGGCGCACAAGCAGGTCATGCGGCCGCTTTTTTACCTCACGCTTGGGCTTGAGTTCGGACGGACGCTTAATATCGTGTTCGTAAACGCCCTGCGCGCAAGCGGCGACGCGAGGTTTCCCTTTGCGATGGGCGTGATCTTTATGTGGGGCGTCTCGATCCCGGTGGGCTGGCTTTTGGGTATCCATTTGGGGTATGGAATTTTAGGCGTTTGGATCGGGTTTTTCTGCGACGAGTGGCTGCGCGGCAGCGCGAATACAGCGCGATGGATAAGCAAAAAATGGCAGAGCAAAAAGTTAGTCTAAATTTGCTAGGCTTGCCGATTGGCCTGCGTTTTAAGCGAATGAAATACGCGCGCATCCGCATTAGCAAGGACTGCGAGATCAGCGTGAGCGTGCCGCGCTCCTACACCGCGGCGCAAGCAGAAAACTTCATCCTGAAGCACGAAAGCTGGATCCGCCAAACGCTAGAGCGGCTGCGAAGCAAGCTACTAGCGAGCGATCAGGTTAGAATTTTAGGCAAAATTTACAAGCTGAAATTTAGCCGCGAGGTCGGGCTTGGCGCGAACTGCGGCGCAGATGGAAGTTTAGGCGATAGCGGTGTGCGGGGCTGCGTGAACTGGGCGAATGGCGATGCGGGCGACGACGCAGGCGGCGTAAATTCGGCTCATTTACAAAGCGGCGCAGGCATAGGCGGTAGCGGCGTCAATGGCGGCGATGTGAGCGGCAGCGCAAACAATGCCATGAACGGCATGAATGACAGTGCGGACGGCGGTACGGGAAGTGAAATTTTAAAATTTCACTCGGGCGAGTGCGCCTCGCAAAGTGGTGCGGCGGGCGAGGATTTGAAATTTAACCTACCGGACGATGCAGCGCAAGGGCTAGCGCAACAGAGAGAAGTGCCACAAAGCGGCGGGTTTATAGATACGGCGTCACAAAGTGTCCGTAAGCAATCCCGCGGTGAAATTTTAAAATTTCACTCGGACGGGTGCGTTTCACAAAGTAGCGATGCGGGTAAATTTAATCCTGCCGCAAGGGGCGAAATTTTAAAATTTAAACCTATCGCGGGTGAGGGAATTTCAAATTTTAAACCCGCTGCAGGCGGAGAAATTTCAAATTTTAGCTCTGTCGTGAGTGAAGAAATTTCGGTCGCTAGCGAAATTTCAAAATCCGCGAGCGAAAACGTGCCGCAAAATGTATCGCAAAGCGCGCAAGCGGCGGATATCGAGCGCGACGAGCCCGATTTTACGATCAAAAATTTTATCCAAAGCTCTAAATTTAAAGATAAAATTTTTATGTCACGAGACGTGATCTTTTGCGAGAGCGAGGGCGAGTTTGCGGCGTTTAAAAAGGCCTTTGCACTTGAGCTTTACCTACGCTATATCGAGAAATTTTCCCCGCGGATAGGCCGCAAGATCGCGCGGGTACGGGTGCGCAAAATGCAGACGCGCTGGGGCAGCTGCAACCACGCTAAGGGCTATCTCAACTTCTCGCTAAGCCTGATAGAGCGGGATCCGCGCTTCGTCGAATACGTCGTGCTGCACGAGCTCGCGCACCTCATCCATGCAAACCACGGAGCGGATTTTTACGCGCTGATAGCGCAGATCATGCCCGATTTTAGGGCACGTATCAAGCTAGGCAAGGGCTAGTTCGCGAACGGGGCGCTCGTTTAAATTTTATGCCATTGCGTCGCGGTTCTTGCCGCAGTCGATAAATTTCAACTGATCTTTCACTCCTCTTTCGCCCCGCCGTAGCCGCGCAACCCGCCCCGAACTTGCGCAGCGTAGGCGGCGAAATTTCGCAAATTTTCGCGGATCCAAACGCTAATCTAAAGCCGCAAATTCCACGTATTTCTCCATCGCAACTAGCAGGAGCCAGCGCGCGGTAGGACTGAAAAAATAGTGGTGTTCAGGGACCTGCTCCATTATAAATTTTAAAAAATCGTAAAAATATTCAGGCGCAAATTTAACCTCGGCGCTCGTTAGACTATCGCCCAGATAGTAGATTTCGCCGCTCGAAATCCTCGCTTTTACCGCGGGGTTTGCGTCTATGAAGCTCTTAGCATCAGCAAAGCTCAGGCAATCCGCGGTCGCGTAATCTTTAAATCCCCGCAAGACGGGTTTGGAGCCGATGAAGGCGAAATTCTCCTCTATAAATTTCACTCCGCCCTCGCTCACCTGCCAGCAATCGCCCAAGCTCGATAAAAACGCAAACATCTCATCATCCGCGGATTTGAAATTTGTAGGCCCATCTTTGCGATCCATCTTTGTCCTTTTTAAATTCATAGTTGCTTTTATTTTGAAATTTTTACGATAAAGAACAGAAAATGTGTTTGATTTAATCTTTTTAAAATCATTATATTGAATTAGGCTAATCAAGGTTTCCCGAGCTCTTTTTATTTCAAGCGAAATCCTTTACCGCCCTTTAAAATTCAACCAATTCAAATAATCGTTCTTTCTTTATTTTTTTGAACTTTATTTATTTGTTATCATCAGTGAACTGCTCTTTGACAAGATCTTTGATATCGCTTTTAATACTTTTAGTATCAACTATTGAATCCTCACCCAGCTTCTGAAATTTTTCTTTATCTGCCTTCGTATATTCCTGTTCATCATCATATTTTTTTGTGATCAACCGAATCATCTTGCGACGCAAAAACTTCTCATCTCTAATATTTGACCTCTCTTTGATCCACCCAATTAGTAATACCATCAACATTATAAAACCAATATAACCTAGAATTGGATACATAATCGATACTAATTTTTTAAAGCCCATAAAGGATAATATATACCCTACAACTACGGTGCCAATCATAATTGGATAAAAACGTTTTGATTGATTAGATGAGAAACGTTTTGCTAAGGCATAGAATAAACTGAAAGCAGTATTAAAGATCAAGCCGAAGATAACAAGTGCATACACAAACGCAAATGCAGGGTGAATCTGTTTGGCAATAGCCAACATAGGAATATCAACAGTCGTTGCAAGTTTTACATTTGCATATAAGATACAGGTTGTAACTGTGATGATAATACCGATTATAAATCCACCCAAAGTACCACCTTTTTCTGCTACACCAATCCTCATAATGGATCCCCCTAATACAAAAGCCATTGATACACCTGTCATAACGCAGAGCGAAAAATAATTCAGAACAGAAAACCAGATATTTGGCATTGGAGTAGAGATTGTATTTGCAATTGTTTCTAATTCTTTAAAATCAAAACGTTGACTTGCAAAGGTATACACTGCCATAATCATAATCATGATAAAAACAATAGGCGTAAATATTCCGATCACATTCGTGATTTTTTCAAAATCAAGAAAGCTAACAAGGATTATCAATACGGCACATAGGAGTGCTCCTGACCAGAATGGCATGCCAAATTGCTGATTAAGATTTGATCCAGCCCCGGCAATCATGACAAAACCTACCACAAAACAGCAAATAATTAAAGAAATATCAAGAATTTTATTAGTGATAGATCCAGCAATTTGTGAAAGAACTTCAAAGTGATCATTGGATCTAAAATAACTACCGAATGTAATAATGATTTTACCAAAGACGGCATTGAGGATACCAAGAATAACGGCTCCAAGAATACCCCATTTGCCAAAACTGACGAAATATTGCATCAGATCCTGACCGGACGATAATCCAGCACCGACAATAACCCCAACATATGCTAACGCTACATTTAAAATTTGTTTTAACATCATCCTACCTCTTAATTATAAAAATTTTAATTTGCTTTACTAATATTAATAATCTTTAAATTTAAATAATATTAAATGCTAATTAAATTTTATCCAAATAAAGACACGAAATTTACACCGAAATTACATCCAAACTCTTAGCGAGATTCCAAGCGAAAATCCCGTACTTTAGTGAATAAAACCGCAAGACCACCGCTCAAAACAGATCAAGACAAATCAAGACAGTTTACTTGAAAAAATTCTTGATTTTATCGAGTATCCCCTCGTCGTCTCCGCCCTTGCTGCCGAAGCTTTCTTGAAGCTCGCGTAAAAGCGCCTCTTGCTTCTCGCTGAGTTTCTTAGGCGTCTGGACGTTTACCTGCACGATCAGATCGCCGTTTTTCTTGGTGCGGATATTTGGCGCGCCCTCGCCGTAGATCGTAAAGCGCTGCTTGTCCTTGGTGCCTACTTTGAGCTTCAGCTCCGCCTTGCCGCGCGGCGTCGGCACCTCGATACTCTCGCCCAAGATCGCCTGCGTGAAAAACACCGGCACCTCGATATACAGGTCGTCTCCGTCGCGCAGGAAGTGGCTGTCTTCCCTCACACGCACTATCACGTACAGATCCCCGATCTCGCCGGTTTTGGAGACGTTGCCCTTGCCGCTTAGGCGCACGCGCTGTCCGTCGTCGATACCTGCAGGAATGTCAAATTTAAGGCTCACGTCCTCTTCGGTAAAGCCCTTGCCGCCGCAATCCTTGCATCTGTCTTTTACGATCTCGCCCGTGCCGCCGCATTCGGAGCAGCTTTGGATGAAGCTCATATATCCGCGCCTGACCGCGACGCGCCCCGTGCCGCCGCAAGCGGAGCAGGTATGTCTTTTTTTATCCTTCGAGCCGGTAGCGTCGCAGGTGGAGCACGGCTTTTTGATCTTGTATTTTATCTCCTTGTGTACGCCCTCTAAAGCCTCTTTAAACTCCAGCGTTACGGCTAGCTCGGTATCTATGCCGTATGGATCGCTAGGGCGAGTCGAGCGACCGCCGCCGCCGAATGCTTGCTCAAAAAAATCGCCGAAAATGGAGCTAAAATCGAATCCGCCGCCGCCCGCGCCGCCGTATGCGCCGCTGATGCCCTCTTTGCCGTAGCGATCATACATCCTGCGCTTTTGATCGTCGCTTAAAATTTGATACGCTTCGTTGATCTTTTTAAATTTCTCCTCCGACTCCTTGTCGCCTTGGTTACGGTCGGGATGGAATTCCAAAGCGAGCTTTCGAAATGCCTTTTTTATCGTCTCGACGTCCGCGTCGCGCGCCACGCCTAAAATTTCATAATAATCTTCTTCCACGAAATTCTCCTTAAACTATACAAAAGGGGCAATTTTATCTAAATTTAATAAAACGCAAGTTAAGACTTAACTATTTTTATGTATAATGCAATATTTAAAATTTCAAATCAACGATGCAAAGGATAAAAAATGATAAATGTATTGATGATAGAAGACGACAGCGAGTTCGCACAGCTTCTAACCGAATATCTGGCCAAATTTAACATCCAAGTTACAAACTTTGAAGACCCGTATCTGGGCATTAGCGCTGGGATCAAAAACTACGATCTGCTGATTTTGGATCTTACGCTTCCGGGGATGGACGGACTTGAGGTTTGCAAAGAGATTCGCGAGAAATACGACATTCCGATCATCATCAGCTCAGCTAGAAGCGACGTGAGCGATCGCGTAGTGGGCCTTCAGATCGGCGCGGACGATTATCTACCCAAGCCTTATGATCCAAAAGAGATGCACGCGCGCATCATGAGCCTCATCCGCCGCTACAAAAAAGCTAGCGAAAAGGAAGAAACCGCCACGGATAGCGTATTTCGTATCGACGACAAGCGCCATGAAATTTACTTCGGCGAAGAATCGCTCGTGCTAACGCCTGCGGAGTATGAAATTTTAGAATACCTCATCAAGCAGCATAGCTTTTCGGTATCTCGCGAGCAGCTCGTATACCATTGTAAGAGCCTAAAAGATAAGGACTCAAAGAGCCTAGACGTCATCATCGGACGCCTACGCACCAAGATCGGCGACAGCTCCAAAGCGCCTAAGCATATCTTTTCGGTTCGCGGTATCGGCTACAAGCTCATCGGATGAAACACTCCTTAATCACCAAAATTTCGGTTTTTTTTGTAATCGCGATCATCTTAGTCTGCGTGCTTTTCATCACGTTCGCACGAATGCAGATGAATAGAGCTCTAGGCAGCATGCAGGCTAATCAAATAAACGCGGTCAATAATCTACTTGAGCTATACAAGCGCAACGCCCCTCCCAGCGATATTGAGCGCTACTTCTCCAGCTATGGCTTGGAGCTTGTAAAAGACAAAAATATCATCCAAAACATCATCACGAGTGGTAAAATTTTTTTCGTCCAAGACACCTCTATCGGCGAGTTTAGCTCGGTCGAGTATAATAATTCACTGTTTTTAAATATCAAAAACAACTCTTTTGTCGTGGTTTTCGAAAGCCTCGGCACGAAGAATTTAAACGATCCGCTTTGGGTCGGGTTTTTGCTTACGATGGCGGTTTTGATCTCGCTTTATCTATCGATAGTGCGAAGTTTTACGCCGCTAAAAAAACTAAGCAAAAATATCAAAAAATTCGCTCAAGGCAACTTGGACGTAAATTTAGCCGCCACGCATAGCGAAGACGAGATCGGGCAGGTCGCACAGGAATTTAACAACGCGATTGCCAAAATTCAAGAGCTGATCCGATCGCGCCAGCTATTTTTACGCACCATCATGCATGAGCTTAAAACCCCGATCGGCAAGGGCAGGCTCATCACCGAAATGCTAGATGACGAAACACAAAAAGAGCGGCTCGTCAATGTCTTTGAGCGGCTTGAAATTTTAATCAACGAGTTTGCCAAAATCGAGCAACTGCTCTCAAAAAGCTACTCGCTAAATTATCAGGATTATCATTTCAGCCTCATTTTAGAACAAGTAAAAGATATGTCGATGCTCGATAACTGGGACGAGCTTATTAACACGGATATCGAGTGCGATGCGGTGATAAACGTGGATTTCGGGCTATTTGCGCTGGCGATTAAAAATTTAATCGATAACGCCCTAAAATACTCCAGCGATAAAAAAGTCCGCATCATCTGCGATGAAAACAAAGTAAGCGTCGCCAACCGCGGCGCAGCGCTTGCAAAATCATTCGAGCATTATAAGCAGGCTTTTATCAGAAATAAAGACGAGAAAGCCACCGGCATGGGGCTCGGGCTTTACATCATCGATAAAATTTGCGAGCTACATAAATTCCGCTTCGAGTACAATTACAGCGACGGCACGCACTACTTCTCGATCGTCTTTTCGCCGAAGGGCGCTATATGAGCGGCGGAGACAGGTTTGAAGAGCTAGTCGCAAGCTTTGAAAAGCTCCCCGGCGTGGGCAAAAAGTCCGCTCTACGCTTTGCCTACTACGTAAGCGTGCAAAACTCCTTTTTGGGGCTAAATTTGGCGCACAATATCGAAGAGGCGGTGCGCGGACTGCACAGATGCCGCATCTGCGGTGCGGTCTGCGAGGGCGAGATCTGCGAATACTGCGCTGACGATGAGCGCGAAAGCGATAAAATTTGCATCGTCGAAAACCCAAAAGATATCTTTATTTTAGAGAGCAATAAAATTTACAACGGTCGCTACTTCGTGCTAGACGCTGCCGATGAAGATAAAATCGCGGCGCTGCGCGCCATGGTGGAGCAAAACGGCGCGAGCGAGCTGATTTTCGCGCTGACGCCGGGCATCAACTCCGACGGGATCATGCTTTACGTCGAGGATAAGCTCGCGGATCTGGGTTTGAAATTTACCAAGCTCGCCCAAGGCGTGCCTACGGGCGTAAGCTTAGACAACGTCGATATGCTCTCGCTAATAAAGGCGATCAACGGGCGTACCGATATTTAAAATTTCGACGAAATTTTAAATTTAGCGACTAAATTTAAAGCGCAAAGCGGCGAATATGTTTTGCCGCGAAGCCAAGCGGCGAAATTTTAGGCGTTAATTTAATAGTGGATGTGCGATGAACGCGATGAAATTTATTAAAATTTACGCGGCTTTGGTGCGCGATACGATGCGGTAGGCACAGCGGCGCCTCGCTCGCCACAAGGCTTTAACGGCGGATTTGAGTCGTAAAATTTTAAGCGCTCTCGTTTCAAAGCGGATTTGAGTGCGGAGTTTCGAGCGCTCAAATTTTAAAAGGCGAAATTCTAAAGGTAAATTTAGATCGCTAAATTTTAAAAGCGATTTGGCAGCTACAGAGGCTACACGATGCTGCGAGTTCGTAAAATTTAAAGGCGAATTTCAAGGCGCCGAATGGTTTAAATTTTTAAATTTCGCCGGCGCGGGATTTAAAAATTTAAACGTAATTATCTATTATAATATTTAAGGACAAAGGTGAAAAAGGTTCATTTTATCGGCATCGGCGGCATAGGCATCTCCGCATTAGCGAGATTTTTACACGAGAAAAATTTTATCATCTCAGGCTCGGATATCAAAGAGAGCGAGACGACCTACAAGCTAAGAGCGGACGGCATGGAGATCATCACTCCGCACGACGCTTCGGCGATCAAAGATCAGGAGATCGTCATCTACTCCGCTGCGATCAAAGAGGACAACGTCGAGCTGCAAGCCGCGCGCAAAAAAGGGATCGTCTGCCTCTCGCGCAAGGAAGCCCTGCCCTTCGTGCTAAAAGACAAGCGCGTCTTCGCAGTCGCCGGCGCGCACGGCAAAAGCACGACGAGCGCGATAACCTCGGCGCTGATAGACGGCTCGGTTATCATCGGTGCGATCTCCAAGCAGTTCGGCTCGAATATGAAATACGAAAACAGCGAAAACATCATCTTCGAAGCCGACGAGAGCGATTCTAGCTTTTTAAATTCCAACCCTTACGTTGCGGTCGTGACCAACGCTGAGCCCGAGCATATGGATCATTACGACAACGATTTGGATAAATTTCACGCGGCGTATCGCGGCTTTTTGGAGCGCGCTAAGATCCGCGTGATAAACGCCGAGGATGAGTTTTTAAGCTCCATCAAGCTCGGCTGTATTAAGCTCTTTCCTTCGCGCGATATAACGGATCTAAAGGTGCTGCTGCGCGATCATCAGCCGTTTATGAGCTTTAATCTAAAAGAGCTCGGACGCTTCGAGGTTTACGGGCTAGGAAGGCACATCGCCATAGACGCGTCGCTGGCGATCCTAGCCGCTGCGTGCGAGACGGGGCTAGAACAGATCCGCAAAAATTTACTGAATTACCAAGGGATCAAAAAGCGCTTCGACATCCTATGCGCCACCCCGAGCTTCGTGCTCATCGACGACTACGGTCACCACCCCACCGAGATCAGAGCGACTCTGCAAAGCGCGCGCGAATACGCTAGCCTGCTAGGGCTTAGCAAGATCACGGCGATCTTTCAGCCGCACCGCTTCAGCAGGCTTAAGGCGAATTTAAACGCTTTTAAGGAGTGCTTTGCGGGCGTGGAGGAGTTAGTGGTACTGCCCGTTTACGCCGCGGGCGAGCCAAGTAACGGCATCGATCTAAAAGAGGAGTTTAAGGGGCTCGGCGCACTATTTACCGAGCGGGTCTTTAGAAACGGCGAGAAGATAGAATTTAGCGATATTTTCGGCGTCCGCCACATCATAAATGACGGGCTCGTGATCGGATTTGGCGCAGGCGACATCACCTATCAGCTGCGCGGAGAATTTTAAGCTTGAAAACTCTCGCTGAATTTATGAGCCAAACTCCGCTGCGGGCGGGCAAGGATAAAATTTGAGATTTTTGGTGTTTATTTTCGCATTTTTATTTATCGCGGCGATCTTTTTCGTGCGGGACGAAATTTTAAGCAAAAGGGCTAAAATCATCGCCACGGCGCTGATCGTGCTGCTGTGCGCGGGGGCGTATCTTTACGAAAGCGCGAGCGAGCGATCCGCCAAGCTTGAGGAGGAGATGGTTTTTAAATTTAACGCAGGCGCCAGATTAAGATGCGGCGGCGCGATAAATTTCGCTTCTGAAACACGCGACGCGGCAAATTCCTCTCCCGAAACGCGCGGCGCGGATGCGAAAAATTTGGGCGCGCAAGCCGGCGAAGTAAATTTAAACGCGCAGGACAAGGCCGCCTCCGCCGCTCAAAGTTCAACCGCGCAAACGAACGAGCATACTTCCGCTGCACAAATAAACGGCGCCGTCTCGAACGGACAAAATTCCGCACAAAGCCCTACTTCGAAAAATTCTAAGCAGCAAGGCGATACGCAGAACCTCGCGCCGCAAAATTCCGCAAATCAAGGAGGTACGCGAAGCTCTGCCTCACAAAATTCCGTGCAACTAGGCGACACGCAAACCTCTAATCCCCAAGGCTCCGCGCAGAATTTTAACGCAGCCGAGCAAAATTCTATGCAAGGCTCCGCGCAGAATTCTAAAGCTACGCAAAATTCCGCGCCGCAGAGCTTAAATTTGCAAAGCTCCGCGCAGATCGTAACGCGAGAAAATTTTACCTACTCCTTTTCGCTGGGCGCTTTCATCGCCAAAAAGAGCGCGGGCGCGGAGTTTAAGGGCAAAACCTACAAGATTAAAGAGTGCGTTTATGATCAGTGACGAACTCTTTACGCGCCTCGATCTAGGCGAGTATCTAGAGAAATTTAAAAGCTTTTTGGCGCGCGAAAAGCCGCTGTTTTTAAACGGCGACAGCAAGCTAAATTTTGAAAAAATTTCAGAGCTTACGAAATTTGATCTGGTACAGTGCGAGAGCATCGCAAACCTAGACGACGCACTGATGCGCATCTCAAAGCACGGCGTGCTTCATATCAGCGAAATTTACGAGTTTAGCAAGATCGTTCGATATTTTTTGTATCTCAAAAAACAGCCTTTTGAGGGCAAACTCGCCGCTTGGCTTGCAAAGATCGAGATTCCGCAGCCCATCGCGCAACTAAAGGATTATTTCGACGATCAGGGCGGCTTTCGCGATGCGATAGACGAGCGCTTCGGCGCGCTGAACGAGGCGTTTAAGATAAAGCGTGACGAGATCGAGCAGACGCTAAAAAGACTGATCTATTCCAAAGCCCTTTCGCCCTATCTCGCCGACACGCAGATCCACTACATAAGCGACACCGAGGCTCTGCTGGTACGCGGCGGCTTTAATCACGTGCTAAAAGGCAGCGTCGTAGCGCGCTCAAGCGGAGGCTATTTTTACGTGCTGCCCGATGCGATCGCAGCTCTGAAGTCCGCTCAAAGCGCGATTTTGGATAAAAAAGAGCAGATCGTATTCGAGCACTGCAAGCAGATAAGCGCGGTTTTTAATAAAAACTTAGCCTTTCTGAAATTTATAAACGCCGCCTTTGATGCGATCGATGCGCTGATTGCGCGCGCTGCGATGGCAAGAGCCAGCGATTATGAGTTCATCTTGCCTGAGCCCTCGCGCGACATCGTATTAGATAGCTTCGCCCACCCCGCGCTTAAAAATCCAAAGCGCGTGAGCGTGGAATTTAGCGGCAAAATTCTACTCATCACCGGCGTGAATGCGGGCGGAAAATCGATGCTTTTAAAAAGCATTCTAAGCGCGGCGCTGCTAGCTAAGTACCTCCTTCCGATGCCTATTCGCGCAAGCGGCAGCCGTATCGGCACCTTTAAGGAGTTCGAGCTCATAATGGAGGATCCGCAAAACTCCAAAAACGACATCTCGACCTTCGCGGGCAGGATGGTTGCCTTTAGCAAGCTTTTCGGGCGTAAAGAAATTCTAATCGGCGTCGATGAGATCGAGCTGGGTACCGATTTTGAGGAGGCTGCGAGCCTATACGGCGCGATGATCGAGCAGCTGATAAGCGGCGACGTTAAGATGATCATTACCACGCATCACAAGCGCCTAGCGATGCTGCTGGCGAAAGATCCGCGCGTGGAGCTGCTGGCGGCGCTTTACGACGAGAAAAACAGCGCGCCGAAATATGAGTTTTTAAAGGGCACGATCGGCAAATCCTACGCCTTTGAAACCGCGCTGCGCTACGGTATAGCGCAAAATTTGATCGCCGCGGCGCGCAAAAACTACGGCGAAAACAAAGAAAACCTGAACGAAGCGATCTCAAAAGCGATAAATTTAGAGCTTGAGTTAAAACAAAAACTAGCCCAGACGCAGCAAAAAGAGGAGAAATTAGACGCGCTGAGCGAGGCTCTAAAAGATCAGCGCGAGCGCGCGCAAAGCGAGCTGAGAGCCGAGCTTTCAAGGCTGCAAAATGAATACTACCGCGCAATTTCAGAAGCCAAACGCAGCGTGAGCCTAAGCGACGTGCGCGAAAAGCAGCGCGCCATAAACCGCGCAAACGAGCTCGCACGGGTCGTGCAGCAGCCCGAACTCAGCGCGCCGGAGCCGCAAAGCTTCAAGGTAGGCGATCGCGTAAAATACGGCAAGATCAAGGGCGAAATTTTATCACTCAGTAAAACCCAGGCGCTGATGCTAAGCGACGGCATCAGGCTGCGCGTGCCGCTTAGCGAGCTAAAGCGTAGCGGTGCAGTGCCCGCACCCGTAAAAAATATCAGCATCAAGGTGCAAAAGCCCGCCTCCGCGTCGCTCGTGCTCGATCTGCACGGCCTACGCGCCGAGGAAGCGATCAGCAGGCTTGATAAATTTATCAGCCAAAGCCTCGTGATGGGCTTTGATGAGATCATCGTCAAGCACGGCATCGGCACGGGCAAGCTCGCTTACGCGGTAAAGGAGTTTTTAAAATCGCACCCGAGCGTCAAGGGCTTTCGCGACGGCACGCCCGCAGAAGGGGGCTTCGGCTCAAAGGTCGTCTCGCTTTAGGCTTTGATAAAATGCCTTTTCGCTTCAGACACGGGTACGAATGATGCAGAATTTGCCCATCTCGTCTATACCTTCGCCGAGGTTTTTTAAGCGCGGGTGCTTTTAACGTAGAATTTCGCCGTGGAATTTGTAGCATGGCTTTTCGCTGAAATTTCATGCGGCGTAGCCGCAATTTAAATAACGCGAGCGCAGCTCGCCCTTCTAGCGTCGCGCGGGTGGAGGTTGGTAAGGGGACGGGTGCGCCTCGCAACTCTGAGCGCCGCCCCCTTACGAATATTGCGCATAATGCACCCGAGAGCTAGGCTATATCATAAAATTTTGTAATAATTTACAAAATAGAATTTCATCTTGTAATAAATTTAAAATTTCTCTATGTAGAATTCTGCCTATGGAATTTAGGTCGTGGCGGCGTTTTCTCTTAAGGGGGGAAGGGGCGCTACTTGCGAGGCGCTCCCCTTCCCCCTTAAAATCCCCCAACCCCTGGCACGCTCAAGGGGCGAGCCTTATGGCTCGCGTCAAATTTTAATAGGGCTTGAATTGCAGCATGCGAAATTTTAAAATTTAGCGGAAATTTATAGCTCATAAAATTTTAAAATTCCAAGCGCAAAAGAGTTTTGAAATTCCAAATACGATAAAATTTAAATGGCGGCGGAATTTTAGAATTCCTATTGGTGGCGAAATTTCAGAATTCTGATCGGCAGCGGAATTTCAAAATTCCGTAAATTTAAAACGATTGAATAAGGAGGCCTCATTGAACCCGATTACCGAAAAGCGCAGCGTTTCGGGCTACTACTACGCCGAAGATCGCGAGTATGTGTACTTCGTGACGGACGCACCGCGCGAGCAAAACTACCGCTTTATTTTTGATTCGGGCACGATCTATTCGCAAGATGACGCGGACGGCGAGCCGCGGCTTAGCAGCGAGACGGAGTTTTTCGCGGTCGTCAAAAAGATCCTAGCACAGTATCGCGATAAAATTTTAGAGCACTCCGCAGAGCTTGAGAATTACGAAAAAATCTACACGCGCCGCGGCGATTTTTCAAAATTTATGAAAAAGCACTCGATCCTAAAATATGAAATCCGCAAATTTCAAAACAAAATTTCGCATTTTTACGAGGCGCTGCTCATCTGCGCAAACGAGCAAGCACCCCTTAAAAAGCGACTGAAAAACTACGCCTACGAAGCGGGCGTTTTCAAAGGCGTGATGAGCGAATACGCCGTCAGGATCGAGGATATCTATCAGTTCATCCAAGGCCTCAAAAACGACAAGATCAGCCGCAACATCTACATTCTCACGATCATCTCGTCGCTACTTTTGCCGCTAAATTTCATCACGAGCTTTTTCGGGATGAACACGACGGGGCTGTTTTTAAGCGACTCGCAGCATGGCACGCTCATCGTGACGCTTGCGATGTGCGTGATTTTCGTAGCGATGCTCGGCTTTTTTATGTTTTACGTCAAAAAGCGAAACTAAAGCGGAGGGGTTAAATTTTGAACAAAAACGAGCTAAAAAATATCCTAGGAGAATACCTCGGTAGGGAGATTGCAGGCGATTTTAGAGTGCTTAAAGAGCACGAGATCGCGCTCTGCAACGATGCGGCGAAATTTCCTTTTGAGGGCGATAGCAAGCTGTTGCGCGAGTTTTGTATCTTTGCAGATAGCGGCACCGGCGATCTTTGGCTGCTAAGCTCTAGCGGCGAGATCGCGTTTTACGACCATGATTTGGAGTTTTTGTCCGAGGCGAATTTGGAAAAATTCGATCTAAATCTTGCGGGCTGGTTTGAGATAGCGGGGCTTTTTGCTAAATTCGAAGCCCTTGACGAGCCGAACGCCTCGCAAAAGGCGGAGTTTAAGCAAAGCGTAGCTAAAATCTGCCCGCAAATTTTAGAAATTTGGGAAATTTAAGCGCTGCTTGCGGCGCTAAATTTAATCGCAAAAGCGTAAAATAGGAGCAATGATGAAATTTATCGCATATTACGACTCGCCGCTTGGCAAAATCACACTCGCGGGCGATGAGGCGGGGCTTTGCGGGCTGTGGTTCGAGGGCGAAAAATACTACGCGCGCGCCCTCGCGGCGAGTAGCACGGACAGCAAATTCTGCGCGCGCGATATTGCGGCAAAAACAGATGCCGCCGCAAGAGAGGGTTGCTGCGAGAAAGGTCGTGCGCTAGAGGCGAAAAGCGGGGCGGAAAAAAGCGGAGTAGCGCCGATCTACTCGCAAAAGAGCAGCGCGCCGCGAGCGAAACACAGCGCGATTTTGCGACATTGAAAAAAAGTGATACTACAACAAAAGCGGCGAACAGCGCGGACTTAAAATTCTGCGCACACACTTATAGCGAGCGGAAAATTCTTCACGCGCGGTTTTGCAGTTAAAGACACGGGCAAAAAACCTCGCGCCACCAATCTTTCGGCGCAAGGCGCGAGCGGAAAATTCTGCGTAAACGAGCAAAGCGGATACTTCGAGGAGAAAAACCTAGACGTTTTCGATCAAACTAGGCGCTGGCTCGATCTGTATTTTAGCGGACGCGAGCCGGGTTTTACGCCCGCTCTAAATCCCATGGGCTCGGCGTTTAGGCGCGCCGTGTGGGAAATTTTGCTTAAAATTCCATACGGCAAAACCACGACCTACGGGCAGATCGCGCGCGAAATCGCCGCGGCGCGCGGGCTAGCGAAGATGTCCGCGCAAGCCGTGGGCGGCGTCGTAGGGCACAACGAAATCTCAATCATCATCCCCTGCCACCGCGTCGTAGGCACGCACGGCAGCCTCACGGGCTACGCGGGCGGCATCGATAGGGAAATAAAGCTGCTGCAGCCAGGGGGCGTCGATATGCGAGGATTTTTCACGCCCGCGCAGAGCACGGCGCCGTAAAGCGGCAAATTTAAAAGGCTGCAAAAGATTTTAATACTCGCGCGCAAAAGTGTGATAAAATTTGAATACTTAAATTTAGACGCTGCACAGCGCATCGCTTGCAAATTGAAGGCGAGCGGCGATTTTAAACGATTACACCGCGCGCAGGACGGCGATCATTAAATTTAAAGCCGAAGCGGGCACGCTTTGAAATTTTAAATTTTTCCGCCGCGTAAAAATTAAAATTTTATGCCGAGATGCCGACCTTAGAGGCGTAAAATTTACAGCGACTCCAAAAACGTCCTAGCCGCCAGCTTGCCGAGGTTATTGGCCGCTAGCGGACTATCGCCCGAGAGCAGGTTGCGGTCTTTGTGCACGGCGCCGTCGATACCTTCGTTTAGGATTTTCATCCCAAGTTTTGCTAGCCGCGAGCCCATATACCAACGCAGATGGCCCGGCATGTAGCCAATACCCGGCGAGGTGCGGTCAATGACGTCGGGCAGCAGCACGAGCTCGTAGCCCTCGAACAAAAACTTATCCTCGTCAAGTGCCGCGGCTAGCAGCCCGGCTGGGCCGTGGCAGATCGTGATGATGTATTTGCCCTGCTCATGAAACCATTTTAGCGCGGCCTTTGCGTCGCGACTCTCGTCAAGCCCGATCAGCGCGCCGTGACCGCCCGGGATGTAGAGCGCAAAATACTCGTCAAATCCCTTCTTTACGATATCAGCGAGCTTTTTAGGCTCTTTAAATTTAGTCGCGTAGCTCACAAAAAAGCCCTTGAGCCGCTCGTCCTTCGCAGGCATCGCCCAAAACTCGAATTTTACGGGATTTCCAGAGAGCGTCGCGATCTCGAAGTCCCAGCCCGCCTGCGCCAGATGATACATCGGCACGAGCGTCTCGACGGGGTGGTTGCCAGTGGAGAAAAAAGTCCCGTTGTCCATCAGCAAATACCGCTCGTCGGCCGCGATGATGAGGATTTTTTTATCGCCGTCGTATTTTTTCTTGTAATTAAAATCCGCCAGATCGCTCACGGGCGCCGTAAACTGCGACAGCGAAAACGGCGACGGGAAAAACGCGCCGTGCTCGGCGATATCGGGAATCGGGAGTTTTGATAGTTTAGACATATTTAACCTTTCAAATGAAATTTTGCCGATTATATAGGCTTTCGTTTAATCTGAAATAAATTTTAAATTTCGCCCCTTTTCTTCGCCTCCCGCAGAAGCCGCATCGATTTAAAATTTTAACGCGCCGAGGACGGACAGATCGGCCGCCAGTTCGGCCGCTACAAAATTTGCGATAACCAAAATCTACAAGCGGCGCCGAAACGGGCGCGACAAAAGCCCGCAGTAAAAAAACTAACAGGCGGCGTCGCGCCTGCTTCTTAAAACTGCGGCGGGCTGATTGCCGAGGAGCCCGCTTAAATTAGCGTTTTAAACCGCCGCGCAAAAAAGATGAAATTTTATCTTTTCACGTATGATGATTTGCGCCGCATCTACAAGCAAATAAAGCTCGCAGGCTTTTAGCGGTCGGCAGCGCTGCCGCTATGCCGCTTAAACCTGCGCGGATATAAAATTTTATAAATTAAAATTCCATGTCGCGGACAATTTAAAATTTCGCGCTTCAAACGATCCGTAAATTCCGTGCTTCAGGCTGCGGCGATTAGGCCTTAGCACTCCCAGCGGTGCTTTTTCATACAGACGCGCTCGCCTCTAAATTCCACGCCTTCGGCCTCTAGCAGTTCGCGCTGAGCCGCAAAGCTCGCCGCCAAGGCGCCCGCATGATAAAGGGCGCGGTGGCACGGGTAGTCGCCGTAGAGCTCTGCTTGCGAGAGCACGCGCCCCACGAGCCGCGAGTGAGCGGGCAGCCCGATCAGGCGCGCGATCTGTCCGTAGCTAGCGACCCTGCCTGCGGGGATCTCCTCCACAAGGGTAAAATTTCATAGATCAAATTTTGCGTCAAAACCATGGCGCGATTATACTTTTTCGCATTTAAATTTAGTCACTTTGCGCCGCTAAATTCGATATAATTTCTAAAATTTAGCGCTTTATAAAAGGAGCGAGCTGTGGACGAGAAATTTCAATCAGACACGAAAGAGCTGGACGAGAAATTTGCCGCTATCCCTGAAAATTTAAAGAAGCGATACGATATGCATAGATTTATCAGACGCGTGATTATAGGGTATTATTCGTCGGCGGCTACAACCATCTATTTCTCGCTAATGCTAATGTTTTTTCTTGATTTGCTTTTTTCGAATATCGGTATAGAATCGTCGTCTAAAATTTTTAGAGATATTCGTGATGTCGCGATAATAG
>CAURGM010000020.1:0-30053 GCA_963524395.1 uncultured Campylobacter sp.
GTGGCGGACAGAGAGGGATTTGAACCCTCGAGCCCCGGTTAGAAGCTGCACCCTTAGCAGGGGTGTGGTTTCGGCCACTCACCCATCTGTCCACAAAAAGAAATCGCATTATACATAACTAATCTAATAATGGGCTTAAATTAGCTCAGCTCGCGGAATTTATCACCGCGCGGATATTTTGAGCTGGCGGCACAAAGAGCTATAATGAGTCAAAACATTCGACGTAGATAATTTATACTTGCTTACATAGTTTCTGCGAAACTTAAAACTTACGCGAGCTTTTAAAGTATGTGCGAGTAGAAATTTTGCGTCCATGCGTTATTCTGCGGCGAAATTTTAAAATTTTAAATTCAGCCGGGCGCGAATTTTAAAATCCGGCTTACAAACAAAATTTCAAAACCCCGTGTAGGCGCAAAATTTTAGAATTTAGGATTTTATAATCTGCGCACCTCTGAGATTTTAAGCATACTTAAGCTTTAAAATTTTGAAAATTTTAAAATATAAAAATTTCAATAATTTTGGTTGTGAGGATTTTAAAATTTGGAATTTTTCAAAATTCCAAATTTTAAGATTGATGACACTCTAAGATTACGCAAATATAAAAGCCTTAAAAATTCTAAGAATTCCAAAGGCTAGAAATTTTAAAATTTTAATATCAATCAGATTCTAAAACCCCGTTAGCTAAAGCCTTTAAAATTCCAAGAATTCCAAATGTGCGCGATTTATTCACCTAGAGCTTTGTCGATGAGCTTGACGTCTTCGCTTGCGCTACCGTCGATGACTAGGGCTTGATCGCCGCCGCTTACCGCGCTTTTTCCATTAAATTTCGCGCCCACTTCTATGCCGAAGCTTTGCGATAGCACGTCGCCTACGAGCACACCACCGCCTAGCAGCTCGACGAGCTCGGCTTCGATATTGCCGAAAAATTTGCCACTGATTACGATATGCTTGGCCCTGATCGAGCCGCGCGCAGTGCCGTTTTTACCGATGACGACGGTGTTATCGGAGATCACGTCGCCTTCGACATTGCCATCGATATGCAAAATGCACGACAGGTGCAGCTCTCCTTTGATGAGCGTGCCTGACGAGATTATTGTTGTTTGAGCGGTGTTTGCATCGCCTTTATTAAAGATTGCCATGGGACATCTTCCTCCTTAGTAAAAATTTCTTTGTAATTTTTTTCGTTCCAGTTGATGAAATTTAGCGGATCTAACGGCAGCTGCAAAAACCTAATCTCGTAGTGCAGATGAGGTCCGGTGCTAAGCCCGGTGTTACCGCTAAAAGCGATGAGATCGCCCTTGTTTACAAACTCGCCTACTTTGCGAGTTAAATTTGAATCCAAATGCGCATATCGCGTCGTAAAGCCGTAGTTGTGGCGAATCTCGACTAGATTGCCATAGCCAGTAGCGCCCGCGCCGCTGTATTGGATGATACCGTCTGCAGGCGCGTAGATAGGCGTTTTAGGCGGCGTACGTAGATCAACGCCTGGGTGAAACTGCTTGCGCTTTAAGATGGGATGGTTGCGCCAGCCGAATTTCTCGCTGAGCTGATGAGTGCGCATAACCCTGCCGTTTGGGATCTGCATAAAAATTTCTTTTATCAGCGCGTCGGAGAATTTTTCGTTGATGATCTTTTGCGCGCGCTCTTTAATCTCTTGTTCGGAAGTAGGCTTGATGTGAGATAGACGGTCGATCGCGCGCTCATCCTCCTCAGGATCAAGCCCAAACTGATGCTCCAAATCCGAAATTTTACCCTCGATGGCTTCAAATTCCATCTGACTTGCCGCGATACCGTCGCGAAGTTTTTGATTTAGTTCGTTAAGCTCGGTTTTGGTTCGCGAAAGGCTGTCGATTTTTGAGCCCAGGTACCTGATATATAGCGCACCCGTGACGAAAACGGTAAAAACAAATAGTACCAAATATAACGCGATCTTTTTGATGATTTGCGAAAGCAAAAAATTCCTAGAGCCGTTAAGGTCGGTTATGGTTATCATAAATTTGTTTTTCATAATGCGGCATTATAATGCAGCATAGCTGAAATTTCAAAAAAATTGTAGATAAATTTAAAAGCTATTTAATTTCAAAATTTCACTAAAAGATAAAATTTATTACTTAGTATAATTATAATTTAAGAAAATCTTGCTATAATTACAGCAATTTTAAATAAAGGAGACACAATGTCAAAAACAGTAAAACAACTAAACAAACTTCAGGCGGACGCTCATGCGTTCTTTGTTGCATTCCACGATTATCACTGGAATGTTAAGGGCTTGCAATTCGCGCAGGTTCACGCTTACACCGAGAAAGCATACGACGAGATGGGCGAGCTTTTCGATGATATGGCTGAGCGCGCGCTTCAAATAGGCGGCAAGGCCGTAACTAAGGCTAAGGATCTAATTGAGCTTTCAAAAGACGCTCCGATTAGCGTAAAAGACAGCTATAGCGTATCTGAGGTACTTGAGGATGTTAAAAAAGCCTATGAGTATTTAGTAAAAGAATTTAAAAAGCTTCAAGAAGTAGCCGAAGAAGAGGGCGACGATACGACTTCAAATATCGCACAAGATCACTACGGCGATTATGAAAAACGCCTATGGATGCTAAGCTCAATGCTAAGCAAATAACCCTTACAAATCCTTTCAAAATTTTTAGGGGCATATGCCCCTAAAACTTAAATCTACTATTTAAATTTTTAAAATTCTAAGATTATGATTTCACACTAAAATTTTAAATTCTGCTTGAAAACTAAAGCCGAATCGCTCATTCAAAGGAAAATTCATGTAGGTTTTAAATTTAACATCATTGAAATTTAATTCATTCGCCATGTAAAAACATAACTCTTTTTGTAAAGCTCGGTCTAATTTAAAATTTTGCTGCGTCGTTAAAATTTCTTGTCGATTTCAAATTTCATAGCCGTAAAAATTCTAAGAGCTAAGGCTTTGCAGATAAAGAATGGCATTTGCGAAGAGCTCGCTTGTGATAAATTTATATTGCTTTTTAGCGTCTGATGATAAATTTTGGCTTGCAGTTTTACTATTTTGATTATTTTTAAAACCTCGGTGCTTATAAATGAAGCGGAATTTTAAAAATTTCAAAGAATTTCGCAAATTCCGTAAAATTTTGCAATTTCACGGAATTTTGATTTTAATAGAATTTGGTTCGAGCCTTAAAAATTCTCTTCAGTATTGCGGTCACTGACATGGTCCCACGGCAGTTTCATTCCGCCCAGGATATGAAAGTGCAGATGCATCACCTCCTGCCCGCCGTTTTCGCCACAATTGCAAACGAGACGGTATCCGCTCTTATCAAGCCCCATTTTGCAAGTTACTTCTTGGATAAAAGCGCTCATTTTGCTCATCACTTCGGGAGGCGTTACTTGGAAGTTTTCGTAGCATTTTTTAGGGATCGCCAGGATGTGGATCGGCGCTTTTGGGTTGATGTCGTGGAAAGCCAAAAATTCATCGTTCTCTAACACTTTGTTGCACGGGATTTCGCCGTTTACGATCTTTTCGAAGACGTTCATTTTAGATCCTTTTATGAGGGTTGAAATTTAGCCGCGATTATAGCCAAAAAATCCAAACACGCAAATTTACCTAGCTTTTATCAAATTTTAACTACAATCGCGCCATTAAATTTAACCACAAGGATAGAATTTGCAAGAGATTAAAGCAAAAATCGATGCCGCATCGAGCCTAAGCGAGCTGGAAGCCGTGCGCTTGGAGCTTTTTGGCAAAAAAGGCATCATAACGCAGCTTTTTGCCGAGCTCAAATCCGCTGCGCCCGAGCGGAAAAAAGAGCTTGCCGTAAGCGCGAATGAAAAGCGCGATTATTTCAGCGAGCTCATCGCCGCAAAAAAGGCGAGCTTGGAAGAGGCGGAGCAAAAAGAGGCGATGAAAAATGAAGCAATCGACGCCACGCTTTTTAACGAAAACGTAAGCTGCGGCGCGCTGCATCCGGTGATGGAGACGATGGATAAGATCATAGACTACTTCATCGCGCAGAATTTCAGCGTCGAAAGCGGCCCGCTCATCGAGGACGACTTCCATAATTTCGAAGCGCTAAATTTACCCAAATACCACCCGGCGCGCGATATGCAAGATACGTTTTATCTAAATGACGGGCGGCTGCTACGCACGCACACCAGCGGCGTTCAGATCCGCACGATGGAGAAATTTAAAGCTCCGCCGGTGCGTATGATCGCCCCGGGCGCGGTCTTTCGCCGCGATATGGATCTAACCCACACGCCGATGTTTCATCAAGTAGAAGGTCTTGTAGTCGAGCAGGGAGACCGCGTGAGCTTTGCGAATTTAAAATACGTTTTAGAGGAATTTTTGCGCTATATGTTTGGAGACGTAAAGGTGCGCTTCCGCCCGAGCTTCTTTCCGTTTACGGAGCCAAGCACCGAAGTCGATATCAGCTGTATTTTCTGCCACGGCGAGGGATGCCGCGTTTGTAAACAGACGGGCTGGCTCGAGGTGCTAGGCAGCGGCGTGGTCGATCCTAACGTCTTTAAAGCTGTGGGCTGGAAAAACGTCAGCGGATACGCATTTGGGCTCGGCGTGGAGAGATTTGCGATGCTGCTGCACGGTATCCCCGATCTGCGCTCGCTATTTGAAGGCGATATTAGATTATTGGAGCAGTTTAAATGATAATAACGAGAAATTGGTTGCAGGAGTGGATCGACATAAGCGAAATTTCAAGCGAAAAGCTGCTTTCTACGCTAAATTCCATCGGTCTTGAGGTTGACGCTCACGATAAAATTTCGCTTCCCAAAGGCGTCGTCGTAGGACTCGTAAAAAGTAAGCGTCGTCACGAGAATTCCGATCATCTAAATGTCTGCGAGGTTGATGTCGGTAAGCAGAGCTTGCAGATCGTCTGTGGCGCGAAAAACGTCGAAGCGGGGCAATACGTCGCAGTTAGCCTGATCGGTACCGTGCTGCCGAGCGGCCTTGAAATAAAGCCCGCCAAACTTCGCGGAGTGGAGAGCTTTGGCATGATCTGTTCGGCAACCGAGCTTGGACTTGCTAAGACGAATGACGGCATTATGGTGCTTGATAGCAGCATCGGTGAGCTTATGCTCGGCAAGGAGCTGCGCGAGTATGAAATTTTTAATGATGATCTTATTGAGATCGAGCTTACCGCTAATCGCGGCGACTGCCTTAGCATCTTAGGCATAGCGCGCGATCTAGGCGCAGCGCTTGATCTGCCGCTAAAGGAAAAGCACGAGTTTGAAGATGCCGACGGAGCGCCTGGTATCGGTAGAATTTTAAGCGTGCGTGCAAGCGATGAGGTAAGCGCTAAATTTGCTTTTCGAGCTTACGAGATCAAAGGCGAGCTGAAGTTAAATTTAAAGCAGACCTTGCGTCTTGCAAGCGTTGGTATTTTGCAAAGCTGCGCGGTGCAAAATTTCATCAACTACGCTACTCACTCTACCGGAGTATTGCTGCGCGCTTATGATTTTGAAAAGATTGCTTCCGCAGATGGCAAGGTAGCGCTTGACATAAAGCCTATGCCAAACGGCGAGTTCGGCGTTTATGCGGGCAAGAGATTGCTTAGCGTAGCAGGGATTTGCCAAGACGCGGAGCTAAAGGCGTGTTGCAGTAGCAAAGTGGTGCTATTAGAGGCAAACTACACCGCGCCACTAATCATTGCTAAAGCAGTAAACGAAAATAAAAGCCTAAAAGGCGACGAGCATGTATATCGCTCAAGCAGAGGCAGCGAGCCAAAGCTTAGGCTGGGGCTAGATTTGCTATTTAGATTGCTACTTAAAAATAAAGCCGTTAGCCTATATGCGGGCACACAAAAGATTTCAAATGCTTTGGAGCCGCTTATAGTGGGCTTTAGCGAAAAAGAGATAAACTCAATGATCGGCGCGCAAATTCCACGCGACAAGATCGTAAAAATTTTAAAAAGGCTGGGCTTTGATGTGGGCGTCGAAGCCGATCTCATCACCGCCAAGGTGCCGCCTTTCCGCCACGATATCGTAAATTCCCACGACGTGTGTGAGGAGATCGTGCGTATCGTAGGCATAGATAATATCGCTGCCGCGCCGCTAAGCTTCTACGAGAAAAACCGCCTAAACGATACCTACGTAAATTTACAAAACGGGCGCAAGCTTCGCAGCAAGGCGGCAGCAGTGGGATTTTTCGAGTGCGTGCATTATGTGTTTGACGACGGGAAAGCGCTAGAGAATTTAGGCTTTGCGCCGTGCAAGGTTAAAATTTTAAATCCGATAAACGGCGAGCTGGACGCGCTAAGACCGACGCTGATTAATCATCTGCTGGAATCTGCGGAGCGAAATTTAAAGAATTCTCGCAGAAGCGTCAAGCTTTTTGAGCTAGGAGAGGTTTTTGACGAAAGCGGCGCGCAGAGCCTAAGGCTGGGCTTTATCGCTAGCGGATTAAAGGCGGAGCCCTCTATCGCTGCCGGCGCAAAACCCGCCGCGGTCGATTTTTTGTATTTTGCAAATTTAATCCAAAGCATCATCGGTAAATTTAACGTTAGACTCCCGAGCGAAAATTTGAAATTTTTAAGCGAATTCGAGCAAGCTCAGATCAAGCAGGACGGCGAGATAGTCGGCTTTATCGGGCGCGTGGATTACGCCGTAGAAGCAGGGCGCGATCTGGATAAAAGCTATCTGTGCGAGATCGATTTTTCCAAGCTTAAATTTAAAAATATCGTAGCGGACGCTTATTCGAAGTTTCCTAGCGTATCGCGCGATCTAAGTATTTTGGTGCCGAGCGGAATGCGTTTCGAGCAGATCAAGCAGTGCATAGACGCCCTTAAAATCGAGGCGTTAAAGGAATTTATCCCGAGCGATCTTTACGGCGACGAAAGCTTGGGCGATTCAAAGAGCCTGACGATCAGGCTTGTATTTCAAGACCTTCAAAAAACGCTCTGCGACGAGGAAGTGGCGGGCTTTACCGATAAAATTTTAGCCGCGCTTAGCAGCGAGCTGGGGCTTGGGCTGCGATGAGAATTTTTGCGCAAGCAAGCCCTTTGCGGGCGGAGATTTCAAATATCGCCGCGGATAAATCGATCTCACACCGCGCGGCGATCTTTTCGCTGCTAGCGGAGGGGACGAGTAAAATTTCAAACTATCTTGAGGCCGAAGATACGCAAAATACGCTAAAGATCGTGGAGCTTTTGGGCGCTAGCGTACAGCACGTAGGCGGCGAAATTCTGATCACTCCGCCGGAGGCTATCAAAGAGCCGAACGTTCCGCTTGATTGCGGCAACTCGGGCACTGCTATGCGGCTATTTATGGGCTTTTTGGCGGGACGCGAGGGCTTTTTCGTGCTGTGCGGCGATCGGTATCTAAGCGAGCGCCCAATGAGGCGCGTTGCGGATCCGCTTTGCAAGGTGGGCGCTAAAATTTACGGACGAGCAGGCGGCGAAAAGGCGCCTATTGCGGTGCTCGGGCAAAAGCTTGGGTATTTTGAATACGCGAGTAAGATTGCGTCCGCGCAGGTAAAGACCGCTCTGATTTTAGCGGCCTTGCGCGGCAGCGGGTGCAGATTTAGCGAGCCCGAGCTTAGCCGCGATCACAGCGAGCGGATGCTAAAAGCGATGGGTGCGCAAATTTCGCGAAACGGCCTTGGGATCGAAGTCGCGCCGCTTAGCTCGCCGCTTAAACCGCTTGAAATTTTTATCCCAAACGATCCCAGCTCGGCGTTTTTCTTCGCGGTCGCCGCAGCGATAACCCCGGGCTCGCGCATAGTGCTAAAAAATATGCTGCTAAACAAAACCCGAATAGAGGCGTATGAAATTTTAAAACGCATGGGAGCCGAGGTTAAATTTAATAAAACGAGCGAATTTTACGAGCAGATCGGCGACATAGAGGTTGCTTACGCGCCGCTTCGCGCCGTAGAGGTGAGTGAAAACATCTCGTGGCTGATAGACGAAGCGCCGGCGCTTGCGATCGCCTTTGCTTGCGCGCAGGGAAGTAGCGTGCTTAAAAATGCCGCCGAGCTGCGCGTAAAGGAGTGCGACCGCATAAAGGTAACCTGCGAAGGGCTTCGCGCTTGCGGTATTAAGGCGCGCGAGCTGCAGGACGGCTGGCAGATCGAAGGCGGCGAGGCGAACGCAGCGATCATCACGCCGTGCGGTGACCATCGTATCGCGATGAGTTTTGCGATTTTAGGCCTAAGATCGGGGATGATCATCGAGGATAGTGATTGTACCGCGACGTCGTTTCCGAACTTCGCCGCGATTTTAAGACAGATCGGAGCCGGCGTTGAAGATTGAGATGGCCAAAAGCTACGGCTTTTGCTTTGGCGTCAAGCGTGCGATCAAGATCGCAGAAAGCGCCGGCGAGGCCGCTACAATCGGCGAGCTTATACATAACGCCGAAGAGATCAACAGGCTAAGGCAAAATTTCGGCGTCAAAACCTTAGAAGGCGTTAGCGAGATCAAGGATGAGCAAAAGCTCATCATCCGCACGCACGGCATCCAAAAGGACGATCTGCAAAGATTAAAGGCGCAAAATAAAGAGCTCATCGACGCTACCTGCCCTTTCGTAACCAAGCCGCAGCAGATCGTAGAAAAGATGAGCGCGGAGGGCTATGATATCGTAATCTTCGGTGATAAAAATCATCCCGAGGTAAAGGGCGTGAAATCCTACGCAAAATCGCGCGTATTCGTGATCATGGATACGAAGGAACTGCAAGACGTCAAGCTTGGACCTCACGTCGCGCTCGTTTCGCAGACTACGAAAAAGATAGAAAGCTTTACCAAAATCGCGGATTTTTTGATGCAGCGCGCAAGGGAGCTGAGAATTTTTAATACGATTTGCAATGCGACGCTGGAGAATCAAGAGGCCGTAAAAAGCCTGTCGCAAAAGGCCGACGTGATGATAATCGTAGGCGGGAAAAATTCTTCCAACACCAAACAGCTTTTTTTAATTTCACAAAATTTTTGCAAAGACAGCTATCTTATAGAGAACGAAAGCGAGCTTGAACGTTCTTGGTTTGAAAACAAAAGCCTCTGCGGCATCTCCGCAGGAGCCAGCACGCCCGATTGGATCATCAAAAAGGTAGTGGCACGAATCGAAAATTTAACGCGGAATTTATAAGCCCTCTTATCAAATTTACTCTTAGAAATTTATCAAATCGAAAGCAAATTTTAGCTAGAATCGCGCATTTTAGTTCTTTTCAAAAAAGCACAAATAAATTTAAAGGAAGCATATGGCTGAGGTGAACGAGAAGGTTCAAAACCACGCAGAGGAAGATTTTGCGACATTGTTAGAGGAGTATGACGCCGGGAAGTCTCGCGACGAGGTCGTCACAGGTAAGGTTATCGCCCTTAAGGACGGCGAGGTTTTCATAGACGTAGGCAGGAAGTCGGAGGGCATTTTAGATGCCGCCGAGGTTAGCGACGATCAAGGAAACCCGCAGGTTAATGTAGGAGATGACATCAAAGTCGCTATTATCGGAAGCAGAGGCGGTCGCCCGGTCGTATCGTATAAAAAGGCCCTAAAGAAGGAAAAAGTAAAGGCGTTCATCGACTCCTATGATGAAAACGCAGAAAATGTCTATGACGTTAAAATTCTATCGTTTAATAAGGGCGGTTTCGTTTGTGCCAATGCAGATGATGTGGAATTTTTTATGCCTCGCTCGCAAAGCGCGCTTAAAAACCCAAATGGCGCTGTCGGTAAAAATTTCAAAGTAAAGATCATCAAGGTCGATAGAGATGAACAAAGCATCGTCGTATCGCGCAAGAAGCTACTTGATGAGGATCGCAAAGCAAGCAAAGAGGCGATCGAGAAAGTAATCGCTACCGAGGGCATCATCGAAGGCGTCGTCAAAAAAATCACCACCTACGGTATGTTTGTAGACGTAGGCGGCGTGGACGGACTCGTGCACTACAGCGAAATTTCATACAAAGGTCCTGTAAATCCAAGCTCACTCTACAAAGAGGGCGATAAGGTTCCGGTTAAAGTTATCAAATACGACAACGATAAAAAGCATCTCTCTCTTTCGATAAAAGAGGCGATGCCCGATCCTTGGAACGAGATCAAAGATAGCCTGGAAGTGGGCGATACTATCCGCGTAAAAGTAAGCAATATCGAGCCTTACGGCGCGTTTGTCGATCTTGGCAACGACATCGAGGGTTTTTTGCATATCAGTGAAATTTCGTGGGATAAAAATATCAAAAATCCGAAAGATTTCATCAGCGAGGGCGAGGAGCTCGACGTCGAGGTCGTAGAGATCAACCCTAGCGAGCGCAGATTACGCGTGAGCCTTAAAAATTTACTCACCAAGCCTTTTGACGAGTTCGTTGCTAAGCATAAAGTGGGCGACGTGCTAAAAGGCAGCGTCACTACGATTACAAACTTCGGTGCGTTTGTGAGGATCGACGGCGTAGAAGGACTTTTGCATAACGAAGACGCTTCGTGGGATCGCGGCGAGAAGTGCAAAAATTTATTCAAAGTAGGCGACGAGATCGAGGTTAAGATCATCAAGATCGACAAAGACACTCAAAAAATTTCTCTAAATCACAAAGAGCTCGGCGATAGCCCTATTAGCGATTACGCCAAGAGCCACAATCAAGGCGATGTCGTAAAAGGCAAGATCCGCGATATTAAAGAGTTTGGAATTTTCGTCGAGCTTGGAGGCGGTATAGACGCGCTTATCCGCAAGGAAGATCTTGGCAACGTAAGCGTAGATAGCCTAAAAGTGGGCGACGAGATCGAGGCTGCGATCGCCTTCATCGACGAGAAGAAAAACAGAATTCGCCTAAGCGTGCGCAGGCTGGCTCATCAGAAGGAGCGCGAGGCGCTAAACGAGATCAACAGCAACGACGACGAGAAGCAAAGCCTAGGGGATCTAATCAAAGATCAATTAAATAAATAAAACTCTTTCCGCAAGGCATCCCCCGCCTTGCGGACCTACTTCAAAAGGTTAAATTTCATGAAAACTATCATAGTCTGCGACGCAATCCACAAAATCGGTTTTGATCTGCTTAAGCAAGAATCGGACGTTAAAGTAATCGACGCTACGAGCGTGCCCAAGAGCGAGCTTTATGGGATTTTAGGCGATGCGGATGTTGCGATTACCAGAAGCTCTACGGCGGTGGATGAGAAATTCCTTGGCGCGGGCACCAAGCTAAAAGCGATCGTGCGTGCTGGCGTGGGCGTCGATAACTGCGATATCGACGGCTGCTCCAAGCGCGGCATTATTTTGATGAACGTACCTACGGCAAACACCATCGCCGCGGTCGAAATGACTATGTGCCATCTGCTAAATGCGGCGCGCAAATATGTAAATTCCTGCAACGATCTGAAAATTAATAGAATTTGGAAGCGCGAGAAATGGTACGGCACCGAGCTTTATAAAAAGAGCCTCGGCATCATCGGCTTTGGAAATATCGGTTCGCGCGTGGGGGTTCGCGCGCTTGCGTTTGGGATGAATGTCATCGCCTATGATCCCTATATCGAGCCTGAGAAGGCCACGAAGCTCGGAGTAAAATATACGAAAAATTTCGACGAAATTTTATCTTGTGACTTCATCACGATTCATACGCCGAAAAATAAAGAGACGATAAATATGATAGGCGAGCCGCAAATAGCGAAGATGAAAAACGGCGTACGCCTAATAAACTGCGCTAGAGGCGGGTTGTATAATGAAAAAGCGCTCGCGAACAATCTACGCAGCGGCAAGATCGCGTATCTCGGCATCGATGTTTTCGACAAAGAGCCTGCGACCGATCACGAGCTTTTGGATATCGAAAATTTAAGCGCGACTCCGCATCTTGGAGCAAATACGCTCGAATCGCAAAGCAATATCGCCCGGGAAGCCGCAGAGCAGGCGATTAGCGCCGCGCGCGGCTTGAACTATCCAAACGCTTTAAATTTGCCGCTTAAGCTCGAGGATTTGCCGCGCGGTATCGAGCCGTATATAAATTTAGTCTCCAAAATGGCCTATCTTGCGGCGCAGATCAATAAAGGCCCGATCAAATCGATTCGCATCGAGGGCAGCGGCGAGGTGGTTCAGTATCTAAAATCGATGCTCGTTTTTGCAATCGTAGGCGCGCTGCATGATTCTTTGGGCGACTCGCTAAATTACGTCAACGCTAAATTTCTTGCGGATGAAAAGGGGATTGAGACGAGCTTTGGCGAGCTTGCAAACAGCGTCTATAAAAGCGAGATCGCAGTAAAAATTATGACCGATGAGGCGATCTCAAACGTCGCGGGCACGGTCTTTGACGGAAGCGAGGAGCGTATCGTAAATATAGGCGGATTTAAGACCGATTTTAAGCCGAAGGGCAAGATGATAATCTTCAAAAACACCGACGTGCCGGGCGTTATCAAATCCGTAAGCACGATCCTAGCCGATGAAAACATCAATATCGCGGACTTTCGCTTAGGCAGAGGCGAGGAGGGGGACGCCTTGGCGGTCATTTTGGTCGATTCCGAAGTGCAAAAAGGCACGCTTGATAAGCTGGCGGCGCTTCAAACCTGCCTAATGGTGCGCTACGCGGCGCTTTAATCTTTTTCCCGCTTAGGAGACGGAATTTTAAATTTCGTCTCATACAATTCTTTATAATTTAAATTTACAATCCAGCCTACGACGGCGTTTGATGAGGCGACGCGGGAACGCGCGGCGAGGATTTTGGCAGAACTTGAGTACGTGCAGACTTGCGCTTGCGATACGTTGCGGTATGCGCTAGGCAGATGCGCTTTGGCTCACGGCTTTTGTAAACGCCGCGCGCGCTCTAAATTTAACTCTCGCCCTGAGCTTGCTTTTAATTTAAATTTCATCCTTGCAGATCTGCTTTAAATTTCATCATCGCGGGCGCTGCCGATTAAATTTTGCCGCTATGCGAGTTCGGTATCCAAAGCTAAGCGTCGCGATACAAAATGTAGTTAAATTTTATTTTGGACATGAAGAGCTAAGCAAGAGTCGCTTCCAAGAACTGCCAGAGGGTTAAATTTTATTTATAAGACACGGAGGGCGTTTTTGCTTCAAATTTATTTGCGGCAGGCGTTTCATCTCTCTAATCGTATCGCTCGTTTAAATTTCGGACAGCCGCCGAGAGATTGCATTGTTGATTAAATTTCGGGCAGTTGCCGAGAGATCGCACTGCTGATTAAATTTACGTTTTTGCCGAAACTACGCTTCGTTAAAAATTCCACCTGGCCTAAATTTAGCCAATACAAAATTTCAGCCGTAATGCATCCTGCTAGTTTGCGAGTTTTAGTGTCTCGATTAGGTTTAAAATTTTGCGGATCTGCGTTTGGTATTCGCGCGCGAGCTCTATGCTAGCGGGCCTACCAAAAAGAGTAGTTTCGAAAAAATCGGGCGCACCGTTTAAAAATAGATATAAGCGCTCATCCATAAATACCGCGCTCAAGCTGAACTCGCCGCTCGTTTCGCGATTTATTTCGCGCAGGCGCTCCATGAACGCGGGCGTTAGCAGATAGCGCGCTTCTACTTTGTCATCCGCAAACACGCGAAAATCGCGCATAAAATCCACATCGTCCATCATCTCTTTTTCGCCGAAGATCTTGGCGTTTAGCTCCCTGCTTACCACTATCGTTTTGCCCGAGGTTTTTTTCGCGAGCTCGCAGATCAGTACGTTGCCGTCAAAGTCCATATAGTTATCGTAGAATATTTTGATCAACATAATCGCCGCTATGAGCGGATTATCCGTTTTCATGTAAAACCTACCATTACTATGTACCTCGCTGAGGCTAAATTTAATCCCGCAGTACACGCCCGTAATCCGATCCTCGCTTTTGATCCTAGATTTCCTATAAATTCTAAATTTTTGAAATTCCTCTTCTTGCATGCCGCGGTATATGGATCGTATTTTAAACCGGCATCTATATCGTTTATTACGGCGCGGACGAATATCTCTTTGTAAAATTTATAGTAGCGAATTTCCGCTTCGGTTTTTTGACCGGCGCAATGCAGAAAAAATATCCAAAAGATCGGAAAAAGGATCAAGACGCCCAAAAATTCGGCAATTTCTACAGAGGGAGTGTCTGTTTCAACGCCCTCTAGATACACTAATACGAACAGGACCGCAAAAAAGGCGGCTATACTGAGGTAGCGGTATCTATTAAAAGCTCTAGCGCACGCTTTTTGCTCGGTTAAAGTCTGCGAAACGACATCTTGCAGAGCAGACGACATATCTATCCTTGATAAAAATTTCGCCCGTATTGTAGCGAAATTTAGCAGAATTCATAAAGAGCGAATTCCGCCGCATAATTAAATAGTTGGGATCGAAATTTAATTTACGCGGGTCCGTGCGGCGTAAAATTTTAAAATTTTACTATTCTGAAATCAATTCGCATGGGATTTAAAATTTAACGTATCGCGTAAGCTTATATTTCACGCAAGCCGTCTTTGTAAATTTGCGTTCAAATTTTGAGATCACAGTATCCTGAGGCTGTCTGAGATGAAATACATAAAAACTCCGAGCCCGAACATCACGAAAAGCCCCGCAAATTCGATGTAAAGCTTCAAACTTACGATCCGCTTCGAGCTTAGCTCGTTTGCCTTCGCGCCGAAAAGCGCGGCTAGAAATATCACGACGCTCATTCCAAAACCGATAAAAAGTGCACTTGCGACGCTAAGCGCGAAGCTTCCGAGGCTGAAGGCAAGCACGAAAATAAGGATCGTGCCGGGGCAGGGCACGAGCGCCGCAGCAAGCGCGATAAGCCACTCTCGCCCTTTCTCGCCACCGCCAGTCGCGCCATTTTGTAGCGAGCGAGACGAGGTTTGGTTTTTGGAATTTGTAGAATTCAAAGTCTGTTTTTGCTCGTTTTGGCTAGACGAGTTTTCTTCCAGGTTCTCGCTTAAATTTAAATCCGAATTTGACTCTGCCGCCGCGGCGTCTAAATTTTTAGTATCCAAATGCTGCGCGGATTCGCCGCTAGGGGTTTTAAATTTAGAAAATTTATAGCTCTTTGACGCTGCGTGAGCGGAATTTCCGGCGTTTGCAAATGCCGTGTTTTTTAAGCGGGCGTCCGCCTCTGCGGTCTTCGCGACGGAAGCGCAGGCGGCGCAGGAGCAGCCCGCATCGTGGCTAGCACCCGATCTTACGCGGCGAGCTTTTTCGTAGATGATGAGCGCAGTTATGACGATGATCAGAAGCGCCGAAATTTTCGTGGTGATCGAGGCGGAGTTTGCAGAGACGAGCCCTGCGACGTTTTGCAACACAAACATGCTCGCGCTTACTAAAACGAGCGCTCCTAGTACGTGCAGAAGCCCGATTTTAAGGGCAAACCCGAAGGCTTTGACGTAGCTGCCGCCATGGGCTAAGAAATAGCTCGCCGTTAGCAGCTTCGCGTGCCCTGGACCTGCCGCGTGGAAAAAGCCGTATATGAAAGAAAGTGCTAGAACCCATAAGATCGTGCTTGCGCTTGCATGCTCGCTGCTTGCGCGAAACGCCGTTTTGAGGCTTTTCATAAAATCCATCGTCTTTTGCGCGACAAATCCCAGCGTAGCCTCTTTTTGTGGCTCGCTTGAAATATTGTCGCTGTCGGATGCGGCGCCGTTTTTGCTCGCGCTATTTTGCGCTAAATTTGAATCATCGCCTAAAGAAGCCGCGGTATTTTCGCCGTTTTTTGCGGCGGCCTCTAAGTTTTCGCTGCCTAAGCGGTCGGAATTTGCGGGGCCACCTTTTGCCTGCGCGTCCTTTTTGGCGGCTTTATTAATCTGCGCGATAGTATCCGAAGCGGCTATATTTTTTTGCGCCTCTGCTGCAGCTTCCGAAACGATGTCGCCGACGGATCTTTGGTTTGATCTGCGTGCTGAGCTGGAATTCGGTTTAGCTTGGCCGCCTTGCGCAAGTTTATCCTCTGAGCCCGCAAGACTCTGCTCGCTAGATGCAAGGCTATCCTGCGCTAAATCGGAGTTTGGCGCGCTTGAAATTGGCGGTTTTTTATCTGCGATCTTTGGTTTTTCGCCGCTAAATTCTATAAAAGTGGTGGCTAAATTTGAATTAGGCTTCGCTACAAAGCCCTCGCCTAGATTAATGGGTTTGTCGTCAAGCATTTTGAAATTGAAAAATCCCTGATCGTCGTTAATGGAAATTTTAAGAACGCGGTTATTGCGCAGCTCGAAGCCGACCTTTTGATCGAACTCGAACACGAGTCTGCCCTTTTTGACGAGGCTTATTGCGTTTTTAAAATTTCCCTTGATCTGCGTGCCTACGAGGTTGCTAAGCGCGGGCTTTGCGTTTTTTGGCGCTTGATCGTAGAATTCCGCCTCGCAAAGATAGTTTTTGGGGGTTAGATAATCGGTCATCGCTTTAGTTATCTCGGCAAGCTCGCTATTTTCAAGCTTGCCATTGGAATTTATATCGTAGGTCTGCATTATGACGTCGGTAAAATTTTGAGAGAAAAGCCACGAAAAATGCAGGCTTACGATCTTGCCGTCTTGTGCGACGGGAGTGATGCTAACGTGCGCAGTGGGCGTGTATAGGGCGCACAGAGCGCACGCAAATATCCGCGAGCTAAAGATCGCGGATAAAATTAAAATTTTAATAAATTTCATCAACTACAAATTTTCTCCGAAAACGTCGATCGTCTTTTTCATCGTCTCATACCAATCTAGCGGCAGCTGATCGATCTCCATCACCTTTGCGCCCGTTTGCGCGGCGATGGTTTGCGCTGCCTTTTTGGAAAACTGCGGTGCGACGAAAATCACCTTGATCTTCTCCTCTTTGGCTTCCTCAATTAGCTCAGCCAAATCCGCAGGCTTCGGCTCCTTGCCCTCCACTTCGACTGCGATCTGCTCCAAATCGTATCGGTGCGCGAAATAGCCCCAAGACGGATGATAAACCATAAATTTCTTTCCCTTGACGCCCGCTAATTTCTGCTTTGCGTAAGCGTCCAGCTCGTCCAGCTTTTTAGCAAATTTATCGAAATTTGCTTCATAAATTTTAGCATCCTTAGGATACTGTTTGGTTAACGCGTCTTTAATATTTTTAGCTTGAATTTTTACAAGCTGCGGATCGAGCCAGATATGTGGGTCTAAACCGCCGTGATGATGATGGTGCTCGTGCGCCTCGTGGTCTTTGTCACCATGCTCATGGTGCGCGTCATGATCGTGATCATCGTGATGCGCGCTATGATCATGTTCGTCGTGATGGTGATGCTCTGCCATAGCCATTTTAGTGATGCCATCTTCTGTGCGGATTATCTTCATCTTCGGATACGATGCGGCAAGCTTTGGTAGCCAGACTTCATCAAATTCTATACCGACTGCAAAATACAGATCGCTATTTTCTAGCATTTTCATCTCCGAAGGCTTAGGCTCGTATGTGTGCGGATCGGCGCCTTTGCCTACCATCGTATTTACCTGCAGAGTATCGCCTGCGATCTGTTCAACAAAATACTTCGTAGGAAGTATGGTCGTGGTGACCGTAGGTTTGGCGAATGCTACGCAACTAGCTGCTAAAAGCGTGAAAACAAGCTTTTTCATAAAATTCCTTTCCAAAAAAAATTGCGGAAGTATATCAAAAGCAACTTAGTTGCAACTTAATATAAATTTATCTAAATTTCGCTATCATCGCTTAAATTTTAAAAAAGGCGTAAAATGGATCCCAAAGATTTTTTAGCGAGTCACGATATCGCTCCTACAGCGCTTAGAGTGCAGATCGTGCAGATCCTAAGCGAGAAAAAATGCCCGGTAAGCTATGATGAACTAGTAGAACAAACGGGTGCTAATAAAACCACGATATATCGCAATATAGCACTTTTGGAAGAGAAAAATTTGATAATTACCAGCGAAAATAATCATAAAAGCTTTTATGAGCTCACCGACGGCGCAAAAGCGTATTTTGTCTGCGAAAACTGCCATAAAATGGAGGAGATTTCGATGCCAGCTTTGCCACAAAAAAATGTCAAAAGTGTGCTCGTGCGAGGATTGTGCGAGAAGTGCGGCGGCTGAGGCGAGAAATTTAATCAAAAGCGCCAAAGAAATTTGGCTAAAACGCTAGGGCAAAATTTAACCGATTTTTAACGGATTTTTATAAAACAAACGATATAATCCGAGCGTTTCATATTTTAAAAGGGAAAAATTCAGTGAATAAAAACGATACGATAAAAGCAATAGAGAAGTTTGTAAGTTCTCAAGAAATGACGATGTTTCGCCTGAAAAAGGGTATCTACGGCGATGCGATGAAAAATCTTGATCAGGTTTTTACGCCGTATAAGGAGTTCGCCGAGTTTTTCAAAAATCCCGCAAATAGACTGCAAGAGTTGTTAGGCAATATCGCGTACGAATCGATTTTAAACTACACTGAAGCAGGGCTATCGCACTGCGAGAAGATCCACTCGATCTATTTTGTGGAATCCAAAGGATTTTTCAAAAGCGGGCTAAAGTATATCGAGCCTGATGCGACCGCGAGAGAAAGAGCCAAGAGCTATTACGACAAATTGCTGGAAAATAATGAGAAGCTTAATGAATATATCGATATCGGCTTGCAAAGGCTACATGGCTTAGAAGCGAAGGTTTTCGAGTAGGCTAGGCTAGCTTTGGGATTTGATTTGCACGGCGAAATTTTATCGTAAATCTTTGGCGCTTAAAATTCTATGATTAAATTTCATACCTTTTGCAGATCCGCTTATATTATTTAATTCCGCGTTAACGCCGCTTTTAATTGTGTATATAGCAAATAAGTTAACTTTAGGAATTCTGTGCCGGCAGGCATTATCCAATACGATCAAAGAAATAATCTAAATTTTTAAAGCTCAATGAAGTGGGTTTGAAACAAGCAAGCTTAGCTAAATTCCGTGGAGCAACTAAAAAGCAAGCTCTAACATAAACTAGCGCTTAGTTAGAGGCTGCGAATTTAAAATTTCGCGGCTAGCACGAACGGGAATTTAAAATTCTAGCGCTACTTCCGATTCCTTCGAAATGCGGAATTTTAAAGTAGGTATTACGCCTGAAACAAGCAAAGCGTAAGATTGAAATTTGCTATAAAATACTCACTGTAAAGTAAAATTTAAGAGTCAGACCGCAGGGCGACGATAAATTTTAATTTACTCTGTAGCGCAAAAGTACATTCAGCAAGAGATATTTTTGGAAGCGAAAAGGGCGATAGAGAGCCGTAACAAATTATATTTGATTGCGCTAATACCGCATTGTTGGTATATGCAGCGATGCAGCCGATGCGTAAAAATTATTTAGCGGTGTCAAGGCGGAGCGTGCGGTATAAATTTTTAACTCGTTTTGGCGCGCTGTTTTAATATCTCTATCGTGCGAGGCAAACTTAGACGGTTAAACTTATTGCGATTAGAAAATTCTAAACGCGGATTAAAGCTTGGCGGCGAAATTAGCCTTGCTAGCACTCTGCTGCATCTTAATTTCGCCGCAAGCAACCTTATTTATCTGCCTTTTCGGCTTTATATTGCGCTAGCAGGGTGCCTAGCTCATCTTTTATGCGAAGCTTTTCTTTCTTCATCGCATCGATCTCCAGATCGCTCATATGCACTCTGCCGGCTTGTGCGTCGGCGATCTTGTGATCCAGCTCGTCGTGCTTCTCAAAAAGCGAATCAAATCGTGCGTTTTTGCCTTTTAACTCAGTGATTAAATCTCTGTACTCATGAAACATGCTTTACTCCTTTAAAAAATTTATTCAAGTATATCAATAAAGCGCTTAAAACCTAATTTCAGCTATCAAATTTAGACTGAATTTAGCGGATGAAATTCTAAATTTTAAGAGATGAAATTTTAACCTTTAAAAATTTAAAACAGGCAATTTTAAATGATAAAATCTTAAGAGCATAGCTTTAAAGCCCTGCCATAATTTGCTATTTTCGAGACGAGATTTTTATCATGAAGCGAGCTGGGAATCTTTATGATCTATAATCCGCGTTGATTTTTACGTAGTCGTAGCTAAGATCACAGCCGTATGCGCTGAACTCGCCATCCCCGAGCCCTAAATCGCACCAGATCGTAAAGCTTTTTTGTTGCATTACGGCGTGAGCTGCAGCCTCGCGTGCGGCGTCTAATTCGCGATTTTGTGCATCATAAAGCAGCACATCGTCGTATTTAATACGCAGCTTTTCTTCATCGCATTCGATACCGCAGGCGCCTATGGTCGAGGCTATACGACCCCAATTCGGATCTTCGCCGAAGATCGCCGTTTTAACAAGTGGCGAATTGCTTAGCGCCTTCGCCGCCGTGCGGGCATCCCCAGCATTTGCGGCGCCGCTTACTCTAAATCGCACCAGCTTGGTTGCGCCTTCGCCGTCTTTTACCAGCATCAGCGCAAGCTCATGCGTAAGGGCGTTTAGCGCGAAGGCGAAGGCGTCCTTTTCGTAAGCACATTTAGCGCTACTGCAGAGCATAATCGTATCGTTGGTGGAGGTGTCGCCGTCGACGCTTACGGTGTTGAAGCTCTGCTCCGCTGCCTTTTTTAGCAGCTCGTCCATATCGGCGCGCGGGATTTTTGCGTCTGTTAGGATGAAGCAGAGCATGGTCGCAAGCGCAGGATTGATCATACCCGCGCCCTTGCAAACGGCTGCGATGTGAAATTTCTCGCCGTTTTCTAAAGAAATTTCATACGCAAGCTCCTTTTTTATCGTATCTGTCGTCATAATGGCGGTGGCTATGGCGTCTGAGTTTCGCGCCGAGAGGTTAAAATTTTGCGCGGCGGCGATAATTTTTTCCTTTTTGAGGCGGTAGCCGATTACGCCGGTGGAACTCATAACGGGGTTTATCAGAGGGATTTTTTTGCCAAGCTCGTTAAAAATTTCATCGATGTCCGCGATACCTTGCTCCCCGGTCATCGAGTTTGCGTTTTTAGAATTTACTAGGATAAAATTTGTTTTAAGTTCCCCGCCCGCGCGCTCTTGCGCCCTTTTGAAATGCCCAATCGGTGCGGCTTGAAATTTATTGCTCGTAAAGATCGCACTTACGGCAAAAGGCTCATCTGCGCGGATAAATCCTAGATCGTTACCCTGTTTTTTAAAGCCCGAATTTACGCCGTCAAAATAAAAGCCCTCGACATTCTGCAAGCCGCCCTCGAGCTTAGTGATTTTAAACATATCTCATCTCCTGCGGCTTGTATTTGCTGCGGATGAGTTTTTTAGTGTTGCGGATACCCTCTGCCGTGCCGATGACTAAAAATTTCACCCCAGTACCGATGAGATAGTCACCATCGGGCATCGGGATAAAGCGGCTGTTGGGCTCTTTGATTCCCACGACGTCGGCGTTTGTAAAATCGCGCAAGCGAGTTTCTTTTAGGCGCTTGAAGCGGATCCACGAAAAATCGGGCACTGTGATCTCCTCGATGTCGATAAGCGAGTCTTTTTTATACAAAAACCGCTCCAAAATGTTTTCCATATCAGGACGCACGCTGATCGCAGAGAGCCTTTGTGCGGCAAGTTTGGATGGCGAGACGATGGAATTTGCGCCGAGTTTTTTTAGCCTCTCGGTGTCGCTGTCGTCATCGCTATTTGCCATGATGAAGTAGGGGGTGATGCGACCAAGCTCCTTTTCGTATAGGCGCACCAGCGAGATTATTGCTATATTGTCGGCTAAATTCGGACTTAGCGTGATGACGGATTTTGCAGATGACAGATGCGCTTTTAGCATCGTAGTTTCTACGTGCGGTTCGCCTACGATGAAATATGGATAGCGGTTTTCCTCGGCGATTTTGGCTAGAGCGGGATCGGGATCGATCACGACAAAAGGCAGATGATTTTCGCGAAACTGCTTGGCAAGCTCGGCGCAGTAGATGTTGTTGTAACAGATAATGTAGTGGTTTTTGAGCCTTGCGATATTATTTATCATTCGTTGCTCCCTAAGTAAATTTTGAAGTTTGCCGTTTTTTATGACCTCGACGACGACGCCCAGGCAAAACGAAAAGGTTCCAAAGCCCATGAGTATGAATAAGACGGTAAAAATTCTACCCGCGGGCGATATCGGCGCTACTTCGGTAAAGCCTACCGTCGTGAAGGTCATACCCGCCTGATAAAAGGCATCCACGAGCGAAAAGCCCGCTATAAAGACATAGCCTAATGTGCCGATTAGCATCATCAGCACGATGGTTATCAGTGGTAAGCGAAAAGGTCGTAGCTGGTCGTAAATTTCTGTGTAGAGGTTGATGTCCGGCTTAGTCGAGCCGGACCAGTCGAGGAATCGCTTGATCTTGTCCAAAACAGACATAAATTCCTCTTTAAGAGGTTATTTTGATTGTTTTTTCATAGTTCGTAGAGTTGAGGCGGCGACTTTGATTCGTCTGGTTGAGCCGTCTTCTAGCTGAACGCGGACGGTGCGTAGATTGACCTGGAATTTCTTTTTGGTCCTGTTATTTGCGTGGCTGACATTGTTTCCTACCATCGCACCTTTGCCGGTGATTGCGCATCTTCTTGCCATAATAAATCCTTGATGATTAAAATAAATGGCGATTATAGCGAAAAAATTTCAAATTATGCTTAAAATCCGCCGCGGTTTAAATTTAGCGAAATTTATGACAAAACTAAGTAAAATTCCGCATCTTGAAATTTTAAAGGAATCTTAATGTATGTCGCACCCAGCATTTTATCGGCGGATTTCGGCAGGCTCGCGGAGGAAATTCGCGCAGTCTGCGAAGCGGGCGCCGATCTCATTCACGTAGACGTGATGGACGGACATTTCGTACCCAATCTCACGATCGGGCCGCTCGTAGTAAGCGCCGCGGCAAAGGCGAGCAGCAAGCCTTTAGACATCCATCTGATGGTTAAAAACGTGCCGTTTTTCGTTGATCTTTTTTTGCCGCTAAAGCCGAAATTTCTTAGCTTCCACATCGAGGAGGAGCAGCACCCGCTGCGCCTCATAGATCATATACGTCGCAGCGGCGTCTCGCCCGCGGTAGTGCTAAATCCGCACACTCCGCTTAGCGCGCTGGAGTTTATCTTGGGCGAGGTCGATATGGTGCTTTTAATGAGCGTTAATCCGGGTTTCGGCGGACAGAAATTTATCCCCTCGGCGCTTGAGAAAATTAAGCAGCTGCGTGAGCTGATCGATCGCAAAGGCGCAAAATGCCTCATCGAGGTCGACGGCGGCGTAAACGGGCTGAATATCGCAGATATCGACGAAGCGGGCGCCGACGTCGTGGTAGCGGGCAACTACATATTTTCTTCAAACGACTACGCGGAGGCGATCCGTGCGCTTAAAATTTAGACGCGGCACAGGGGTAAAATTTTGACGCGTCAGATCGAAAATCTCATAAATTTACTGGCTCAAAAGAGCATAAATTATTACGACTTTATCTCAAAGGCAAGCGATATTGCCGAAATTACCGAGCTTTTCGAGCCAAAAGACCTTTCGATGTGGCGCGCGCTCGGCATAGATATAATAAAGCTAGATAGCGGCAAAATCACGCTCAAAACCCGCGAGACGGACATTTCGGATGAAATTTTTTGCTTCGTAGATATAGAGACGAACGGCGGGCTCTCAAACGGCCAGATCATCGAAATCGGCGCGATAAAAACGCGCGGCACGCAGGAGCTGGATCGCTTCGAGAGCTTCGTTTACGCGCCCGTCGTGCCCGAAAATATCACGGAGCTTACGGGAATCTGCGCAGACGACCTTGTGGGCGCACCGCCGCTAGCTAGCGTGCTGGAGCGGTTTAGACTGTTTTTAGGAGATAGCGTTTTTGTGGCGCATAACGTCAAATTTGACTACGGCTTCATCGACGCGAGCCTGCAAAAATGCGGCTTTGGGATGCTTTTAAATCGTAGGCTCTGCACCGTCGAGCTCGCGCGCCGCACGATCGAGGCGCAAAGATACGGGCTCGGCTCGCTAAAAGAGCTTTTAGGCGTGCAAAACGTCCACCACCGCGCATTTAGCGACGCCGTTTCCTGCTTTGAAATTTTTAAATTCGCTCTAAAGCGGCTGCCGTGGAGCGTGCAAAGTACCGAGGATCTGATACTTTTTAGCAAAACCGCAAAGAGCCTGGCGCTGCCTAAGCCGCAGATTTCGGAGCGCGGCGAGGGCGAAATTTTATAAATCGCACGCCGAATTAAGAGATGAAATTTTAGCGAAATTTCGCGCCGCCGCCATTTTTGCAAGAAGCGCGATTTTGCGATTGGGCGGTCTTTTCCGCCTCAAAAAGGGCATATCGCAGGCTAAAATTTAAACGGAATTTTACAAAGCGGATCGTTGCTTTTAAATTTACATTGCAAATTCCATGGGCTGCGAATATGGCGTTAAATTTTAAAATTCTGTCTGTCTTAATCATGCCTTGAGGTTATGTATTGCGAGGGTCCGCGAGCCGCTTGATTGAAAAATGAGTTTTAGATTTCGCATTGAGTATATAACGCGCGGTAAAATAAATTTTTGCGCCGAAAATTTCACGCTGCTGCGTCACCCTGAGTCACCCGCTGTCTTAACTCTCATCCGATCACTTCGTATTTTCAAACGCGCTAGAATTTCAGCAAAGCTACGTTTTAATGCAAAATTTATCCACTTACCGCGGTCTGCGGCGGATGAAATTCTGCTGCCCGTCGTAAGCTGCGCGCGGTATTTGCTTGCCGTGCATGCGCGTCATAGCCCGTATCCTTGCCGCAAGCCGCCGTTTTACCAACGTCCATCGTTGTAGGCTCTCGCCTGCTTCTTTGCGTATATTTTTGTGCCTTGTAAGCTGCGTGTCACCCCATCTGCGTCAAGATCACGCCGTACCTTTAAAGCACGCAAATCTATCCTGCATAAAATTTAGCTTTTTTGCCATGCTCGCCGCCTGCCACACTTTGTCGTGCCTGTCTGTTGCGAGCCGTCGCCGCGCTGTATCCCTTGCCCGCGCTCGCCGCACTCTCTGCAAGTTTTAGCGTCCGCGCCTTAAAATTTCAGCCCAAAAGCTCTATTTCGCGCCGCGTCCGAGCAGAAACAATCTCACCGCTTGTTCGGCGACGCGGGCTAAATTTTGCGCCGCGACGGCGGGCTCCATCGCGCGCTCAAGGCTCATCGGTTCATTTAGGATGCAAAAAAATGCGCCTATACCTCGCTCATTACAGCCGCCGGCACAGGGCGAGATGCCGCCTGCCAGCGCGATTACGGGTACGCCGTAGGAAGCGGCGATCTTTGCGACGCCGCAGGGGGTTTTGCCCATCGAGCTTTGAAAATCGAGCCTTCCTTCGCCTGTGATGACGAGCTCGATGCCTTGCATATCGCGCTCTAGCCCGATCTCTTCGGTGATGATGTCGATGCCCGGCTTAAGCGTTGCGTTTAGAAAGCTCACGAAGCCAAAGCCTAGCCCACCGGCAGCTCCTGCTCCAGGGCTATTCCAAAGCTCGCGTCCGAGGTGCTTGCTTACGACGCTTGCGAAATTGATAAGTCCCGCATCGAGCTGCTTTACCATCGCCGCATCCGCGCCCTTTTGTGGGGCGTAAATATATGCCGCGCCGTTTTCGCCAAAAAGCGGATTATCCACGTCGCAGGCGATGAGAAACTCGCACTCTTTAAGATGCGGCAGCACCGAAGTGCAATCTATCGTGGCAAGTTTAATCAGATCTTCGCCCGCGCCCGCAAGCTCTGCGCCATTTGCATCTTTAAATTTAAAACCAAGCGCGCGCAGCATACCCATACCTGCGTCATTCGTAGCACTTCCGCCGATACCGATGATAAACTTTCGCGCGCCGTGTGCGATCGCATGCGCTATCATCTCGCCAAAGCCAAAAGTGCTCGTTTTTAGCGGGTTACGGCGCGATTTTTCGATGAGCGGCAGACCCGATGCGGACGCCATTTCTAAGATGCCTAGCTCGCCTTTTAAGGCGTAGCGCGCGGGCGTTTTTTCGCCTAACGGATTTGCTACGATGACGTCCATAAACCTAGCTTTTAGTGCGTCGGCAAGGGCTTCAACGCTTCCTTCGCCGCCATCTGCGATAGGTTTGACGAGCACCTCGCAGCCTAGCTTTTCGATGCCTGATTTTACGGCGTTGCCCGCCTCAAGCGAACTAAGCGAGCCCTTAAACGAGTCGATCGCGACTAAAACTTTCATATTTTTCCTTTAGCTGGTATTTTAAAATTTTGGAATTTTACAGCGCATAGGCTAAATTTACGATGACAAGACTGAAGCAAGAGTAGAATTTTAAAATCTCGTTGCCAAATTTATGGGGCAAATTCTAAAATTTCATGTCGTGGAATTTTAAAATTCTGTAAGCCACAGAATTTCGGCTAAATTTTAAAATTCCGTAGTAATAGAATTTTAAAATTTTACCCCTTGAGGCTTTGTGTGTAAATTTAAAACTCCGCTATACGAAACTTTAATACTAGAGCATTTGCGCGGTACGGCTAGCTACGTAAATTTAAAGAATTTTATGTAGCTAGCCGATAGTAGATGCCGCGTATTGCACTCCGCATTGATTTAGCGCGGTAGCGGCTAGAATAAGCTAACCTAGATCAAAAACAGCGACAAAACCCACACGCTGATCATGCCCGTAATGCCCATAATTAGGGTTAGCATTGTTTGAGTGCGGTAGCCTTGTTGCGGGTTCATCTTACTGAAATTCGTAACGACCCAGAAGTAGCTGTCGTTAGCGTGCGAAACCGTCATAGCGCCCGCTGCGATCGCCATTACCACAAGCGCGCCGGACATTTCGGAGGTGAAGCTCAGTACCTGCATCAGCGAGCCGTCCACGTTAAATGCGCCCATAATCGAAGCTGTAGTGATGATAGCCACGGTGGAGCTTCCTTGCGCTGTTTTTAGGACTGCCGAGATTAAGAACGGGAAGAAAATCCCCGCGGCTTTAATCGCGGTCGCATTGTCCTTGATGTAGGTTACGAAGCCGGCGTCGGTGATTACCTTGCCTAGCACTCCGCCCGCTGCGGTGATGAAGAGGATCGGGCCTACGATTTTTAAGGATTCGTTGGTGATCTCGCTAAATTCGCCTAGTTTGTCGGTTTGTACGAGCAAAAATACCGCAAAAACTACGCCCAAGGCTAGCGCGATGATAGGATTTCCTAAAAATTGCGAAATTTCGCCCGCAAATCCGCCTACTTTTAGGATCTTGGCGACGGAGCCCAGCGCCATAAATAGGATCGGTATCAAAATAGGGGCTAAGCTTAAAAATCCGCTCGGCAATTTACCGTATTGTTTAAGTAGATCGTCGTAGCTTTTTGCGATGACTTCATTCGCTTCAGCCTCGCTTATATGCACGCTCTTGGCGACTTTTTTAGAAAAAAAGTATGTAGCGATCAGCACCGGCAATGATACTACCGCGCCCATTGCGATTACGAGCAGTAGATTGCCGCCTAGGCCTACGGCGCCTGCTGCGGCGATTGGTCCCGGAGTCGGCGGGATGAATACGTGCGAGGCATAAAGTCCGCCAGAGAGCGCGACTGCAAGAGCGACCGGATTTTCGCCGATTTTTTTGCTGATCGCTTCTCGGATTGGGTTTAAAACGACGAAGCCGCTGTCGCAAAATACGGGGATACCTACGATCCAGCCCATTATGAGCATCGCAAGCTCGGGGCGCTTTTGTCCGACTACGTTTACGACCATATCGGCGAGTTTGAGTGCCGCGCCCGTCTTTTCGAGCACGGTGCCGATGAGCGCGCCGAAGATTATGACGATACCGATACTCTTAAACGTGCCGCTGAATCCGTCGCCGATAATCGTGGGGATCTTGGCTAGCGGTATGCCCGCGACGATCGCGAGCGCCAGGGAGATAAGCATTAGCGCCAAAAACGGGTGAACGCCTGCTTTGGAGATCAAAAAAATCATCACGACGACCGCTATGGCGAAGCAGATGATTAACGCAACACCGCTCATAAAAGCTCCTTGAATGGATTTAATTTGCCCGCAAGCGGTTTAAGCTTAAACTCCGTTTGCGCCTCAAATTTAATGCGGTAATTTTAGCGAAATTTTAATATAAAGCAAGAAAGGCGGCGTTAAATTTATGGAAATTTATGATTTATGCGGGAATGATGGACTAACTAGCGGAGTTTATCGGTTGGAATTTATCGGTGCCGCGCGGCGAGAGCGGTTAAAATTTTAAAATTTACGTCGTTTGCTTTGATATGCTGTTTGTTTTAATGCGTTGCGCGGCGGCGAAAATTTTATCGCGGATCGGTCGTCGTGGCGCAGTAGTGGCGACCGCTTGCGCTTTAAGCGCAGCTTTGGCGGCTTGGGGGCGTGATCGACGCGGACGGCTTTGGGGCGCTTGCTATGGCGCAAGCAGTAAAGATAGAGTGCAATAGCCGCGGTGGCGATAGCGGCGATGAAAGGCGATAGTATCGGCAGCGGCGGGATTTTTGATATACAATCGGAGATGATAGAATTTTGATCGAAATTTACTCACGCGGCGATGAAATTTTAATTAAAACTATCGGTGGAAGCGGCGAAATTTTAATTGAAAGCAGGCAACATAGGTAGAGCTTCGATCAAAAACGGCGCGTAGTGGCTCTGATAAAAATCGGCAGCAATCTGCGGTAGAATTTTGCGGCTTTTTATATAATTTTTCTGCGAGTCTGCTGTGATCTTTTTTTGGATTTTTCAAAATTCCTAGCGGTCTTTGCGCGGTCTATCTGCGGCGGGATTTCACGGCTCGGCTAAATTTACAGAGCCATTTTAAATTTAGAAGGTCGTTTTAAATTGTGCAGAGGACAAAGTAGCCGAAACGAGGTATCCGGTTTTAAATTTGCAAAGCCGATTCGCTCTCGCCTCTTTTTTATGTGCTCTTTGCGCGTGTAAATTTTAATCGGCAGCTCTATCTAATCCGCAAAATTTTAGTTTTTGAAATTTTATAAATTTTCGAGCTTGCGTTTTGGCTGAAATTTTGATCTATGACCTCGTCAGCCGCCGCTTTCGCCCAGGCTTCGTCAAAATTTTGTCCATTTAAATTTGCGCTGCTAGAGTAGAGCCAGTCAAATTTGCGCAGAAATTCCTCGTGAGCGCACTCTTTCACGATACGCACGGCCTTGGCGTTCGGATATAAAAACGTCGTTTTCCTCGCGCGGCGCACTAAATTTTTAAATTTAGCGGGCACGCGAGCGAGATTTTTTAGCTCGCTAAGCTTTGCCGTCGTTATGAGGCAGGGCTTGTTCGCCGCTCGGCGTTTGAGCGCGTTTATCTCGCGAAAATCCTTGCTCAAAAATCCAGCCGTCGTATCGGTCTGCGCCAAATAGATCATCTCTCCTCCAAATTTACGCCTTTTTCCTGTCTTTAGCCAGCAAAAATATGCACGAGATAATGAGCGTAAAGCCCGCAAAATCAAGAAACACGAACTCCGTCCCTAGCCAAAAATAGGCAAACGCCGCCGCGCTCACCGGCTCGATGCACGCTATCATGCTCGCCCTGCTTGCGCCTATTATCTTTAGCCCCGTCATATAAAAGCTAAACGCGCATATCGTGCCAAGGATCACTACCGCGGCAAGCGCTGCAAAGCCCTGCGCGTCGCTCACGCCGCCTAGCTGCCAAACCCGCGTGTAAAGCGCGAGCGCGCCGCCGCCGATGACCATCCCCCAGCCTAAATTTAACGCGACGGGGTATTTTTGATTTAGCTTCGTGGGAATGAGGCTGTATATCACGACGCCAAGCGCGCTAACGAGGCACCAAACCAGCGCCTCCGCGCTGATAACCAGCGAGCCAAGATCGCCGTGGGTGGCGAGCAGCACGACGCCCAGCACCGCGAAAATGAGCGCGATGAGCTCGACCTTTTTAGGCGCGCGCCGCTGTAAAAAGCAAACGACGCCGAGGATGAGCGCGGGCGCGGAGTACTGGATCACGGTCGCGACGGCGGCGTTTGAGAGCTCGACACCGCAAAAGTACGAATACTGCGTCATCATAAGCCCAAAAAACGCGTAGATGAGCAGCTGCGGCAATAGCGCGCGATCTTTTAGCGGTGCGAGGGCTAGGCGCGGCGAACGCGCTAAATAATACGCCACCATCGCAAGCCCGGCGAGGCCTAGGCGGTAGGGCACGAGCCAGTCGGCGCTAACGCCCTTTTGCGTGAACAGATACTGCCCGCAAACACTGCTAAATCCCCATAATGCGCCGCCAAGAAGCGTGATGAAAACGCCGAAAAATTCGCTCTGTGATCTCATTTGCCGCCTTAAATTTAAAGCCAAAGTATACAAGCTTATGCTTAAGCTGGGGTTAAATTTGGGGTTTGGG
>CAURGM010000021.1:0-29362 GCA_963524395.1 uncultured Campylobacter sp.
TAGATATCTCAAAACCGCCTTTCTACGCTATGCGCGGTACGCCAAAACTCCACCATACTATGGGCGGTATCGACATCAATACCAAAGCTCAGGTTATCTCTTTACAAACCGAGATGCCTATCCCAAGATTGTTTGCCGCAGGCGAGATCACGGGCGGCGTACACGGAGCTAGCCGCTTAGGTAGCGTGGCGATCGCAGATTGTCTAACGTTTGGTATGATTGCGGGTGAGAATATAGGCTAATTTGCGGCGTCTTTCGGACGCTTTTTGCGGAGCTTGCTAAAATTTTGCTTGGCAGACTATTTTGTCTAGCCTGCGCAAAATTTTAGCCGCGCAACCCTAAAAATCGCCTCGAAATACTTGTAAATCGTTGCATTGCAGATTAAATTTGATCTGCAATGCTTTTTAAATTTAAAGCCGAATTTGCAGTTAAATTTGTAAATTTGACATCCGAAAGGAATTCACATGAAACATAAAGCGTTTCTCGTCTTGTGCGCATCTATGCTACTATGCTCTTTTGCATCTAGCGCAGAAGCCTTAGGCGCAAAGATAACGTCTTTAGCTGATCTTAACGTCACCGATGAACTGCGAGCCAAACACCCTTTAAAGCCTCACCATGAAAAGCTAAGCTTCACCTGTCTTGATTGTCACGAAGGACAAGGAAACGACGCTAGTAAATTTAAATCCATAGGCGATAAAGGCTGTATATCCTGTCACGGCGACAAGAAAAAGATAGCTAAAAGACTAGAATACATGGATCTGCTAAAAGCAAATCCCCACAACTCGGTTCACGACGGCCCTACGCTATACTGCGACGAGTGCCACAACGAGCATAAAAAATCAACCAATATGTGCACGGAGTGCCACGAACACGAAGTTCCGCAATGGATGGGGGTAACGCCATGAAAATTTCAAAGAAAGTACTAGCGCTTATTATATTAGTAAGCGGCATTATAGGGTTTTTAGTCGTACTTCCCGTGCATTACGCCCTAGAAGAAACTAGCGGAGAGAAGTTTTGCGTAGTATGCCATGAGATGGATCCTATGGTTATAGCTTATAGTAACGACGTTCACAGCGGCAAAGGCAAAAGCGGAGTAAGGGCTAAATGCGTAGACTGCCACATACCTCACGACAATCTAGCCAAATACGTTTTAACTAAAGCTAAAAACGGATTGATGGAGGGATACGTTCATTTCTTTAAAGATCCGGAGGCTATAGACTGGCATAAAAATAGAGAAAAAAGAGAGCACTTCGTATTTGATAACGGTTGCGTTAGCTGCCATACGAATTTGGTGGATAATAAGCTAACGAGCCCGCAAGCTCAAAAGATGCACGCTCACTATCAAAGCTTGCTAAATACGGATAAGCAACTAACCTGCGCTAGCTGTCACGCCGAGGTAGGCCACAGCGGGCTAAACAATATGCTAAACTACTGGAAGCCTGAATACAAAATCTACGAAAAGAAAGCCGCAATCAAAAAAGAAGAGATAAAAAAGGCTTATTTCGGGGAGGATTATGTGGGGCCGAAAGAGGTGAAGACTGAAGATAAAGAAGGCAATGCCACCAAAAAGTAGGCTAAAATGAAGAAAATTTTGCTCGTTAGCGACGACGTGGAGATGCAACTAAGTCTCAACGCCGCGCTTTAGCAAGGATCCGGTAAATTTTAAATCAGTAAAATTTCGCGCGATAACGGGAGTTTATCTCCCGTTACGATCTTCGTAAACAGACTATCTCTACGCTTTATAAGAAAATTTACTACGCCAAATACGACTACTTTATAATCAAACTTTTACCCAAAAAATTTTATCTCTCGTATTTAGAAGCTGCCGAATTTTATTCGGGAATAAATTTTAGCCAAAGCTCGCATCCACTCAGCTCAAAACATAAAATTTAAAATAAGCCGTTTTCGATATAATTTTCAAAAATTTCGGAGCGGAAAATGGGTAGAAAAGAGCTTCTGGGCGGCGCAAAACGTATCGTCGTAAAAATCGGTACCTCAACGCTTACCAATGCGGACGGTTCGCTAAATGAGCGGCTCATCAAAAGTCTAGTCGCGCAAATTTGCAAGCTAAAAGATGCGGGCTTTTGCGTGGCTTTGGTAAGCTCGGGCGCCGTGGGCGCGGGCATGGGGCTGCTAGGTATCGCGAAAAGACCTAAAATTTTAAGCCGCAAGCAAGCTTTAGCGGCGGTCGGACAGGTCGCGCTGATACATCTTTACGAGCGGCTATTTTGGGCGCATGACCGCATTATCGCGCAGCTGCTGTTAAGCCGAGGCGATTTTAGCGACAGGGCGCGCTATCTTAGCGTTCGAAACGTCTGCGCAGAACTACTCTCGCGCGGCATCGTGCCGATTATCAACGAAAACGATCCCGTCGTAGCAGACGAACTGAAAGTAGGCGATAATGACACGCTAAGCGCTCTCGTTGCGGGGCTAATCGATGCGGATCTACTCGTGATTTTAAGCGACATCGACGGGCTTTACGACAAAAATCCGAGCGAGCATGCGGACGCGAAACTTTTAAGCTTTATCGAAAAAATAGACGAACGCATCATCAAAATGGCAGGCGGCGAGGGCAGTAAATTCGGCACGGGCGGCATGGCGACCAAGATCGCGGCGGCGCAAATGGCAAATCAGATCGGCACGAGTCTGATCATCGCAAACGGGCGCACGGACGGAATTTTGCTTAAAATAGCGGCGGGCGAGGAGGTCGGCACCCTCTTTAGCGCGGGCGCGGCGCGGCTTAGCTCGCGTAAATACTGGCTCGCATACGGCGCGATTAGCAAAGGCGCGGTGATTATCGACGCGGGTGCGGCAGAGGCGATAAAATCGGGCAAAAGCTTGCTTGCAGTAGGCATCGCCGAGGTGCGCGGCGAGTTTGAGCGCGGCGAGATCGTAAACGTCTGCGCGACTGACGGCAAGCTGCTGGCGCACGGCATTAGCAACTATTCAAGCTGCGAGCTTGCGCGCATAGCGGGCGTAAAAAGCGATGAGATAGAGCAGACTTTAAGCTACAAAAGCGACGATGACGCGATCCACGCGGATAATATCGCGCTGCAATGAAATTTTAGCCGTGTTCTGTGCGTTTAAATTTTAAACGGAGGGCGTAGATGAAAAAGATTATATTTTTTGCGCTACTTTTGGCGGGCGCGGCTTGGGCGGCAAAATTTGATGAGCTGGACGCCGATAAAAACGGCGAGCTAGATGTTCTTGAGCTGCGCGGATATGAGCTGGCGGATTACGTAAAAGAGCCGTGTGCGAATTGGAACGAGAAGGTTGGGAATAATGCCGGGCGAGTGCGGGAGATTTTGGCACAAGATCCGAAATAAAATGCCCCAAAGCGCGCTAAATTTAAGCCACCGCGCACGGATCAGATAATAACGCGTAGAATTTTAGGTGCGATATAGGTGCTGTTCGCAGCATTTTGATACAAAGCGTGTGATTTGATTTATAGATTAAGGAGCGAAAATGAACGAAATTTTAGATATCTGTAAGCGCGCAAAGGCCGCTTGCAGCGAGCTTTTGAGGCTTGATAGCAGGGCTAAATTTGAAATTTTAAACGCCGTGGCGGACGAGCTGCTCGCGCAAAAGGACGCGATAAAAGCGGCAAACGCCAAAGACCTTGCAAACGGCGAGAAATCGGGGCTTAGTGCGGCGCTGCTAGATCGCCTAAGGTTAACCGACGCCCGCATCGAGGCTATGGCGCAGGGCGTGCGCGATGTGGCGGGCTTCGCCGAAGTCGTGGGCGAGAATCTAGGCGGCTGGAGCCATCCAAATGGCATGCAAATCAGCCGCGTGCGCGTGCCGCTGGGGGTGCTTGGTATCATCTATGAGAGCCGTCCAAACGTCAGCATCGACGCGGCGGCTCTGGCGCTAAAAAGCGGCAATGCAGCGATCCTGCGAGGCAGTGCTAGTGCGCTAAATTCAAACATCTTTTTAGTAAATTTATTTAACGAGGCGGGAGCGAAATTCGGCTTACCGACGGGTGCAGTGCAGCTCGTGGAGAGCGCCGAACGCGAAGTCGTAGCACACATGGCGAAAATGAGCGAGTATATCGACGTTTTAATACCGCGCGGCGGCAAGAGCTTAAAAGATTTTATCGCGCAAAACGCGACCGTACCGATCATCATGACGGGTGAGGGAGTTTGCCACATCTTTGTCGATGAGAGCGCAAATTTGAGCGAGGCGGCAAAGATAATCAAAAACGCCAAAATCCAGCGTCCAAGCGTCTGTAACGCCGTTGAGTGCGTGCTTTTGCATGAGCGCGTGGCGGGCGAAATTTTGCCTGAGCTTGTGCGCGAAATGCCAGAGGTCGAGTTTCGCGTGAGTTCGGAGCTTTTTAATGCGTGCGGGTCGGAGCTGCGAGGCGCTAAAAACGTCAAACTTGCAGGCGAGAGCGACTTTGGTGCCGAGTTTTTGGATCTCGTGCTAGCCGTACGCGCCGTGCGGGATACGAACGAGGCGATCAGCTTTATAAACGCGCATTCCAGCGGACATTCGGACGCAATTTTGAGTGAAAACTACGCAAACATCGAGCGGTTTTTAAACGAAGTCGGCAGCGCGATCGTCTACGCCAATGCCTCGACGCGCTTTAGCGACGGCAGCGAGTTTGGATTCGGCGGCGAGATCGGCATCAGCACGCAAAAGCTGCACGCCAGAGGGCCGATGGGGGTGAGAGAGCTCACGACCTATAAATACGTCGTCCGCGGAGGCGGGCAAATTCGCTAGCGGCTCGTCTTTTTCAAAAGGATCATCTTGCGAGCGCTTTTGAGAGAGATTTTGCTTCTCTTGCGCTCGCAACTGCAAGCAGAAGTCTAGCTTGCGCAAAATTTTAGCTTCTAACTCAAAAAATCGCCTCGAAATACTTGCAAATTTTATTTTGTATCGCAGGCCGAATTCCGCCTGCGATACTTTTACCTAATAAACTTGAAATTTTATAAATCACCTCTGTCAAAATTTTAAAAATATATGACGCTAAAGTTTTGTCATGCAGGCGAAATTTTGTATCACGTCTTACTAAAATTTAAAATTTTTAATAAAAATTATATATTCCGCACGATATAATCGCGCATCTGCTCGCAGCGCGAGCGATAGCTAAATTTCAAGGAGATTCAATGAAAATATTTAAAGCCCTGCTCGCAACAGCGCTGATCACCGCTACCTTAGGCGCTAAGACGCTCAAAGAGGGTACGCTCGTAATAGCCACGGAGGGGACTTACTCGCCGTATTCTTTCTATGACGAGAAAAATAATCTTACCGGCTTTGATGTCGATATCGCTCGCGCACTAGCAAAAGAGCTAGGGCTAAAGGCAGAATTTTTAACCGCGCCGTGGGATGCGATGCTCGCGGCATTTGACGCAGGCAAAGCAGACATAGCGATGAATCAAGTAAGCATCACGCAGGAGCGCAAGAAAAAATATAATTTCAGCGAGCCTTATACCGTGGCTTATGCTGCGCTAGTAGTGCGAGCTGACAATGAAGGGATTAAGAGTTTTGCGGATCTTAAAGGCAAAAAAAGCGTCCACTCCGCTACCAGTAACTGGGCTGACATGGCGCGCAGCTATGGCGCCGAGATCGTTACAGCAGACGGATTTAGCAAGGGCGTGGAGCTTATCATAGCTCGTCGCGCAGACGCTACGATCAACGACAACATCACATTTTTCGACTATATGAAGCAGCGCCCAAACGCCCCGCTAAAGATCGCAGCTCAAGGCAATGAGCCGATCTATTCCGCCGTGCTGCTTAAAAAGGACGACGAGCTGACGGCGCAGATAAATTCCGCGCTAAAATCGCTAAAGCAAAAAGGCGTGCTGAAAGAAATTTCACTTAAATATTTTGGCAAAGACATTACGGAATAAATTCTACGACCGCTTAGTTGAAGCGTGGAATTTTAAACTTAGCTGAGCGGAATTTTGCATTTTAAATTTCGCTCATAAAATTTTGGAGGAATTATGAAAAATTTAATAAAAACTTTGCTTGCGTGCGCGCTTTTAATATGCGGCGCAAACTCTAAAACACTACGCGAAGGCACGCTTAAAGTAGCTACGGAAGGCACCTTTTCGCCATTTTCGTATTATAACGACAAAAATGAGCTCGTAGGATACGACGTAGATGTCGCGCGCGCAGTCGCCGAAAAGCTTGGTCTAAAAATAGAATTTCTAACCGCGCCTTGGGATGCGATGCTTGCAGCATTTGATGCAGGCAAGGCAGACGCTGTGTTTAATCAAGTAAGCATTACTGATGAGCGCAAGAAAAAATATGAGTATTCTGTGCCCTACACCGTCGTTTACGGAGCTATTATCGTGCATAAAGATAACAACGACATTAAAAGCTTCGAGGATTTAAAAGGCAAGAAAAATGCAGACTCCGCTACCAGCAACTGGGCACAAGTCGCTAAAAAATACGGCGCGCAAAACGTAACTGTAGATAGTTTCGCTAAAAGTATGGAGCTACTGATCGCTCGCCGCGTAGATACCGTCGTGCGCGATAATACCGTATTTTACGACTTTTTAAAGCAGCGCCCGGACGCTCCGATTAAGATCGCCGCAAAGCTAAAAGATGTCGATTATAGCGCTGCAATCGTGCAAAAGGGCAATAAAGAGCTCGCAGATCAAATCAGCAAAGCCTTAAACGAACTCAAAGCCGAGGGCAAGCTAAAAGAAATTTCGCTTAAATATTTCGGCAAAGACGTGAGTGAATGAACGAAACAAGCAGAATTCTAGAGCTTGTTAGCAGCTCGCTAGAGCCAATGGCGCTAGCTCTGCTGCAAGTTACGATCCCGCTTACGATAATCTCATTTCTACTCGGGCTTGTGCTTGCGGTGCTGACGGCGGTCGCACGCATCGCAAATTTTAAAATTTTAAAGCAGCTAAGCGAAATTTATATTTGGATTTTTCGCGGCACTCCGCTTTTGGTGCAGCTTTTTATCGTCTATTTCGGGCTTCCAATCATCGGGATTACGCTTGATGTTTGGGCTGCTGCGATCATTACCTTTAGCCTAAATATCGGCGCTTACGCTTCAGAAGCGGTGCGAGCTGCGATCCTATCGGTGCCAAAAGGGCAATGGGAGGCGGCTACCTCGCTAGGCATGAGCTACGCTCAAATTCTGCGCCGCATTATCGCTCCGCAAGCAGCGCGCATATCGCTGCCGCCGCTATCAAATATATTTATCTCTACGCTTAAAGACACTTCGCTCGTAGCCTCGATTACGATGGTCGATATGTTTATGGTCGCTCAACGTATTGCTGCGCGGGCATTCGATCCGCTCACGTTATACGTGCTGGCGGCGCTATTTTATCTAGCGGTCTGCACCCTTCTTACGTTCTTACAATCCAAGCTAGAGCGACGATTTTCAAGGTTCGTGTGATGATAAAATTTACGAACTTAACTAAGCGTTTCGGCGATCACGTCGTGCTAAATGGGCTAAGCTTAGAATTTCGCGACGGGCAAACGACAGTGATTTTAGGAAGTTCCGGCTCCGGCAAATCCACGATGCTGCGCTGCATAAATCTGCTCGAAATTCCAAGCGGCGGCGAGCTACAGCTGGGCGAGTTTAAGATAAATTTCGACGCTCCGCATAAAACAAGCGAGTATCATCCATTCCGCGCGCATACGGGCATGGTTTTTCAAAGCTTCAATCTCTTTCCGCACCTCAACGTCTTGCAAAACGTCATCGAAGCGCCCATACACGTGCTAAAGCAGCCACGCGAGCTTGCCGAGGCAAATGCAATGACGCTGCTAAAAAAAGTCGGTATGGCGGATAAAGCTGGCGCGTATCCGGCTCGCCTCTCCGGCGGTCAGAGCCAGCGCGTAGCGATCGCGCGGGCGCTTGCGATGCAGCCTGAGTTTTTGCTGCTGGATGAGCCTACGAGCGCGCTTGATCCCGAGCTTGAGGCACAGGTGCTAAAGACTATCGCAGAGCTTGCCGCAGAGGATCGCTCGCTCATAATCGTCACGCACAATATGGGCTTTGCACGCAAGATCGCAGATAGAATTTTGTTCTTAGATGGCGGAGTTATCGCATTCGACGGCGACGCAGAGGAATTCTTCGGTAGCAACGACGAGCGCATAGCTAAATTTATCGGAGCGATGAGCTTTTAAATCCATTAAATTTTAAGGAGAAAAGATGAAAATAGATACCCTAATCGTAAAGGGCATAGAGGCTAAGTCCAACCCCCACAACGCGGTGATTCCACCGATATATCTAGCCAGCACCTTCGTGCAAGAAAGCCTGGATGATTTCGGCAAATACGCCTATTCACGCGGCGCAAATCCTACGCGCAACGCCTTCGAGGAACTTTTCGCAAAATTTGAAGGCAGCAAATACGCCTTCGCGCTAGCCTCAGGCATGGCGGCTACGAGCGCTGCATTTTCGCTGCTTAAAAGCGGCGATCGCGTGCTGTTAAATAACAACGTCTACGGCGGCACCTATCGCTACGTAAGTGGAATTTTTAAAAATCAAGGGGTCAATTACGACTTGGTGGATGATCTGAATTCGATCAGCGAAATTCCAAGCGACGTCAAAATGGTCTTCATCGAAACGCCATCAAATCCGCTTTTGCGAGTAACCGATATTGAGCGCATCAGCGAGCTCGCGCACAAAAACGGCGCGCTTGTGGTTATGGATAATACCTTTTTGACCCCGTATTATCAGCGCCCGCTAGAACACGGCGCAGACGTCGTAGTTTATAGCGCGACCAAATACATAGGCGGGCATGCCGATCTGATCGCCGGCATCGTTACGACGAATGACGATGAGCTTGCCGCAAGAATTCAGTTTATGAAAAACACTCTGGGCGCGACGCTATCGCCTACCGACGCGTATTCGCTCATACGTGGGCTTAAAACGCTAAGCGTGCGCTTCGATCGCCAGAGCGAAAATACGCTAAAGATAATAGAATTTTTACGCGGCAATCCTGCGGTAGAAGCGGTAAATTTCGCAGGCTCGCATTCGGCTAACGAAAAAGAGATACAAAATCGCCAAGCTAGCGGCATTGGAGCGGTCATCTCGATAGTGCTTAAGCCGCAATACGACTATAAAACCTTTGCGCGCAGCCTTGAGCTATTCGATCTGGCGGTTAGTCTGGGCGGCGTAGAGAGCCTGATCTGCCATCCTGCGTCGATGACGCACGAGAGCTATCCGCGCGAGCTGCAAGAGCGCATCGGCATCAGTCAAAATTTGCTGCGCCTAGCTATAGGCATCGAAAACGCGGACGATCTCATAGCAGACCTTGCCGCTGCGTTAGAAAAATCTAAAAAATAGGCGGCACGAAATTTACGCAAGCTCGCAAAATTTGCGCGGGCGCGCATAATTCATGCCAAAATTTAGTCCGAAATCCTTATAGCTTCGCTCGTGAGGCTATAAGGGCGTGGTCTTTACTAGCCGGCGCGCAGGGCGGTTTAAAAAGACCCGCCGTCGATCATTTCGTCTTACAAAAATCTTTTTTCGCAAAACCTATACCCATTTTCTCGCGAGCTAAAAATTTTGTATGAATTTTCACTCGTTAAATTTTACGAGGCGCGCGGCTTTGCGTAAAATTTAAAAATTCCGCCACTACGGCATTGAAATGAAATTTTAATTTATACGCACGGCAAGATTTACCCAGATCTCTTGCTAAAACACATCGTTTAAATTTAATTCGGATAAATCTATCTAACCGCCGTTTGATATTGCCGAGCGAAGAGCTTAAATTTAATCAAAATTTTAAAGGCAGCGACGATCTGTGCCGCACCACGCCAGCTATTTGCAATGGCTCGGTTTAAAATTTGATGAGCCAAATTTTAAACTGGACAAATTTAAGCTCTGCCCTGCTCAAAATTTAAAATTCTGCGCGCCGTTTAAATTCCGCTTAAATTTTAGCCGCACTTTAAATTTAGCGGAGTTACTTCAGCTCGCCCCAGCGCTTGGCGATGTTTAGGCTAGTCTTTAAAGGCACGTTTAGGCTCGCCGCACTTTGCATTATCTCCTGTGCGCGCTCACCGAAGCTCTGCGCCAAATCATCCCGCACCTCGAAAATCAGCTCATCGTGGATCTGCAAAATCAGCCGCGCCTCGCCATTTAGCAGCGGCGAAATCTCAACCATCGCCTTTTTTATGATATCGGCTGCGGAGCCTTGAAATTTCGTATTCACCGCCTCGCGCTCGTAGCTCGCATAGACCATGTTGTTTCGTGCGTTTGCGAAGTCGAAGTAGCGCCTGCGCCCAAAAAGCGTGCTTACGTAGCCGCCTTCTTTCGCATCCGATTTTATGCTTTGCAAAAACTCCTTGATCGTAGAAAACGCCGCGAAATAGCGCTCAATATAGCCTTTCGCCTCGGCGCGCGCAATGCCCAGGCTGTCGCTTAGTTTGCCCGCGCCCATGCCGTAGATGAGGCCGAAATTTATACTCTTTGCGATCGTGCGGTGCGCGGGCTGCGCATCGCCGAAGATGCTGATCGCCGTGCGCGCATGAATGTCCTCATCCGCCCTAAACGCCGCCAAAAGCGCAGGATCGCGCGAAAAGTGCGCGAGCAAGCGCAGCTCGATCTGCGAGTAATCAAGCGAGATCAGTGAGTAGCCTTCGTCTGCTAGGAAGCAATCCCGTACATCCTTCGCAAACGTGCCGCGCGCAGGGATATTTTGCAGGTTCGGATTTTTGCTCGCTAGCCGCCCGGTGGCCGTGCCGGTCTGCAAGAAATTCGATCTGACGCGGTTTTGCGAATCGGCCAGAGCAAGCTGTAGCAGCGGCTCGCAGTAGGTGCTTTGCAGCTTAAACAGCTCGCGGTAGTCTAAAATTTTACCCACCGCGGGATGCAGCGCCGTAAGATCTTTCAGCACGCTTTCATCGGTGCTATAGCCCGTTTTCGTGCGCTTTGCGGCAGGAAGTCCAAGCCGCTCGAAAAGCACGGCGCCGAGCTGAGCGGGAGAGTTTATATTAAACTGCTCGCCGCAAAGCTCATAAATTTCATCCGTGAGCGCTCGCAGGGACTTTTCGTTACGCGCGATTAAGCCCTTTATCATATCTACGTCTATCTTGATGCCGCATCTTTGCATCTGCCAAAGCACCCGCACGAACGGAAACTCAAGCTCCTGTGCGAGCTTAAAAAGCGCGGGTTCGAGCAGCTGTTTGAGCTTAAAATACAGCCTCAGAGTCACCCACGCATCCTCGCTCGCATAGATAGTAGCGGCGTCCAGCTCTACGGAGGCGAAGGTCTCGCCCTTTTTGACGACGTCGCCGAAATGCACAGTCTCATACCCCAGATACCGCGGCGAGATAGAGTCCATCCCTACGGCGTTTGCGGGATCGAGTAGCCACGCTAGCACCATCGTATCGGCAAAGCGCGCAGCAGGCTCAATGTTAAAATTATTTTTCACGATCTCAAAATCGTATTTTAAATTTTGCCCCACGACATAACCGCGAAACAGCGAGCCGATCGCGGCCTTTGCAGCGTCCGAAGAGATTTGAGCCGGAGCGCCCAAATAGCTGTGCGCGAGCGGAACGTAGTAGGCGCGCTCCTCATTAAACGCAAACGAAAAGCCCACGATCTTGGCGCTTTTGCTGTCGATGCTAGTGGTTTCCGTATCGAAGCTCACCAAGGTCTCGGCACCCACTCCCTCGCACAGCCTCGCAAGCTCCGCGGCATCGGTGATACAAATAGGCTCAAATGGCATTTTAAAAGCGCTCTCGCAGCTTTGCCCGCCGCAAGCAGAGCCGCTAGGGGTGGAATTTTGCCCGTCTAGCCCTCCTACAGCAGCGTCCAAGATAGAGCCGCCGCAAGACGGCTCTGCGCCGGAGCCTTTGCCGCCCGCGCCCAAAACGGAGCTTTTTGCGCCCATGCTTTTGCCCTCGCTCCAAAGATCAAGTCCGTTCTGCTCTTGCAAGCTTAACGCGGACAGCAGTCTGTTTAGCGCGTAATCTTTTAAAATTTCGCGGATTTTAAAAAGCGGATTTTGCTGCGGAAATTTTGCGTCCTCCAAAGGCGGGATTTCCAGCTCGTCGTAAAGCGTAGCCAGGCGCTTGCTTATGTAGGCGCTCTGCTTACCTTCTATCAGATACTCGCGCTGTTTGTTCTGCGGCAGGTGGTCTAAATTTGAATAGATCCCATCGAGCGAGCCCCATTCGTCTAAAAGCTTCTTCGCCCCTTTATCGCCGATACCGCGCACGCCCAGGATATTATCGGCGCTGTCGCCGCAGATCGCTAAAAAATCCACGATCTGCTCGGGATAGACGCCGTAGCGCTGCAAGCACTCCTCTCTTCCGTAAAGCATCTTTTTGCCGTGGCTGTAAATTTTAACGTTTTCGCCGATGAGCTGATACAGGTCCTTATCGGAGGTAACGATGTTGATTTTATGCGTGGCGCCGTGCTTTTTGACGACGCTTGCGATGAGATCGTCCGCCTCGTAGCCCTCGCGTCCGAGCGAGTAAAGCCCCATCTTTTCGATCATCTCGATGCAGACCGGCAGCTGCTGCAAAAGCGCGGGCGGCGGGGCTTGGCGGTTAGTTTTGTAGTTGGGATCGATATCCGAGCGGAAGGTCTTGCCCTTGCTATCCAGAGCGAAAATTATATAATCGCTCTTAAATTCCTTCGAAAGATTTGCGATGAAGCTCGCAAACCCGCTCACCATGCCGCTGGGTTTGCCGTCTTTTGTTTTAAGCCCGCTCATAGCGTAGTAAAGCCTGAAAAAAAAGCCGAACGTATCGATGATCGTGATGGTCTGCATAATGGTCCTCGGATTTAGAATTTTAACGCGTAGTGTATTAAAATTCGGCTAAATTTACAAATTCTAAATAGGACTTGACCTGCCTCATTTCAAAATTTTAAAATTTGCTATATAATCGCGCAAAATTTTAAAAAAGGATCAAGTATGGATTTTTTCACAGACTGGCAGGAGTTCGACGCGGCGGGCGCTACGTTGAAATTTTATAAAAAATCGCAAGGCGGCGTGGAGTACATCGGCTTTGATTCGCGCAAATGCGTCCCGCCCGAGCCGATGGTAAATGCGCTGGTGGCGCTAAATTTCGTAAAAGACGAAACCAAAAAGGTCGTCATGGTCAATCATAAATTCCCGATGGGGCTGATCCCGAAGATCGAGTCTAAATTTGACATTGTCCGAGAGGATCTGGACGGCGACGCGGTCAAGCTCACCATCAGTCTAAAGCCCGGCGCGGTCAATGAGGGCTTTGATACCGACGCGAAGTGCCACGGCTAAAGAACTTTAAAATTTAGATGAATATCACGACCTTTTCGCCGCCGTTTCGCATCGTAGGCGGCTATTTCATCTGCGGCTTTATCTTTTTGCTGCTAAGCGCGGCGAGCTTTTTAAAGGCCGATTTCGGCGCGATCCAGGCGCCGCAGACGGCGAGCTTTTTTCACGTATTTTTGCTCGGATTCGTAATCAGCATAATCATCGGGGCGCTCTATCAGCTTACTTCGGTCATCATTCAAAAGGAATTTTTCACCGTCAAATTTGCGTTTTTAAATCTCTTTGCTTACGGCGCGGGCGTGGCTCTGCTAAGTGCGGGATTGCTGCTTTCAAGCATCCCTTTGATGCACGTAGGCGGCGGCGTTTTGCTGCTTAGTCTCTTTTATTTTACGATCTGCTACGCGCTAAGCTTCATCGGCACGCCCAAATGGAGCTTTCCCGCCGTTGCGCTTGCAATCTCGGCTGCGTTTTTAGCCGTAGGGATCAGCCTTGGCTTCGCGCTCGTGTTAGCGCTTAGCGGCGTGGAGATTTTCGGAGTGTATTTTTCAGAAATTTTATCTTATCACATATACTTCGTGCTGGGCTTCGTATTTTTCGTCATCGTAGGCGCTGCGTGCGTGCTGCTGCCGATGTTTAGCCTGGCGCACGATCTAAGCTTCGCACTAGCAAAAGCTTCGCTGGCGCTGTATCTGCTCGCGGGGCCGTTTTTGCTAAAAGACTTTGGAATTTTCATCGCCTTTGCCGCGCTTGCGAGCTTTGCGGCTCAGGCGATCTATATCCTAGCCAGGCGGGTGCGAAAAGCGATCGATTATTGGAATTTAAACGTCTACATCTCGCTAGCGGCTTTGGGATTTAGCGGCGCATTTTGGCTCGCAGATCGCGCGGATACGGCGGCGTTTTGGCTGCTATACGGCTTTTTGTTCGCATTTATCGTCGCGCACCTTTATAAAATCGCGCCCTTTCTCATCTGGTACCACTACGTCTCGCCCTTCGTCGGCAAGCGCAAAATCCCTATGCTGGAGGATATGATAATCAAAAAGATCGCCTACGCAGCCTGCGTGCCAAACGTCTTAGCGCTTACATGCGCGAGCCTTGGAGCGCTAACGCCCGCGGTTATCTTGCAAGCGGCAAGCATAATTTTGGTGCTAATCAACATAGTAAATATCTTTAACTACATAAAATTTGGAGAGGAAAAATGAAAGTAACGAAGGAGCAAGTTTACGACGCGCTTCGCGCCGTAGTGGACCCCGAGGTGGGCTTTGACGTCGTGTCGCTTGGGCTCATTTATGATGTCGCCGTGGACGACGAAAACAATGCCAAAGTCACTATGACGCTATCGACTCAGTCGTGCCCGCTGCATGAGATGATGGTGGAATGGGTGCGCGCGGGTGCCGAGAGCGTGGAGGGCGTCGGCGAGGTACAGATCGATCTCGTCTTTGAGCCGATGTGGAATATCGACATGGCGGAGGATCACGTCAAAGAAGCGCTCGGTAGATTTTAAACAGCTTTGCCGCACCCCATAGTTTAAGCTTTGAAATTCTAAAATTAGACTTAAAAATTTATACTTAGGGGCTACTATGAAAAAATTTACCGATGGCGAGAAAGAAATTCTACTTCAAACGCAAGGGCTTAGTTTGATTTCAAAGACGCTACAAAACGGCAAAGAAAGGCTGAGCTCTAAAGAATTCGCAAATTGCGATGCTCTGCAAAAAGCTTTCGTAAAAAAGCAAGTTGATGCCCTAAAAAAGGGCTTCATCTATGAAAACAAAAAAGCGAAATTCGGCGAGGCAATAGCGCATGCCTATATCGACGGCGGATACAGCGGAGCGCTTGGATTTGCCGAGTTTGAGGATAAATTTTACGTCTATAAATGTAATTTTGACGAGCATGGCTGCGATTATTTAATCGTGCTGGACGACGAGCTAAGAACTCTTGCGCAAATTGAGCTACCAAAAATTTTAGCGTGGAAAATGACCGCTACCAAAAAAGCTTTAGTGCTTGATTTGGACCACGAATTCTTTCTTTTTGATGGAGAAAAATTCAGTAGACTTTTTGAAGCCTGGGGTATCACAGGAGGAGGCTTTAGCTCTGCTCTAAGTGCCAACGGCGAAATTCTAGCCTGCGGCACGGATGGAATTTTAGCTTTCGGAAGCGACAAGAAGCTAAATTTTAAAACGGATTTTTCGGCGAAAGCTATAGGCTTCGGCAATAAAATTTGTGTAGTCTGTGGGGATGTAAACGGCAAAAATGTCGCTAGGCTCTACCGCCTAAAAGACTTCGCCGAGCTTTGCTGTATCGAATGCGACGTGGGCTATATCCACTCCCTAAACGTGGGGCTCATCAAAAATGACGCGATTTTGGTCGTAAATAACGGCTTTGATGAGCTGTATTTTTGGGACGTCGCAAGCAAAAAGCGTCTAAGCGCACCAAAAAGCTTGCCAAGAAGCGTAATGAGGTTTGCCGCAAACGATCAAATTTTTCTTGCGTATTTTTATGGCAGGTTTAAGGCATTCAACTTGGAGGATTTTCGCCTCTTAGGCGAGTTTGAGTGCGAGCACTGCGTCAAAACTGCTGCTATTGAAATCGCAGGCGAGCGCCTTTGCGTCCGCACCGACTACGGATTTTTTAGCGTCTATTCTTTAGCCAAGAATGGAATTAAAATTTAAAAAGCGCTATTGATATGGATTTATCGCCCGCTTCAAGCTCATAAAATTAAACGAACTCCGCCCGCCTTAAGCTTGCGCAACAAGCAGGGGTGGCTATTTAAAGAAATTTTATCGCAAAAATTGCGGGCTTTGAGAGTTTTTTAAGGCTTCCTTTAAGCATTATCAAATTATCCGCGCCGGAGATTTTAAGAGTGGAATTTTCAAAGCTAAATTCTAAATTTTTTAGCGCGTTTTCGCTTAAGAGGCGCGCAAGTTCCAAAATATAGCTCAGCCAGGCAAGCTTGGCGGAATCAGGCAAAATCGCGCTCAAAGGCGCGAACGTAGCGCCCAGCTCGCGCTTTCCGTGCATCGAGATGATCGCAGCTATGAGCGCCTTTTCTTTGTGCGTCGTGCAGTAGTTCAGCCCGCCGAGCACCATATCCGCGCTGGTTTCGTGCTTGGCATAAAAGCCAATCGCCCGCCCAATCTCGCAAAGCGACGCCGCAGTTTGCAGAATTTTAATATATTTTTCGCCCAAGCCGTGTAGAGACGATAGCGCGCAAAACAGCGCTTTTGCGAACTTCGGAGCCTCGCTGCGCTCGGAAGCGAAGCGATCTTTGAGGCTTCTTAGGCTCGGATTAAAGCCTCTAGGCAGATTTGCGCCGCGCAGGATCGAGCTTAAAAACGCCCCCTCTCGCACTCCCACGCCGCTGGTGATGATCTTTTTCGCTCCTAGGCGCCTTACGATCTTATCAAAGATGATGGCGCCCTCTCTGATCGTATCGTAGCGGTCCTTTTTGATCGGGAATTTCGCTAAATCAAGCGTCTTTGCGCTCATTAGCTTGGCAAAAAACGGCGCGTATTTTTCATAATCGTAGCTGAAATTATGCACGATCTTTAGCGGGTGGTTTTGCAGGCTCATCACGGCGCCTGAAAGCGCTCGCGCGGAGCCGCCCATCACGATTAAATTTTGCGTACGAAACTCGGCGCCGAGCTGCGAGATCGTGCTGTTTATGTATTTTTCTAGCCCCTTTGTGTCGCCGCGGTCAAAAAACAGCTCCTTTAGCCGCACCGTGCCTAAATTTAGAGAAATTTTATTTTCTATCCTGCCGTTTTTTATGTAAGCAAGCTCGGTCGAGCCGCCGCCGATGTCCAGCGTAACGCCCTCGGAAAAGTCGCTAAGCAAATTCTGCGCCGCATAAGCGCCCAAATACGCCTCCATCTGCCCGTCTATCTTGCGGATCGCAATGCCCGTTTGCTTGCGGACGAGATTTATAAACTCGGCCCCGTTCGGGGCGTCGCGAAGCGCGGATGTACCGATGCAAAGCACGCGCTTAGCCTTGTAATTACATACCAGGGTTTTAAATTTTTTAAATGCGAGTAGGCATTTTTGCATCGCTTCGGAAGTTAAAATTCCGCCGTTTTCGTAAGCGCCTTCGCCTAGGCGGATCTTGATCTTGTGCTCGGCCAAAATGAAAAATCCAAGCCTGCTCGTGCGCTCGAAAATCACGGCTCTGGCGGAATTTGAGCCCAGATCTATGACGGCGACGCGCTTGGGCATTTAAATTTCCATATGGACATGTTTGTATTTCAGCTCGTCTGCCGTCTCGATATTATCGGGGTCGGTGATGATACACTCGACGGGACAAACCACGATGCAAGCGGGCTCGGAGTAATCATCTACGCACTCGCAACATCGATCGGCGTCTATAATGTATATCGGCTCATCCTCAAAAATAGCTTCATTAGGGCATTCCTCGCGGCAAGCGTCGCAACTGATGCATTCTTTTGTAATCAACAATGACATATAATTTTACCTTACGAAAAAATTTATGGCGTTTATACCATAAAAAGCTTCATTTTGTTTTAAAATAGCGGAATTTCGGGCTATTTCTTAAATTTTTTAGCGGAAGTTTGAAAATCGCGACGATTAGCGAGCGCGCTTCATCGTTTTTAAGATCCACTTGCGCGCCCATCGCTTGAGCAGCATTTTTGGCTAAGAATAGTCCGAGTCCGGCTCCCGGTTTGCCGCCGTAGCGCTTAAAAGGGGCAAAATAATCAATCTCTTCGTTAAGCGGCTCGCCTTTGTTTGCTACCCGCACTATGAAATTCCCATCCGAAATTTCGCTCTCGATCAGTACTTTTTCGCCATCAGGAGAAAATTTTATGGCGTTTTGGATAAAATTTTGAATCACGTGCATAAAGAGACTTTTCTGCACCGAAATTTCAAGCTGTTCAGGCTTAAGATCCATCGTCAAGTCCTTTCCCGCCGTACGCGCTAAAATTTTAAAGCCCACGCATAGCTCCCGTAGATACGCGATCATATCGGTCTGCTCGGGCGCCTCAAACTGCGCCCCCTCCTGTCGCCCAATCTCCAGGATGGAGCTGATCATCTTATTCATACTATCGATCGAATCATTATTGTTTTTAAGCGCTTCGATATATTTCTCGCTCTCGCGCGGTTTAATCAGCGTCACTTCGTTTTTGGTTTTCATCACCGCCAGCGGAGTCTTAAGCTCGTGCGCGATGCCGATAAAAAGCTCTTTTTGATACAAAATGAAAGTCTCGATGCGCTCAAGCAGGCGGTTTATGCTGTTTGAAAGCGGGCTAAATTCACTTGGAATTTCCGCCGCGTCAATAGGCTTTAGAAATTTTTCATCCACCGAGGCGAGCCTTTGGCTGATCAGCTTGATTGGCATTAGCAGCATGCGCGAGAGAAACATCGCGTAAAATACCACCAAAAATATCATAGTTAAATTTACTAAAATGATGTCGATGAGTATTTGATTTACGATGTTTGCATAAACGCTCACGTCTGCTTTGATACTTAAAATTTTATCCTTACCATAAGGATAGTGCAGCTGTAAATAGCTCCTGCCATCCTCGGAGCTTTCGATAAATTTAGGTTTATTGATACTTTCGTTTTCGATGATTTTGCTTTCGTATTCACCGGATGCGTCTTGTAAAAAAGATGAAATTTTCTCAGGCGGCACGGAGGCGTCTACGATTTTTTGTGCTCTTTGGATTAAATTTTGAACGGGAGTTTCGAAGATGGTAATTCTCATATAATTATAGAGCATCACCGAAAAAATAACAATTAGCATCAACGAAGCGGATGCTAATTGTATTACAAAGCGGACTCTTAAGCTTTTTGTGGAAAGCAAAATCTATATCCGCGTCTGCGAACGGTCTCGATCGTAGAGATATTTAGAGGCTTATCCATTTTCTGACGAATTTGATTGATCGCAACTTCGATGACGTTCGGCGTAACGAGCTCAGGCTCCTCCCAGATAGCGTCTAGCAGCTGCTCTTTGCTTACGATCTGATCGCTGTGGCGCGCCAGGTGAGTTAGCACCTCAAACGGCTTGCCCTTAAGCTCGATCTCTTGACCCAAGTAAGTAATTTTTTCCTCATCAGGATCAATGATAAGATCGTCGATTTTGATGATATTTGAGCCGCCGAAGCGAAGTCTAGCCTCAAGGCGCGCTACTAAAACATCAAAGTCAAAAGGTTTTTTGATAAAATCGTCCGCGCCCGCGCGAAGTGCTTTGATCTCGCTTTCTTTATCGTCTTTTGCAGATAGCACGACGACGGAAGTGCGCGCGGATTTTTGCTTAACCAATGCGATGAGATCGATGCCGTTGCCGTCAGCTAGCATCCAATCGGTTAGCACCAAATCATAATTTCTAATGCCGATATAATACTCTGCGTCCTTAAAACTCTCGGAAGTATCCGTCTGATAGCCGAACTCCATCAAGCCCTCCGCTATCGTCTTGTTTAAAGTCACCTCGTCCTCGACTATTAAAATTCTCATTTAATTTCCTTACCTTAAAATTTTGCGGCGATTTTAACATATTTTAAGCAAAATTTCAAGTTTTTTTAAAGAAATTTTAAAATTTTATCTCGATTTCCGCGCCAACATTTGCATCTTGTAAAATTTCGGGTTTTAAAATTTTCATATAAAAATAATCCATCGATCGAAATTTTGAGTGAAACTCCTGCGCGAAGTATTTTAGCGCGTCCTCTACGAGGCGAAATTTTTTCTCGCGGAACTCCGCTTTGATATATTCGCAAACCCGCGCATAGTCGATAAATTCCTCCGCTTCGAACTTCGCCCACACCCAGACGCGCTGCTCGCGCTTGCGCTCAAAATCTAGCGTGCCGATTATCGCGCTAAATTCCAGTTTTTCGATTAAAATTTTAATCATACTACGCGCTTTTCCTCGCCCTTAAGCAGCCTGGCGATATTCGGCGCGTGTTTGTAAAATACGATGAAAACTATCAGAAAGATCGGCGCATGAGTGTTGATCGCGGGCATCTGCGGATGGATCACGTAGCTTGCAATAACTAGCGCAAGCGCCGCTGCAAGCGATGCTACGGATGAAATTTTAACCGTCTTGCCGACTACAAACCAAACGGCAAGCGCGATGATAAGCTCGATAGGGATGAAGCAAGCAAGCACGCCGGCTCCCGTAGCAATGCCTTTGCCGCCGTTAAATTTCAGATACGGGCTAAAGCAATGCCCAAGCACCGCAAAGACAGCCATGCCCCACAGCACGTTTTCATTAAAGCCCAAAGCACGCGCGATCAGTATCGGCAGGACGCCCTTTAGCGCGTCGCAAGCGACCGTGAGGATCGCGAGCTTTTTTGCTTTTTGCGGATCGCGAGTTTTTAAGACGCGAAGGACGTTGGTGGCGCCTATGGAGCCGCTGCCCTCGCTTTTGATATCCACGCCGCCGAGGTATTTACCGATCAAAAGCCCAAAGGGGATCGCAGCGATCAGATACGCAGCAAAGTAGCACCAAAAATTCGGCGCCGTAAATGTCCTATATGAAATTCCAAGAATTCCGCTTCCTAGAATTCCATGCTCATCTCCTAGAAAATATTTTGAGCTAGGATCGCAGAGAGCGGCGTATATGATATTTAAAATTTCACTAAGTTTATCCATAAAATTCTCCCTTTAACTCTTCCAAAGTAGCGAAATTTTCTCGTCGTAGATGTCGGTTTTCTTCGGCGAAATTTCTTTCGTTTCGAGTTTAATATTTTTCAGATCCAGGCTCTGTTTTAGCGCGTCCACTTCGGCCTCAAATTTCTGTGTGAGCACCTCCAGCTCCTCTTGCAGCGCGCTTAGGCTATTTTCGGCATTTTTGGCTTCGCTTCGTTCATTTAAAATTTTATGCGCGCTTTTAGCTCCGCTGATTGCTTTGGAGATGTTGCTAGCGCTGCGCGAGCGACCTAAAAACGCGCCCAAGATCGCTCCGCCTATATTTAGCGCTGCATCCACGCCGCGACTTAGCACGTCGCCCTTTTCCTTTTCATACTTTTCGCTAGCGCGCGAAATTTTATCCTCAAGGCGCACCTTTTCCTTTTCAAATTTAGCCGTGATCTCGTCGGTTTTTGCCTCTAAAGCTTCATTCGCCCTATCGCCTAAGCGCACGAAAAACTCCTCCCTGCTCTCGCCCGGTTTTGAGAGCAGATCAAGCGCGCTAAAAAGTTCTAACTTTTCATTGCGATATAGCCACTCCTTAAAGCTTTTAAGCTGAGCGTTTAAATTTTTTGCTCCCGCGATGAAGCTAGGAAGCGCGCCGTAGAGCGAGCCCGCTTGCTCATGCCCGCTTAAATTTGCGACCTCTCGCGTGCTCGCCTCGCCCCAATCGATTTCGTCCCCGTCCGAAAGCGAAAGCAAAAAGGAGCGCTGCTGCGTAAAATCGACTCCCTTGTCGCAAAATCGCATCTTTGCGCTTGCATACAGATACGGGCTTAGCTCAAGACCCGCGCCGTAGCTGTAAAGCTGCGAAATTTCAGCAGAAACTACGGGTTTGGCGGAGCCGGCGGATTTGACGCCTTGAGCGGCGCCTGACACGGACGAAATTTCAGCCTTTTTGTCTTTCATTAAATTTGAAATTTGCTCGTTGCTTAAAGGGCCCTTTAAATAGCTTAGCGCAAAGCGCGTCTCGATCACTCGCAGCACGTCCTCGTTGATGTTTTTTACCAAAAAATTTCGCTTTTTGAGGTTTGAAATTTTCTCCATCAGCACGCTTTTGTCGATCGGATTTGAGCCGATGCCGCTTAGGCCGCTGATGACGCGCTCTTTATCCTGCGCGGTCTGCAAGCGCCCGATAAACCACGTACCGATATTGCTAAGCCCCTTATAATCGAGATCGACCGGGTTTTGCGTCGATAATACGCAGCCAAGTCCGAACGCGCGAGCCTGCTTTAGCAGCGTAAGCATCGGGGTTTTGCTCGGCGGATTGCCGTTTGGAGGGAAGAAGCCGTAAATTTCATCCATATAAAGCACGGCGCGCAAGGAACTCGTGCCGCTGGTGGTGCGCATCCATTTGATCATCTCGCCCAAAAGCAGCGTAACGAAAAACATCCTCTCATCGTCGTTTAGATGCGCGATGGAAAATATATTCGCTCTCGCCCTGCCGTTTTCATCAAATAGCATCTTGGCGATATTTAGTCGCTCGCCCTCGCACCAAAGCTTAAAACTCGGGCTTGCGATGAGCGCATTAATCTTCATCGCGAGCGCCATTCGCTTATCGCTCGGAAAGAAGGTATTAACGTCGAAAACGCCGATTTTATCGAATGGCGGGTTGCCGATCTGCGCGATGAGATCCACTACGCTCACCCCCTCGCCTTTGTTAAAATGATAGGTTAAAATTTGGCTGATTAGTAAAAATTCCGGCGAGCTAAGATTATCGCTGCTAATCCCTGCTAGACTTAGCACGCTAGTGGCGATGCCGCCGACGTAGTTGTTCAGATCCTCTTCGTTTAAGCCCTTCGGCGCTTCAAAGTCGCTTAGTAGGCTGATTCCAAGACCTGCGCTTGATTTGGGCGTATAAATTCTAAAATCGGCGCTGTTTTTCAAAAGCTGTACTCGCGCCAGATCTTGATATGAGCCCTCGATACCTTCGCGCCAAGTATTCGCCGTCTGCTCGGCGTACTCGCGCACGCTAAGACCCTTATTTTGTGCCTCGGTCTCGTCGATATAGGGCTCAAAATCCTCAGCCCTCATCTGCGGAAAGGTAAGAGCTAAATTCGTTAGATCGCCTTTCGGGTCGATGATGATGGATGGGATATTATCGATCGCGGCTTCCTCTAGCAGCGTGATGCCAAGTCCCGTTTTACCGCTGCCGGTCATTCCGATGATAAGCGCGTGAGTCGTCAGATCCTTGTTTTTATACAAAAACGGCTCGCTGTTTTCAAGCCCCAGATAAAAAAGCTTTAAATTTTCTTGAAGCGTTTTCATTGCGTTCCTTAAATTTGCAATTTGTACGGCATTATATCATTTAAATTTTTAAATTTAAATTTGCTAAAATGTGCGAAAAATCAAGGAATGGCAAGTGTTAAAAGAAAAAATTAGAAACGGAAAAAGCGGAATTTTGCTCTATGGCATCGTTCCGCCTAAAATCACGTCCTCTCAAGACGAGCTCGAGCGCCTAGGTACGGCGTGGTCGCAGCGCCTAGGCGAATGCGAATGCGACGGCATCGTCATATACGATCTACAAGATGAAAGCGCACGCACGAAAGATGAGCGGACCTTTCCTTTTGTGCATACGATCGATCCTGCGCGCTACTACACGCAGTATCTACACACCGATAAAGAAGCGATCATCTACCGCGCGGTAGGCAAATACGACGAGGCGGAATTTTGCGAAATTCTAAGACATGCCGCAAGCGGGCTGGGTGTTTTCGTGGGGGCGAGCTCTAAAAACGAAGAATGCAAACTGCATCTAAGCCACGCCTATGAGCTCAAGCGACTCGTGGCGCCGCATCTTTGTCTAGGCGGCATCTGCATACCCGAGCGCCACGAAAAGAGCCGCGACGAGCACCTAAAAATCGCGGAGAAGACTGCGGACGGGTGCGAATTTTTTATCACTCAGGCGGTTTATAATGTGCAAAATGCCAAAGATTTCATCGACGATTACGCCGCTTTGGAGTGCAAAAAGGTGCCGATAATCTTTACTTTCACGCCGTGCGGCAGCCTAAAGACGCTTGAGTTTATGAAATGGCTTGGCATCTCGGTGCCGGATTTTCTGCAGCAGCGACTGCAAAGCAGCGTCGATATCTTGCAAAGTTCAACAACACTGTGCGCAGAGATGTTTGATTTCATCTATAAATACGCCCTCGCAAAAGGCGTAAGCGTAGGCGCAAACGTCGAGAGTGTCAGCACCCGCCGCGTCGAAATCGAAGCCTCGCTCAGCTTACTAAAAGAGATCAGAAAAATTATCTTTAAACACGAGAATTTGGGATTTTACGTTATTTAAAATTTTAAACCTGGCGCACGAACAAAACGCTAGATAGTCCAAGTTAACGGGGAAATTTTAAATAATTTTAGATCGCTTTCTAAAAAATAATCGAAATTTTATCCGAATGGAATTTGAACTTAAAATTTATAAAAAATTGCCTTGATAATATGCTTTAATACCTGTCATCCATAACTGCAAGATGATATTTCGTGCAAAATTTCCCAATGCTTACAATGGCATTGAGCTAGGCATATCATCAAACCTATAAATCGCTGTAGTTTTCACACTAAAACTAAGTGCATTAACCGCTTTAGTATGCAGCTGATGTGAACGCGCCCTCCGGCTCGCCGCTATCTATATAGAGATAACTAATTTCCTATCTCTTTTTTAGAGTATATTGTATAGCGGAGAGATGGGATAACTGGAGGTTTTAACGAACCCAATATAGATACGACGCTCCTGCACTCATAACATAGCGTCCTTTATTGTTCCATTCGTAGTATTTGATTTAAATTTACCGGCATTTATGCTAAATTTCAAATCTAAGGCAATTTGTTGCTTGCTGTTGTAAGCGTTTTGGTATTTGAATTTTATTCTACAGCCTATATGTAGGTCGCTAAAAAGATCCACCATACGCCGCCATAAAATACTTACCGAGCTTTGCAGCTAATTACAAGCCGTTAATGTATAGAATCAGCTGAAAGTAATGCCCATTTAGGCTATCATATTTGATTTCTTTTATATTCTAAAAGCCCGTCGCCAAAAAGCAGCAACCTCAGACTAATGTCGTTTTACCATCTTCAAGCAGAAGCCGATATGCAAACTACCCAAGATCATAATAATATGCTTTTAATCGCAAACGCTTCATTTTAAAATTTTGAAACCTAGCTCAGAATAAATATAAATTTAAAATTAGTTTTGTAAATAAGCTTGGAATTTTAACTCTTAAATATGGCGAAATTCAAAGATAATAAAATTTAAAAAGCGCTAGTTTATGCTCTTGCCGCCGAATTTTAAAAGCGCGCTACCCCAGGTAAAGCCGCCGCCGAACGCATCCAAAAGCATAAGCGAGCCGTTTTTGAGTCTGCCACTCTCGTAAGCGTCATTTATCGCCATAGGGATTGACGCGGAACTGGTGTTGCCGTATTTGCCGATCGTAAGCACGCACTGCTCGTCGCTAAATTCTAATCTCGCCTTGACCGCCTCGATAATGCGTAAATTAGCCTGATGCGGGATGAAAAGATCGACCTGCTCGGGCGAAATTTTATTTTTCGCCAAAATCTCCACGACGTCGTTACTAAGCGTCGGTACCGCGATTTTAAAGACCTCGCGCCCCGCCATCTGCATGAAGCCCAGCTTTTCGTCGATGATTTTTTGGCTGAGTGGATTGACGCTACCCGGGGCTGCAGTGATGAGAAGATCGCCCTTGCTGCCGTCGCTAGCGGTATGAATGTCGATGATTTCGTTATCGTCGCGCGCCGCGATAACCGCAGCGCCTGCGCCGTCGCCGAAAAGTATGCACGTAGCGCGGTCGCTCCAATCGACTATCGAACTTAGCTTTTCCGTGCCGATTATTAGCACGTGTTTTTTGGCGCCGCTTTCGATGAAGGATTTTGCGAGCTCCAAAAGATAGATGAAGCCCGTACAGGCGGCATTTATATCAAATGCTGTGATGCCGAAATTTAAGCCCAGTTTATTTGCGATGACGCACGCGGTCGAGGGCATACAGAAATAATCAGGCGAGATCGTGGCGCAGATTATGGCATCGATCTCGTTTTTTTGCAACCCGCTACGCTCGATCGCCTTTAAAGCCGCTTTCACGCCTAGATCGCTAGTGGTTTCGCCTTTTGCGATGCGGCGCTCATGAATGCCTGTTCGCTTGACAATCCATTCATCAGTCGTTTCAACCATTTTTTCAAGATCGAAATTGGTTAAAATTTGACTCGGCGCGTATGCTGCGATCGAGATCATCGAGGCTTTTTTCATTTTTGCTCGTTTGAAGAAATTTCGCTTTCTATCGCGGAGTTGATTTTAGAATCTGCAAATTTAAGCGCCTGGAAGATCGCGTTTTTAACGGCTTTCGGGGTACTTTTGCCGTGGCTTATGATTACGCATTCTTTAACGCCTAAAAGTGGCGCGCCGCCGTATTCGTCATAATCCGTACTTTTTTTGATAATTTTAAAGACGCGTTTCATCAAAATGGAGCCAGCGATAGCAATCGGAGATTTTTTAGTTTCGTTTTTAATAAGTTTGCCTATAGCGCTCGCGACGCCTTCGCTGGATTTTAACATAATGTTACCGATAAATCCGTCGCAAACTACGACATCCACGGAGCCGTCAAAAATTTGATTGCCTTCGACATTACCGATAAAATTTTGCATCTTCTTAAGCATATGAAAGGTTTCTTTTGTTACCTCGTTGCCTTTACTATCCTCCTCGCCGTTAGATAATAAGCCGATGCGTGGTGCGTTTAATCCCATAATCTCCTTGGCATATGCTTCGCCCATAATCGCGAATTGAAATAAATTCTCAGGCTTACAATCCACATAAGCGCCCACATCTAGCACAAGCGTGCGACCGCCTATGGAATTTGGCATCAGCGTAGCAATCGCCGGGCGCAAGATACCTTTGAGCCTTCCTATGCGAAGCGTAGCAAGGCTCATCGTAGCGCCGCTATGTCCTGCCGATACCACGGCTTTGCAAGTGCCGTCTTTTACTAGATCGACCGCTTTAAAGATGCTACTCTCTTTGCGTTTGAGAGCGTCGGTTGCGCCCTCTTTCATCTCAAAGACTTCGCTTGCAGCTACGTAAGTAATATATTTCTCAAAGCCTTGATCTTGTGGAATAAAAGGCTTGATTTGCGCTTCGTCGCCTACCAAAAATGCATTAAATTTACGCTCTCGCAGCGCATCTACGACCCCGTTTATTATCGGCTCGCAGCCGAAATCACCGCCCATCGCGTCTATAGCAACGGAAATCATCGGATTAATATTCGCCCGTAGTTTTGTTTATTCTATGCGGAATTTTCCAGCTTCCGTCTTTATCTTTGACGGGGATCGGAAGGGTCACTTTGTAGTGAGTGCGTCTTTTTGCCGCACGAGTTTTACTAACTCTTCGCTTTGGAACTGCCATTTTTTTCTCCTTTATAAATTTAGTTCTTGCATTCTTCGCAATAAAAATAGTCGCTTTTAAAAGCTTCCATTTCGCTTCTTAAAATTTCATCCACATCAACTTCGGCGCCGAAAAACTCCATCACATCCAAGCTCTCGTGCTTTTCGTCGTTAAAAACACCCTCGCTTAAAAGCAAATTTACGCTCTCGCTCACTTCAAGATCAAATTCTTTACCGCAGCGATCGCAAATGTATGGAATTTTACCCTTAATTTCGCCCTTGCACTCGATAAACTTAGAGTCTTTTCGTTTTAAATTTCCGCTGAGCTTAAGCCTGTCTTGCGAAATTTCAAACGGCACGGGCGCGGCGGAAATTTTAGCAAAAGCGATCTTCACGTGGCACTCTTAGCAAATTTCTCTTTTTGCAAAGAAAAATGCGATCTCGGTTTTTGCGTTTTCTAGGCTGTCGCTGCCGTGAACGGCATTAGCATCGATGCTGTCCGCAAAGTCTGCTCTGATCGTGCCTTTATCGGCTTTTTTCGGATCGGTAGCGCCCATTAGCGCGCGATTTTTAGCTACGGCATCATCGCCTTCTAGCACCATTACGACCACCGGGCCGCTAGTCATAAACTCAATCAGATCCTTATAAAAAGGGCGATCCTTGTGAATTTCATAAAATTTACCCGCATCTTCGGCGCTTAGACATAATTTTTTAGCCGCTGCGATTCTTAGTCCGTGGCTTTCGAAACGATCGATAATTTTACCGATAACGCCCTTTTTAACGGCATCAGGCTTAATAATAGAAAGCGTTTGCTGCATATAATCTCCTTAAAGTGAAAGGCGGATTGTATCGAAAAATAGGTTAAAATTTATTTAAGGATTGAACGAATTAAAATTCCGCGCATTTGATCGCGGAATTTTATCTGCTAAGCAAATACCGGGGTATCTCCGCTGCGCAGATCCGCACCTATACTATCCCTGCTAGGTTGGCCAGCTACGATGTCGCTCCAGACGATACAGCCGTCGGTCGGACAGGCGCTAGCGCAAGCTGGCTCGTCGTTGTAACCCACGCATTCGACGCATTTATCCGCGTATACGTAGTAGCTATCCTCGCCGCTTGGGTTATCGCTATCGTCCACGATCGCATTTACCGGGCACTCGTCGATACATGAGCCGCAGCTAATGCAAATATCGGTGATTTTTACAGCCATTTTTTCTCCTTTATCAAAAAATGTGGAGTAATGATAACATACTAAATTTAAAAAATGATAAAATCTAATATTATCAAGTAAATAAAATTTATTATATAAAAATTTTCATCAAATTTCAGCAAATCTAAAGGTTTAAAATGTATAATCGCCATCATAAATTTTATTAACAAGGAGAAATAACATGGTAGTAACCAATAAAGCCGTTGATTTTACGGCAAGCGCTGTTTTAGGCAACAACGAGATAGTCGAGGATTTCAACCTCTATAAAAATATCGGTGAAAAAGGCGCAGTAGTATTCTTTTATCCAAAAGATTTTACCTTCGTCTGCCCGAGCGAGATCATCGCATTCGATCACAGATATCAAGATTTCAAATCCAAGGGCATCGAAGTTATCGGCGTTAGCTGCGATAGCGAGTTTACCCACCTTGCGTGGAAAAACACTCCGGTAAACGCAGGTGGTATCGGCAAAGTGCAGTTCCCACTCGTCTCAGACATTACGAAGGACATCGCGCGCAGTTTCGACGTGCTGTTCGGCAACGCCGTAGCGCTTCGCGGCAGCTTCCTACTCGATAAAGACGGCACCGTCCGCCACGCCGTCATCAACGACCTACCACTCGGCCGCAATATCGACGAGATGCTTCGCATGGTCGATACGATGCTATTTACCAACGAGCACGGCGAGGTTTGCCCTGCAGGTTGGCACAAAGGTGACGCAGGGATGAAAGCAGACCCTAAGGGCGTCGCAGAGTATCTAGACAAAAACGCGAGCAAACTATAAGTTGTAAAATTCTTCGCGCGAGCGTACGAATTCTAATGCTAACCGTGTAAAGTTTAAATTTAGCCTTGCGCGGGCTATTAAAGCTCTCAAAGCTTTCTAAATTCCGCTGCCAAAATTTTAAGTCGCGGCGGCGGAATTCCAAAAATTCCAAAAATTCCAAAAATTCCAAAAATTCCAAAAATTCCAAAA
>CAURGM010000022.1:0-29006 GCA_963524395.1 uncultured Campylobacter sp.
TTTACGGCGGGTTTTTGGCATGCCTCGCGGCGGGGTATTTTTGGGGCGAGCGTGCCGCCGGCTGGAGCGTGGCGTTTGCATTTGCGTTCACGCCCGTTTGCCTGATCGTTTTTGTGATTTCGTATATGTTTAACGAAAAGAAAAACTAAACTTATCCGCCTTTCGCGCCCGCTAAATTTTATCTCTCGCGCGATACGGACTTAGGTGCGGATTTAGCCCTCGCAAGCTGGGCGCTATTTAAAATTTAGCTCATCTCGCTTGCCTTAAAATTTTAAAATTTCGTCGTCGAAAAAGCTCCGCCGCGCCCGCTAAATTTTATCTCCTACGCAGCATGGGCTTGAACACGGATTTAGCTCGCACAAACCGAGTGTGAAATTTCGCCGCGGACAAAATTTCGTGAACGGATAAAATTCTCACTAGCCGCCGCTTTTTGAAATTTATATAAAACGCGCTTATCGTCGCTACGGCGTTTGCAAAATTTTAAAACGGCGCGGAACTTGCTTTTGCAAACGGCAATTGCACCGCGGGCTTATCTATTTATTTATGCGGGCAGCGAACTTTGAGCTAAAGACGAGACCCTTATCTTAGCCGCAAAGCAAATCCGAGCTTCGGCAGAGAAAAATGCGAGCGGCGAACGCAAAAGCAAAAAACCGAGTGGGCGCGTTTATCCGAAGCCTAGCTCTTTAGCTTCATCATTTTTTCTAAAATTTCATACACAAGATCAAACTTCGTAAAGCCGTCTCTATCCAAAAAATGCCCGCCTTTTTCCACCTCGTAAAACTTAGCATCGATCTGCCCCGCTAACTCGCGGCTGAAGCTAAACGGCACGATATAATCGTCCTTTGCGGCAACCACCGCGCGCTGTTTTGCGGCGGCTTTTATGCGCTCAAAATCAAAGCCTTTATCCATAAACTCGTCTAAAATTTTAAATTGCGGATCGCTAAGCGGCTTTGCAAGCCCCGAGACCAGCACTACGCCCTCTACTGCGCCGCTTGCGGCACTGCTTTGTAAGAAATTTAAGATTGTAGGGCAGCCGAGGCTGTGTCCGACCAGATAAACTTCGCCTTCAAATTTTACGCTTTCGCGTAGAGTTTTCAGCCACTCATCAAGCCTTGGGTGCGCAGGCGTAGGCATCGCTAAAATTTCCGCCCTCGCGCCCGATTTTTCGATCTCGCCTTTAAGCCATGCAAACCAATGGCTTTTAGGCGAAGCATCATAGCCGTGCACGATATAGACGCACTTTTGCATATTTTTCTCCTTCGAATTTAAGCTCACCCCAAACGAGGCGGTACCGACGCAAAGTAGCGAAGCTGCGCACGCCAAGCTAAATTTCATCGCATTTCGTCTTTTGCTATTCATCTATAGCTCCTCTCATTTCTAAAGCGGACATTTTACATCGTTTTTTAAAAAAGACTTCTTAAAACGTTCGCGTAGATCTATAAAAATTCGCAGCAAAGTCCTTTGCGCGCAAATTTTAAAATTTCAATCCGCGCACTAGCCCCTACAGATCGTGATTTTATCGGCAAATTTACCCAAAAAATGATACCCCGAGCCCGCCTGCGCGATGATATCGAGCACCGCGTCCGCATCCCGCACGAGCGTGCCTCCCGCAAAGTCCACGCCGCGCTCAAACAGCGCCCGCGGCAGTAGCGGCGTGGTGGGCCCCACGAGCACGAGCTTGGCGCCGCTTTTTTTCAGTCGTAAAAGTCCATCGAGCGTATCGTTGATGAGCGTCGTAGCCGTGATTATCACATTATCTGCGCGCGGCACGACGCTTGCGGCCTCGCTTGCGGGCAGGTAAAACGGCAGCTCCGCCTCTTTAAGCGTGCTTTTGTCGAGCTCTAAAATTTTAAAATCCGCGCCATTTTTCATCAGCGTCTTGATGTAGGGCACCAGCGCGCCCACGATGACGCTAAAGCTGCCGCGCTCGATCCGCAGCCCATCAAAGGGATCGGCACCGAATTTCACATCGTAATCGGCGGTGATTTTATCAAAACACGCCCTGCCGAGCGCATTTAGCGCGGCGAGCGCGAGCGTCTTTTTAAGCGGCGCGGCGGAGTTTAGGTCGCGCAGCAGATAGCGAACGCTCTTGCCTGCGATATTGCCCGAATCGGGCATCGCGCTTGCCTGCGAGGGGCAGCAAACGGCGCCCGATAGGGACTTTAGCGGTGTATAGCTAAGCCCGCACGCGCCTCCTTGCAGCTTCACGCCGCTAAAAAACAGCCCCACGACCGCGCGCTCTATCTTAAGATCCAGCGCCTGGGCGCCTAAAATTTCTTTCGCATACTCTAGCGTCTGATCTAAAATTTCGCTCATTTTCGCTCCTTTAATGTGGAATTTGGCGCCATTATAGCTTAAAATTTCGGCGCCCGTATTGATATAAATTTATTGATCGCGCGAGCGGCGACGTCCAAACAGACGCGAGCCAAATTTAACGCAAACGGCGAGAGCGAGATAAAATTTTATGTAGCGAACATAGACGATTACGACTTGAAATTTTAAAAAGCGCGGTGCAGCTTTAAAATTTGAAACGTGCGGACAAACATGAAATTTTAAGCGAGCGGGTAAATTCAAAATTTTAACGAGCGAGTGCGGCTTGGAATTTTAAACTGATAGGCGGCACGGACGAAGCGGCAGACACGAGCAAGCGGTGCGGGCGGGTCAAATTTAACGAGCAAGCCGATGTGAGCCCAGGCAAATGCGAGCTAAATTCCATGAGAGCGGACGAGTGAGGGTTTTGGTGCGGGCGGGCTAAATTTCAATGAATACGAATGGGCGCGAGCTTGGGCAAATACGAGCAAATTTAATAATTGCGTGCGAACGCAAACTCGGACGCGAGCTAAATTTAACGAAAGCGGTAGCGAGCAAAATTTAATAAAAGCGGCAAGCGCAGGTAAAATTTACGCGGCGGCCGTATCTGCGACAAGTCGCGCCCGCTGCGGGATTAAATTTTATTTCCTACCTGCCACACGGCTAAATTTTATTTCCGATCCATCGAGGGGCTAAATTTCATTTTCCGATCCGTCGCGAGGCTAAATTTTATTTTCCGAAAGCAGGATGTTTATGAGCGGATTTAGCAGCGTTTCGCCGCGCGCGGCGCACAGCACGATCTCGTCGTAGTAGTAGTCGCTCCTGCCGTAGTTGTGAAACTCATATGCGCCAAAACCGTAGCCCATCGGCGTGATCTCGACGCGCGAGTACCAGGCGTCCTTGGCGATGATGTATTTTTCGGTGTCTTGCGAATAAACCCACACCACGATCTCATCTCTGTTTTTTTGCCGCATCAGCCACATGAAGACGTTTGCGATGTCGTTGAAAAAATATGTATCGCCGTTTGGCATAACGGCCTGAGCGGTGTTGTACAGATCGTTTATCACCGTGCCGCTCTCATGGCATAGATATTTGCCGAATTCGATCTGCAGCGGCTTCTTATCGGTGTTGCCGTGACGCACGGAAATTTTGGATTCGCCTATATCCATGGACGATATGAGCAGTCCCATCACACAGGCGAGCAAAACCGCGGCAAAAATTTTCTTAATCATAGCAGCGCGCCCCGTACGAAGTAGTATTTGACGACGTAGGCGCTACAGATGAGCGCGTTTAGAATGAGCCAGAACGAGGAGTATTTAAGCAGGTGGGTGTAGGCGCGCTTGGTGATGAGCTCCGTTAAAAACGGCACGATGCCGAAAAATATACCCAAAAACAGCGAGCCCCAGATCGCATAGCCGACGAAGTAATAATCCTTCAAAAGCATGCAATACGGGCATTTATGGTTGGGCTGCTCGTAAACGTAAAGCCCGAAAAAATAGGTGATCGCGTAGTATGCGACGAACAAAAAGAGCAAATTCAGAGCAAAGCTCGCCATCGACTGCTTTAAGAAATTTAAGATCAAAATGGCGCCCAATATCGCGTAGAAAAAGGTCGCCAAAAGCGCCTGCGTATAGCCGAACGGGAGCTTCGGCGCGCGAAATACGACCGAGCAGCAAAACACCGGCACGCGCAGCGGGATATTGGTAAAAAATAGAATTTCTAAAATAAACTCCGCCAAAACGCCCGTAAAAAGGATGGTAAAGATCAGGTATTTGCGCTTTAGATAGGGAAATTTGCCCGCTTTAAGATCGAGGCTGTTTAAAATAAGCCAGAGCCCAAAGCCGAAGATCAGTAAAATTTTTAAAAGCAGCAGAATGTTGCCGTAGCGGTTCGAACCCACGACGCCCGCGGAACACATCGCGCCGGGCACGATTGAAGAGAGCTCATTTAAGCAGAGCGCGAAAAATATAAACAAAATGATCTTGCACGCTATCGTGAAGAACAAAATGGTGTTGATGAGATAGTTTCTTTTCTCCAGGGAGTATTGTAAATTTGAGGTAGCGTTAAAGTCCCAGTAACGCATGATCCGCACGATATGAAACTGCGAGATCGCCATCAGCGCTATTACGATCAGTTCTACGGCCAAAAACGCGATCACGCTACCCGATAAAAATACGCTCATGCTGAAATTTCTCCGTCTTTTAAAAACACGTATCGATCCACGAAACTTAACTCGTCGAAGAGTATGTCGTGCGTCGCGATCAAAACGGTCTTTTTAAGCTCTTTGAGCTTTGAGAGCATCTCGATGAAACCGAGCGAGTTTTGTTTGTCTAAATTTGCCGTCGGCTCGTCGGCCAAGATGATCTGCGGATTCATCACGAGCGCCCTAGCGATGGCACAGCGCTGCTTCTCGCCGCCGCTGAGGCTCGAGACGATCTGATCTTTTTTATGCGCGATATTAGCAATCTGCATCGCTTCATCTATGCGCGCGCCAAGCTCATCCCTGCTCAGCCGCTCAAGGCTAAGCGGCGCAAGGACGTTTTTATAGACGCTAAGCGCCTCAAGCAGGTTGAAAGACTGAAAGATAAAGCCGATTTTTTTGTGGCGATACGCGGAGCTTTCAATATCGGCGAGCTTGGAGACGTTTGCGCCGTCAACTAAAACCTCGCCGCTGCTAGGCTTAGCAAGCGCGCCTATGATGGATAGAAGCGTACTTTTGCCGCTGCCGCTGACCCCTTTTAAGATTACGATCTGCCCTTCCTCGACGCTTAAGCTTATATTTTTTAAAGCGCGAAACTCATTCGCCCTGCCCTCGTTGTAAATTTTAAAAAGCTGTTTGATCTCTATCTTGCTCATTTGACCGCCTCGCTCATATCGCCTATAGCGATGCGCCAGGATGGGATGATGACGAACGCCAAAAACGGGATCACGCTAAAGACGAAGATCAAAAAGAGCATATTAAAATTTACCGCCGGCGTGAAGGTGATGAAATTTCGCAGCTCGCCGCCTAAGAATATATCGCGCAGAAGCGGCGCATCCAGGATAAAAACATAAGCATAAGCGCCCGCGACGCCGAGTAGATAAGCGCTTAGCGAGACGATGAAATTTTGGATAAATTTCATCGCGATGATGTCCTTTATACAAAAGCCGATGCTGCGCAAGATCGCGATCTCCTTTTTCTTCTCGCCGTATGCGAGCGAAATTTGATTTTTCAGCAAGATGAAAAACGAGATCATCGCCACAGCGTAAAGCACCATAAAGATCCCGCCCTTGTAATAATACAGATGCCTCACTTCTGCCACCGCGTCCTCCGCGCTAAGGGCTTGCGTGTTGGGGTATAAATTTACGATCTTAAGCGCTACTTCGCTTACTTCGTTGGGGTTGGGCACGCTTACGTAGAGCTTGGTGTATTCGCCCTCCTTCAGGCTTAGCACCTCGCGCGCGGTATCGGGGTTGAGATAGATCACGTCGTTTGAGACGATGCTGCTTTCGTGCGGCGAAATTTTATTAATCTTAATCGCGATTAGGCGCTGTTCGGTCAAGAAGTGAAATTCATCCTCATAGTACCACTCGCCCATCGCCGCCTTTACCCCCTCGCCTACGATCATTTCATTTTCGCTCAGGCTTTCGTCGCCTACGATATGAAACCAAACGCGCTTTTGAGCAAAGTAATACATCCCGTCCACGGCGCCCTGCACTTCGCTGACGCCCGCGATTTTGGAGATATCGTAGATATAGCCGTCGTGCATCAGATCGCGTTTGCCCGCGCGCAGAGCCTCTACGACGATGTCGGGTCTGAGTTTGATGACCTTTTCAAGATCGTTTTGAATGGAGCCCGAGATAAAAAGCACCGAGCTTAAAATAAAAACGATAAATGCAAAGATCGCGAAGCTAAAAGCGTGATCGGCTCTATCTTTTCGCAGCAGAGTTACGGAGTAGTCGATGAAATTTTTACTTATCATAGACGAACTCCGCGTAGGCTTTGCTCTTAAAGCTGCTCGAGAGCCGCACGTCCTTGATCTCGCGCGCGAGCTTTTGCAGGCACTGCTCGCCCTTTGCGCGATCAAAGCTTACATAATGCACCGCGATGAGCGCGTAAAGGGCGGCAAAAAAGATAATTAAAACGCAAATGAGCCTCATAGCCCTTCTATTACACTCTCTTGAATTTCATCAAATTTAAGTACGCTCTTGCCTCCGTGATCTTTAGCGAAGGTCTTAGCCGCGCTCTCGCTATCAAACGCAATGAGCTCGTCGCCCATCGGTCCTAAGACGTTGGAGCCGAGCACGAAAAAGGCACTTTTAGCATCGATCTTATGAAGCTTGTAGTAGTCGGTTACGTAAATTTTATCAAAGCCCTTGCCCTTTTGGAAGTAGTACTTCATCATATCTTTCACGCCGTCAAAATACAAATTCTCGCCACCTTGAACCTCTATCATCGCCGCCCAGTTAGGGTTTTTGCCCACTAGCATGCCGCAGACCGGGCATTTAGCACCCTCGGGCACGACGATCTTTTCAGCCTTTTTCGCCTTTGCATCTTTACCGCTGCTGCCTAAATCTGCCGGCGCATCCCATAGATACAGCGCCGCGGCTTGCAGGTGTTTGTCGTACTCAGGCTCCTTGTTTGCGCCTTTTGCGTCGCAAACATTTTTGAGATGAGCTTTGAGCTCGGAGATGGCTTTGAAGCTTTTGGCATCCGTTTTAGCGCAGTTTGTTTCGTAAAATTCTTTACCGTGCGCGTAAACGCCGCCCTCGCGCTTGGCTTTGATCATCTTGTTATCGCCCGCGAAGTCCTGCCCCGCAATCTCATAGGCCTTGGCAAAGTTTACTATCTCGCCGCCGTTTTCGGCTTGGAATTCTTTCGCATCGGCTTCGGTTGAGAAGGCGTATTTGCTATTGCGGCTCATCGTACCTTTAACCTTGCTGCCCACGACGTAAAAGGCTTTATTTACGTCGATCAAATTTAGATTTTTCGTATCGACGACCTGCGCATCGCTTGGAATTTTTCCCTCCGTTAGCTCGTACAAGCAGTGCAGAGAAGCTACTTGTTTGCCGTTCCAAACGTGGTTGGTTTTATAAAATTTAACCAAATTCATTCCGCAAACGGCGCAGTATTCTTTGCCCTCGCCGCTTCCTACAAGCGTAGCCTTGCTAGGATCCACGCTTTGAAACATAGGCTTTGCCGGTTTATTGGCCCCGTCCATCGAGGCACCGAAAACGAACGCGACGAGCGCAGCCGAAGCTAAAAACGAACGTAAAATCATACTGTCTCCTTAAAAATTTGATGTTTTAAATCTACTTACTAATCGAATTTAAAAATTCCAAATTCTCGCAGCCCATCTTGATGCCGCCGTCGCAGCTTTTTTTGAAAAACTCTTTTGCTTTGGCGTTATCGGACTTCACTCCTTTTCCTTCGGCATACATTATGGCTAGGTTATTGCAGCCGTCGAAGTGACCGAGGTTGCACGCTTTTTCATACTGCTGCTTTGCCTGCTTATAATCCTGCTCTACCCCCTGCCCGAAGGCGTATAGATAGCCTAGATTGTTGCAGCCGATGCCGATGTCGCCGCTGCAAGCCTTTTCGTAAAAAATTTTAGCCTTTGCGAAGCTTTGCTGCACGCCCTCGCCTTTCAGATACAGATAGCCCAGGTTATTGCAGCCCATCATATCGCCGTAGGTGCAGGCCTTCTCATAAAGGCTCGCCGCCTTAACAACGTCCTTTGCGAGCCCGGCGCCGTTTGCGTATAAAAGCCCGAGCGAGGTGCAGCCTTCGTTATCTTTGCAGGCTTTTTCGTAATAAGCCGCGGCTTTGGTAAAATTTTGATCCGCGCCGTTGCCGCTTTCGTAGATATAACCTAGATTGTTGCACGCAAGCGCAAATTTAGCGCTGCACGCTTTCTCGTAGAGGCTGATCGCTTTTTCGAAATTTTTCTCTACGTTGCCGGTGCCCTCAAAATACAAAACGGCTAGATTATAGCATCCCGAAGCTTTATTTTCCAAACCGCACGCTCGCTCGTAAATTTCTGCGAGTTTTTTATGATCGCCGCTTTGCTGTGCCTGAATGCCCTCGCTGATAAAGCCCGCGTTTGCCGCGGCAGCCAAGGCTAACGCTATTAGAAATTTTTTCAAATTTACTCCTTTATATCGTTTTTACGTCCCTGCCTCTGAAAGCAAGAGCGATTATTAAAAAGACCGCCGCTATTATACAATAAAACGGCGCGGGTATCTGCGGCGCATCGCCCGCGGCGTAAGAGTGCATGCCGGTGAGGTAGAAATTTACGCCGAAATAGGTCATTATGATCGAGCTATACGCGAGCGTCGAGCTCACGCAATAAACATAGATCGAGCCGAGCTTCGGGATAAGCTTTAGATGCAGCACGATCGCATAGACGATGATCGAGACATACGACCAGGTCTCTTTGCTATCCCAGCCCCAGTATCGCCCCCAGCTCTCATTCGCCCACACGCCGCCGAAGAAATTTCCGAGCGTCAGCATCGAAAGCCCCACGATGAGGCTGATCTCGTTGATCGCCGTTATATATCTGATCTGCGCATTGAGCCGCTCGCGATTGGCGCTGTTTTTAAGCGCCATCAAAACAAGAGCCAAAAGCCCAAGCAGGCAGCTAAGCCCCAAAAATCCATAGCTAGCCGTGATAACCGAGACGTGGATGCTAAGCCAATACGACTTTAGCACCGGCACGAGGTTAGTAATCTGCGGATTTACAAAGCTCATATGCGCTACTAGCATCACGATGCTGGCTAGCAGGCAGCTCGCGCTTAGCGTGAGTAGGGACTTTCTAAAAAATATGATCCCTGCAAGCGCCGCCGACCAGCCGATGTAGATCATCGACTCATAGCTATCGCTCCACGGCGCGTGAGCCGCGACGTACCAGCGCAACGCAAGCGCGAAGGTATGTGCCGCAAAGCTTGCGGCAAAGGCTGCGAATAAAATTTTTTGCGCGAGCACAAAGCGCTTGCCGCAAAGTGCGCCCAAAAGCGCCAATATTAGAGCTACGCCGCCTAGGATCATATAGCAATAAACGAGCTTTTTAAAAACCGAAGCTTTGTTGTAAAACACCTCAGCCTTGACGCGGCTAACGCTTGGAAGAATAGCTTCCGAGGTCGCTCTTTGGTAGTTTTTCAGCTCCGCTAACGCTGCATCCGCTTTAGCCCAATCATTATCCGAAATTCCGTCTTGCAAGCCGTTTAGATAGTCATTTAGTACGCCTTTGATCTGCGGCGCGATCCTATAATCCGCAAAGGCGTCGTTCGGCGAGAGCCAGGTGTTTTGCGGGTCGTTGGGCACGGGAATAAATTTAAAAAACACCCCCCTAAAGGTCAGATACGCGATATTTAGCCGCTCGTCGAATTTAATCAGCTCGTTATCGAGTACGCCGCGGCGCGAGGCGCTTTTTTCATTCGCCTCGTCCACGGCGCGCGCGAGCTTGTAGTTGCCGTTTTCATCAAAGACCGAATTAAAGCTCGCATATCGCTCCTGTGGCGCCGAGCCTAGCATCTTTTTGATCTCGTCGTTTTTGATCTTGATGATCTTTTGATCGCGCCAGAACGCGGGATTTAGGCTCATTCCTAGGATCATCTGCTCGGCGCTTAAACCGTAAAGCCCCTCCGTGCCCGAAATTTTATTTACGATCTCGCTTGCTTCGGTGCCAAGCGGCTTTATCCTGCCCATGTAATCTTGCACCAAAAGCTCTGCAAACGCGCCGTTTGCATGAACGCGCGAGTTGGCTTTAAGGTTTGCTAGATAGTTTTCATCCGCGGCGCAAAGCTCAATGCTGAAAAAAAGCGGCGCGATCAAAAAAAGCGCGGCGGGCGCATTGTTTTTGATAAATTTAGCTAGCTTTTTAAACCTGCTGCCCGCGGTAAAAATATTGCCGATAAATCCGACGCAAAGTAGGAAATAGCCGAAATAAGTGGGGATTTTACCCGGATCGCGATTAAGCTCTAGTACCGTGCCCAGCTCGTCGGTGTCGTAGGAGGACTGAAAGAGCTTAAAGCCGTCAAAGTTTAGCGGGTGGTTCATATAAATTTCATGTTCCCCCGCGCTTTTGCCCTCTTTTAAAATTTCAACGTCACTGGCGTAGGATGACGGGCTTTGCGAGCCCGGGTAGCGCTCGAGCTTAAATTTCAAAAGCTTTACCGCAAACGGAAGCTCTATGAGTTTGGAGCCCCAGCTTAGCATTATCTCCTCGCCGTCAAAGTTTAAAATTTTAGGCTCACCCAGCCAGCCCGCGCCGCCGCGCAGCTGCGCTTCTTGCTCGTTTCCGCCCTCAAAGCCTGCCTTGACCGCAAGCGTGCCCTGCTCGCCTTTGGGCGCGGGTTTGTAGGAGCTAAATTTGACGGTGAAGCTTTTGAAATTTATATTTTGCGTGAAGCTAAAATCGTTATCGCCGATCTGAGACAGATTTAACGGATGCTCAAACAGCGCGTCTTGCGTGCGGATTTGCAAGTATGGTTTGACGCTTACCATCTCGCTTTCGCTCTCGCCCGCCCTTACGTGCAGCACGCCCTCGGTGCCGAAATAGCGCGTCAGCGCCGCGCCGATAAAGATGACGATAAATGCCGCATGAAGTACGAATGAACCGAAGCGGCGCCACATTTTGGTTTTAATTATAATGCCGAGCAGGCTCAGCGTCGCCGCACCCATGACGCACTCGTACCAGCGCGCCTCATAGACTAAAATTTTAGCAGTTTGCGTATCGTAAATGCTCTCTAAAAAGGTTGCGACGCCGGCACCTGCGGCTAGAATAAAAAGGAGGCAGAGCGCGAACTTGTAAGAGATGAAAAATTTTAATATTTTTAGCGCGCTCATTAACCCTCCGCAGTTTTACATTATTATATCGTAAGTTTGTCCCGCGTATAGTATAAACATCCTAAGAAGCAGCACGCCCATGACGCTGGCAAGCGCGCTCGCGTAGAACGCAAATGCGGTGTGGGCGATCTTTTTGCCCAGTGCGAAATTTAAAACGAGCGGTACGCAAAAGCCTACGCCCACGACGCCCAGCCAAAATAGCTGAGCGTAAACGCCTTCGCTAAAGGCGACGCTGGCGGCTTTTTGCACGTCGCTGCCCGTGATGAGCGAAACGAAAATCATGCCGATTAGTAAAATTTCCATCGCCAAAACCGGCCACTCGACCGCATGTAAGGTTTTTAGATCGCCCCCGTGCAGCTCAGCTTTAAAGAAAAGCGCGGCTATTAGGCTTGAGCCCGCAATACCCGCCGATAAGCCCGACGCCACGAAAAGTGCAGGCAAAACGGCGGTATTAAGGATAGGAAATCTAACTAAAACCGAGATCAAAAAGCCCGTATAAGCACAGATCGCGACCGCAAAAACTAGCGTAAGCGCAAGAAGTAGCGGGCGAAGCGCGTTTAAAATTTTCATTACGAGCGCAAAAAACCCTTTTAAAAAAGTAAGTCTGCGCGATAAAAATCCGCCAAGATCAGCTTCAAACGCATAAAGGCAAGCTATGAAGCTAAGCGGGATATAGACGCAAAGCGCCGCCACGCCCACGGACATAACCGATGTGAAGTTATAATTAATCAAAATTTTCCAGAAAAGAAGCGGTCGCTCTAAATCGGCTACCAGACAAACCATACCGAGCAAGATCGCTACGAAAGATAGCAGCGACGCGGCCTTAAATAGCGGCGTGCTTTCGGTCTGTTTTTTATAAAATTTGACGAGGATCGCGACGATCAAAGCGCCGCCGCTCATACCCGCTAGCAAAAGATAGACCGCGATCGGCCAGCCCCACTCAACGCCGTGCGAGAATGTCGCAGTAAAATTTATAGCTCCGTTCATATCACACTCCTAGTTTTACCGCAGGAATATAGCGCAGGCTCGGCTTCGTGCCGCACTCAGGATGCATTCGCAGGCTATCTTTTACGCGAAGTAGCTTGCTGATGTGCGAGCCCTCGTCGTTTAGATCGCCAAACACTATCGCCTCGTATCTGCACGCCTCGATGCAGGCAGGCTCGTGGCCGTCTTTTAAATTCGTATCCAAGCAGAAATTGCAGCTCTCTGCGGCTTTGGTTTCGTGATTTATAAAGCGCACGTCGTAAGGACAGGCGACGATGCAGTATTTACAGGCGATGCAATCGTCGGTATTCATCGTCGTGATGCCGGTTTTTTCGTCCTTGTGGCAGGCTTTCGTCGGGCAAACTTTTACGCACGGCGCGTCCTCGCACTGCTGACAAGATACTCTAACGTAGCGCTTTTCTTTCAAATTTAGCGGATCGGTTTTGTCCTGTATAAAAAGCCTCATTTGACCTTTTGGGACCAAATTTACCTTTTTACAGGCGATCTCGCAGTCGGTACAGCCGACGCATTTGTTCTGATCGAATATCATGCCGTAGTGTGGCTTTTTAGGCTCTTGCTTTTGAACGCTCGCATTTGCGTCTTGCGCGCTTTTATCCGCGCCGTCGCCGCTTTGCGCAAGTAAATTTGAGGCAATTGCGCCGAGCCCCAAAGAGCCGAGTGCGGCGGATTTTATAAAATTTCTTCTTTGCTTTTGCATATTCTCCTCCGACTAAATTTAAGCAAAACTACTTCGTTTTGTTCGCGTCGTGAAAACTTTTAGCCTCGCTCTCGCTAAGCTTTTTGGCCGCATCGGCAAGCTCGCCGGGCTTTAAAACTTTTAGTAGTTCGGCTTCAAAAATCACCACAGAACCCGCAGGAATTCTATCTACGTCCACGTTGCCGTAGGCTAAATTACTAGGGATTGTAAATTTATATTTCGAGCCCGTATTCATCAAAAGCAATCCCTCGCGCAATCCGTCGATTAAGCCTATCATAGAAAGATGCGCCGGAATTTTAGATGCGAAAGTATCGTCAAATACGCTACCGTTCGTCAAATACGCCTTGTAGTTCATCACCACTACGCTCTCAGGTTTTGGCTTTTCGCCCATACCTAGCTTTAGAATTTCATATTGAAGACCGGATTTTGTGGTTTTAACATCCGGATTTTTGGCATTTTTCGCCATGAATTCCTTGCCTGCTTTTAAATTTTTATCAAGCTCCGCTTTGGAATTTGTTTCTACGATCTTATTTAGTTTATCGGCTCTTTGATTCAAAAGCGCAATAATTTCCTCATCTTTTAGCTTCTGCTGCTTTTTAAGAGCGTCCAAAAACCCCTCTATCACCGCATCTAAGTCGTACTTGACGCCTAATGCGGCTTGTGAATGCAGCTGGTTTGAAACATAGCTTCCGGTAGAAGCTCCGATGCTATAAGATTCTTTTTGTTCTTGCGTAGTTAAATTCACGCCCAACGCGCAGCTTGCCAAAACGATAGGCAGGAAAATTTTTAGTCTTTTTTGCATACATTTGCCTTTTAAATTTCGGGGCCGCGAGCTTACGCGACCCCGAAAGAATTATAAATTATTATTTAAAATTCTTTGAGCCTCTTTGATATACTCTTTAGCTGCCTCTAGCCTTTGCTTAGTATATTTAAAGCCATGCATTCCCCATGAGCCGTCTTTTTCGATAAGATCGACGGTATCTTGAGCTTTTTCTATTAGCTCGTAAACGCGAGTTTTGTCGCTGGAGTTAAGCTTTTTAGTCTCAAGGATAGAGTAAATTCCTTGAATACCGATCTTAACTTGCGAGAAGTCGCTCTTAATCGGAGTTTGCCAGCCCATAACCTCATCGTAAACCTGCTTTTGGTTCTTGAAGTGAAGCGTCTCTTTTAGCTCGGAAACGACAGGGCTATGGCAGCCTTTGGTATCTTGCATATCTTTATCCGCCCACGAGGTTCGTGCGCACGACCACATAAGATCGACGAAATTTCGTCCATCTTTATTTCTTTGGAAGTGCCAATCTTTCGCATCTCTTGGACCTTTAGCGGCATCGCCTGCGACTAGAGATTTTCTAGCAGGATCAATGTCGATCTTCCAGATGTGCGATCTTCTTTGAGTATCGAATCCCGCGTTGTCTTGGAACTGAATAGCGTAGAAGTTCTCGCAGCTCATCATAAACGGCATGTGGCAAGATGCGCAGGTATTGTCTTTATGCGTATCGGCTCTTGCGGCGATGTAGGCTTGCTCTTGGTGGCAATCTTTGCACTCTTTTGTGATCTTAGGCTTTGTATAAAACGCGCTCAAATAGCCCTGCTCGGAGTTATAATTTACGCCCTTGACGGTTTTATCGCCAACTACCGGTCCGGTGTTATCGTGCGGATCGTGGCAGGTTACGCAGCGCATACCCTTCTCGTAGTGAGCAGTAAAGTAGGATTGTGAGCCCTCAGAGCCACATCCTGGTCCCATAGATTTAAATTTAGAGCTAAGAGATAGATCGGGATTTCCGTTGTTTAGCGGATTAGCACGAGCTAAATCAGGGCTATAGTTAAATCTTTGGTGGCAGCGTTCGCAGTTTGAGGTTCTAAAATTTGTAGCGCCGTCAAGGTGACCGCCCGCTCCATGGCACTCTTCGCAGGTGATACCTTTGGAGATAGTGTGCTTTTGAAGCTCTTTTGCGTTACCCAAAGCAGCATAGAATTCTTTTTTAGTTTTAAAGTCGAATTTGAATGGGTGGCAGACTTCGCAATACGAGCTGTTTGCTTGGAAAAACATCGATTTTTTGTATTTCGCAGCATACGACGCAAGACCTCTTACGTAACCGCCGTTATCGCCATATTCCTCAAGCGTGCCCGGGAATTCCGGAACGATCTTTTTGATCTTTTTGACCGTCTCATCGTCTAAATTTAACGCCCAAGTCCTTTGGAATTGGTTGCCACCGGCTACGATTTGACCGGTGCCATCTCTTAGCAAGCCGCCCTCTACGTGATAGGTTCCGCGTAGAAGCCACGCATCTACGTAGCCAAATTTTGTCCTTAGGTGTCCCACAGTCGCATAAATTACGTCAGGGGTAATACCTTTTGGAAGGATCGACGCAGTGTCGGGGCTAAATACCGGATCGGTTAGGTTGTTATTAACCTCCGGGTGCTCGCCCGGGAAGCGGATAGTAGTGGCGTGGCGCGATCTGCTCCATGTCTCATACTGCGCAGGGTGGCACTCGCCGCATTTTTCAGGACCTATGAATTTATTCGGAAATTGCAAGGAAGATCCCGCAGGGATTCTATACATCATAGAGCTATAGCCCTTGCCGTCATCTCTTTTACTAGCCTTTGAAAAGTCAAATCCATGCCCTTCCGCAAGCCACTCCAAACCTCGGTCATGTACATCCATCTTGCCGACCGTCTTACCGCCGTATTTGGTAAAAATCGGGTGATTTTTAAATAGCCAGTCATACATCTCTCGCTCTTCTACGACGTAGTCCTGCAAGGATATGACGCCTCTGCTTTGCAACGTGCCCTTAGGATTTGCGATGACGTCGCGCGATTTTTGCGACATTTCCATCTCATGCCCCATGCCTTCATCAGCACAGGCTCCTGCGGCAAAAATGCTAATACAGGCTAGCGCGCCTAGTAGCATCTTATTCCATTTTTTCATGGCTCCTCCTTTGAAAATCGAAATTTTAAATTAGCAAAGTTCTACGCTCGAAATAATATCAACAAAAAAGGGTGAAAAAGGGAGAAATTTAATAAAGTCTAAATTTAACGAAAAGATATCGTAAATATCGCGCCTTCGTCGGAATTCGCAGCGCTTATGCTCCCTCCGTTTTTTTCGATTATCATCTTGCTCATATATAGCCCGAGCCCGCTACCCTGCTGTTTTGTCGTAAAGTGCGGCTCAAAAATTTTATCTAGCTGCGCTTCATCGATGCGGCTTGCGTTATTTTCGATCGTGATTACTCGCTCGCCCTGCTTTAAAAATGAGCGAATTTTAATCTCGCGCCGTTTAAGCGGCACGTCCAAAAACGCCTCCTTTGCGTTGTTTATAATGTTTATTAGCACCTGGATGAGCTCGTTTACATTGCCGTAAAGCGTAAAATTTTCTTCTACCCGCACGCTTATGTCGATGACGTGCTTTTTAAGCGAGGCGTTTAAAATTTTACGCGCCTGCTCGATTGCCTCGCTGGCGTTAAATTCTTTCTTTGGCATGTTCGGATTGAAGAAATTTTTAAAATCCTCGATCGTATCGCTCATAAATTTTACCTGCTCGCCCGCGTCTTTTATGCCGCCTTCGAGCCTCTCTTTTGAGAGCTTGCCCCGCTCGCTATAAAGCTCTAAATTTATGAGCGTAGAGCTGATCTGCGATAGTGGCTGGCGCCACTGGTGCGAGATATTGCCGATCATCTCGCCCATTAGCGCTAGGCGGCTTTGATTTATCAGTAAAAGCTGCGTTTGCATCTTTAAAGTCGCGTTTTTTTTGTGAATTTTATAGATACAAAATATACAGATCAAAAACACCACAAGCAAGCTTAGGCCGCTAACGACGAACTCTTTGGTGTGATAGAGCAGAATGCTTTTTATCGGAATTTTAAAGCTTATCATCGCGATCGTATCGCCTAGGCCGCCTTTGAAATTCCCCACATCTCCGTAGAGCTCTTGCATCTTTTTAGGCGCTGCGTTGATGCTGTGGCACTCGGTGCACGAAGGCTGGGAGTTTGTTATCGGTAGGCTTAAAAGATACGAGGCGCCACCTTTATCATATATGACTCTGGAGTATTCTTTGTATCTGTTTTCTTTAAAGCCCTCTAAAATTTCATTCTCAAACTCGCTTCCAGCGTGCTCGGGATTGAGCGGATCGGTAGCGACGAGCTTGTAGTCGTAGTTGATGTGATTTTTAGCGAGCTGAATTTTATAAATTTCGCGCGTTATGTAGGTCGAGGACATCAGCCTCGGATCAAAAAAATCCTCGCTTAGAAGCTTTTTTTCTTTAAGCTCGTTTATTAGCGGGCGCTGCACGGTCGAGACGTAGTCGCGCACCGCATTCATCGTATCTAGGATATAAAACGCCTCGCGCCTCGTGTCCTTTAGCGCAAGCTCGCGGTAGAAGTTAAAAACCAAAGCCGTAATTACGATATATAGCAGCACGAAAAGCGCTACGATAAATTTAAATTTATACTTCAAAGAGATACCCCACCGCATATAAATTTTTGATCACGTCCTTGCCGATCTTGCGGCGTAGCTCTTTGACGATCGCCTTGATCGCCTCCTTGCTAGGCTGCTCGAACTCCCACATGTAGTCGAATAGCTGCTCGTAGGTTACGGTTTGATTTTTGCGCGCTAAGAAGTACTCCAAAAGCTTGCTCTCGCTTTTGGAAAGATGACAGGCGCTGTCTTTGACGTAGATGATCTTTTTGGCAAAATCATACTTCAGCTCACTGCTTATGCTAAATATCGGCGCGTGATTTATCAGCTCCGCTGCGACGTCTTGCAGTGCCTTTATAAAGGCATTTTTGTCGTACGGCTTAGGCAGATATCTAGTGATCTTAAGCTCCACCGCCCGCCACAGATACTCCTGCTCGGTGTGGCTCGAAAGTATCACGATCGGCACTGAGATACCAGCAGCACGGATCTTTTTAACGACCTCTAGCCCGTCCATATGCGGCACGCCGATATCAAAAACCAGTGCGTCGTACGAACCGCTCATCGCCTCATCAAGCGCCTCCAGCCCGTCCTTAACCCCCACTACTTCGCCGAAAAACAGCTGTAGCGATTCGATTATATTTTTTAAAATCCCGGGCTCGTCCTCTAGGCAAAGAACCCTTTTATTGGACAAAACATCCAATAATTCGTAATCTTGCATACTCTATCCGCCTCCAAGCTTAGCGCATTTCATTCTTAATCGTCTCTTAAAATATAACTTGCTTAAATTATATAAATTTAGCATTAAACTAACGTTAAAAAATATACCAAAGCGGTTTGCACGCAAATTTAAACCTGCAACCGCCTATGTGCGAGCTTTGCGCCTGCATAAGTTGGATAAAAATATCACAAGAACATAAAAAGACGGGGTGATAAGCTTGATATTAAATTTTACCGCCTCGCAGGCGGCATATGAAAGGCGGTAAAATTCTATTTGAGAGGGGCTTGCATATGCATTTCGCAGACAAAGGCAATCAAATCATAAAGATCTATCAGCTCCGCAGCTCGGCGGAATAGAATTTAAAATTTAGCCCAAGCCGAGCATGCTAAAAGTTAATGTGAATGCTCCATCTTTGAGTGATCCATGCCGCCGTGATCCATGTTCTCCATCGAGCCATGATTCATATGCGAATGATCCATCCCCTCCATCGAACCCATATCGTGGCTCATCCCACTCATCGAGCCATGATCCATCATAGAATGTTCCATGCCGCTCATACCTGGATCGGTCATTCCAAAAATCATCGCGATGTGTCCTAACACCAAAAATACAATCAGCGCCAAGAAATGAAATTTAAGCCTAGCTCTAAATTCCGCTCCTTTTGCGATAACTCCGAGCTCCAAAAGTAGCAGCACCAGCGCAGGCAGCGCCGCCGCTACGTATGCCGCCAAAGCTAAGGTGTCCGCAGCGCCACGTAAATGAATAGCGGGCAAAATTTTAACCGCTACGTAAATGATTAATATCGTAAAATAAGCGCCGAGAATGATGCTAAGGCATCTATTGATTTTTAGAGCCAAAGAGCCCTCCTTCGCGCGGTACAAGCTAAAAAATTCGCTCGCTACTATCGCTTCTGCTAAGCCCATCGGCACCGCCATAAATAAAATCAAATTCCACGGCTGATTTGCCATCAAAAGTTCCATGTAATTCGTCATTGCCATGTTTTCTCCTTATTTTGGTTTAAAGGGCGTAATTCTAGCAGCTTTCGGTAAAAAATTTTAAAACGATAGACAGGATTAGGCAAATCTTTAATCTTATATCTTTCCGCAAAACGATTTGAGCTGCGTCTTAAAGCTCGCTCACAAATATTAAATTTATCTCGCCTCGCACGCCGCCTCTTCGTATCTAACGTGAAATTTAGAAAATTTATATTTGCAAAAGCAGATGCCTTAAATTTATCCGAAACGCTTTAAATTCCGTAAAATTTCAGTTTTACAAAGATAAAATTACGAAATTTTTTTAAAAGGATTCAGAATGAAAAATACCCTCTTATTCGCCTGCGCAGCGCTGTTTGTATGCGGCTGCTCCGCTCCACAGCAGCCAAAGCCAGGCGTTTCGCATTGCAGCGAGCCCAAAATGGACGAGGCGTCGCATCAAATGATTCAAATTTGCGGCGAAAGCGAGGACCCGCAGATAGAAAATATGCAGTGCGACAAAAACGGGCTTTGCTTCGGCAGCATAAAAGCTAGGTAGCCGAAGCGTCTTGCAGACACTAGCGCTAAATTTAACTATTTTAAAGCCAAGATCGAGGCCCGCAAGCGGTCTGGACCGCGCTTTAAAATTTCGCCCGCAATTTAAATTTAGACCCGCTTCACGCGCTGATGCATTTTATCTATCTTATTTTTAGCTGCGTCCGCCGATTGATCGAGCTGCTCTTTGCGCGATGAAATTTTAAAATTTCATCGCCAAGCACGGCGCATAATTAGGATTTAAAAGTAAGCGCGGCTCAAATTTCATAAGTTTAAAATTTTAAAACGACATGCAATTTAAAATTTCAGGTCTCTCAAATGCTAGCGGTGCAAAATTTTGCGCAAGCTCAAAATCCGCGCTAGGAGATTTCATGCCGCTGCAAAATTTCTAGATCACAACTCCGCTCGGTAGAATTTTTTTGGCGGTGCAGATGGAGGCGCAAAATCTGTGCCACGCAACCTTGCACGGATCACACCCGCCCAAATTCCTACGCCGCACGCCGAGACTCATAATCTAATCTCGCTACAAGATCGCTTGCAAAATAGTGCAGTATCCTTAGTCGCATAGCGCAGCCTTGCTCACTGTGTGGTCGAGGTCCGTAGCTGTAGTGCGAAATGGCGTGGAATTCTTTGTTGCGCGGTCGAAGTTCTCAGCCCGCAAAAAGGCGCGGCATCCTCTATCGGCGGTGCGAGTTTATAGTCTCTAACTCGCACCTTAAAATTCCGCTTCAAACTCATTACTTAAAATTTCGTCTCAAAAAATCACGTATTAAAAATTCCGCTTTATCTTTATAGCTTAAAATTTCGTATGGATCGCACCGAGCGAAATCTCGCCACTGCGCGACGCAAGCTTAAAATTTCAGCGGCGAGCTCGTAGCGATATTAAATTATGCTTCATTATTACGACTTAAATTCTATCACAAGCCCACAGATTTAAAATTTTACTTCAAACGACGCCGTGAAATTTCTACCCTTGTCTAGGCGCATATCTCTCGGTGCCTGCGCCGCTCGCACTTAGCGGCGACGCTATATCTTTGCCGATAGCAACCCTCGCACAGGGCGCCTGTCACAGCCCATAGAAAATAAAGTGCGCCTCTTTCGTAATCGTAGCCTCTAAAAAATTTTAAGCGACTGCAAAATTTTAAAATTTAAAAGCGACCTGCGATTAAGCTGATTTTTATAAATTTGGATTTGCTTTGTAGCGGCGCAATCTGGCGAGTAAAGCGCAATCATAAGTTAAGCAGCTAACTTTACGTCAGCTGCTTGAACATTTCGATCTGCTCCTTCGTAAGCTCGATCAAATCATCGTTTGCGTATTTAAGCGATGTCTCCAGGCTTGCGATGAGCTCCTTACGGACGAAGCTCACGCTAAAAAGCGTCGCCCAAAATCGCGCTCCGCTGCCCGTGCTCGGATCTTCTAAGACCGCTCTAAGCGCAGCTACCGCAGCAGCATCGTCCGCCGCGCCCAATACCTCGTCCACGAGCGGATATTCACTTGCGCCGTCGCCCTCGTTTAGCGAGCGCAAAAGCGGCTCAAGCGCCTCGTCGCAGGGATTATCACGCAAAAACTCCCGCACCGCGCGAAACTCTGCCGCGAGCTGATCCGAAAGCTGCGCAGGCATCGGCTGATGAAGTCTCAAAAAGTCTAATGCCGTTTGCTTGTCCATAAAATTCCTTTTAAATGATATGCGCGATTGTAGCTAATTTTGGATTGCAAAGAGATAAATTTACTCTAATTTATCAGCCATTTCCGTCATAAATTCTCAATGATCTTAAATAATTTAGACAGTGATTTTGTAGTGCTTTTAGGGGCGATTTTCGATGGGTTTTGCGCGGATTACAAAATAAAATTCCAAAATTTTATCCAAACAAAAAAGCCCCTGCGAAGTGCAGGGGCTTACAAGCTTGATCTGTTTAGTCCGGCAAAATTTAGCAGACTAAGAAGGATTATTCCTCGATCTTGCCGGTTTTGATGCGGCGCTCGTAGATTTCGCGCATCTCTCTGATGTCATTTTTGACCTCGAATACGCCGTGCCAATGCGAATAATCAGGTCCGCCCATTAGCGCGCCTTGGCGCATTCTGCGACCCTCGTGGTGCCATGAAACATAGTAGATTCGCTGGAACGCATCCGCCCAAGGATCGTCTTTTAGAAGTTTCTTTTCCTTAAGCTCTTTTAGCATCTTAGTCGCTTCGTCGTTGTAAACGTTATATAGAAGCACCTGCTTATCGCCCACCTCAAAGAAATTATTCGTGTGGGTGCTTGCGTGGCACTCTTTGCAGACTTGCTTCATCTCCGCGCGCGCCGCCTCAGGACCGTTTAGGTTACCCGCCAAAGGATTGCCGATAGTTAACTTGCCGGTATTTAAGAACTCACTTGCCGCGGTCTCATTACCGCCGGTGCGTAGATTGCTCTTAGGCAGCCACAAATTCCACTTCAAGCGTTGAGATACATTGTGAGTGGAGTTTAGATCGCCCACACCGCCGCTAATATGGCAGGTCGCGCATGTAGGAGCGCGGTAATCAGGAACTGCCCAAGTACCAGGAGCGCTGTCAAATTTCCACTCATTGCCTTCAGCGTTAAATACGTGTCCGTGCATTGAGTTATTGTAAATTTCGATATCCGGATGATCAGGTCCTAAGTGACAAGATGCGCAAGCAGCAGGCTTACGAGCTTCGGCGATCGAAAATTTATGACCCGAGTGGCATGATTTGCATCCGCCTACGCTACCGTCCGGATAAACCGTACCGATGCCGTAAACGGGCCAGGTCTCTTTGGTAGGCTTGTTATGCTCATCCATTTTAATGACGCTACCGTGGCATTGAGAGCAGCCGGTAATATCAGGCGCGTGTTTAAGATCAGGGATATCACGTCCTTCGTAGTGATACATTAGATCAACCATTCCTTTGTTGGCTTGCATCTGCATAGCGCCTCTTGCGTGACCGCTGTTTTCAAACTCTTTAACCTCGTTGCTGTGGCATTTGGCACAGGTTTTTGGGCTAACTAGCACCGAAATATGATTGTCTGTGTCTTTCGGATGCGGCTCTTTAGCTGCCATAGGGCTATCTGCTGGCTGCGAGTGGCAGTCGGTACAGCTAACGCCTACGTGAGCGTGGCGGCTCATCTTCCAATCCGCAACGACGCCCGGAGTTTTTTCGGCATGGCACTCGACGCAGCGTCTAGCTAGCGGCGTAAGCTGCCTATTTACCTTTAAATTCTTCGTAAGACTAACGTTTACGGAATTGCTTACGTTCGCGTCCGACGCGGACATATTCGCATGCTGCGCGGGCATTTCTGCGAATGCAAACGATGCGATACAGGCTATTAAAATAGCGACTTTTTTTAGCATTGCTTCTCCTTTACTTGGTTTTGTTATTTTCTCGGTTGTATTTATCCCAATATTTGGTAATCTCTATACCCATATTTTTGTGACCGACGTTTTCGTGGCACTGCACGCAGGTTTTGCCGGTAGTGCCCGCGAAATAATCCCTATGCGCGAGCCAAGCTTTATTTACTTGATTATTCTGCTCTTTTAAATTTCGATGGCAGCTTAGACAGCCGCTTTCATAAACGAAATGATTTCGCTCCTTGCGTTTTTCTTGCCAGTCGATCTTATCGGCATCGGTAAAGACCGTTTTGTAGACATCATTTGCGGAGGTTAGAGCTTTAGTCCAAAGATACATAAAGGTATTTTCATGAGAAACGTGACAGGCGACGCAATCGGCCTTGAAGCCTTGCGGATTATTGCCTCCGTGAACGTCGTTGTGAAAGGCGTTTGCCATCGGCTGCATCGTATGACAGGATACGCAGAATTTATCGGTGCCCGTAAGGTGAACCATCTCTGCAATCCCAAGAGAAAGTATCATTCCTATAAGCACACAAGCGCCCACGAGCAGCACAAGAGTTTTCTTTTTCATAAGTTTCCTTGATTTTAAAATTTCTTCGCAAAATTTTTACTATTTGATAAATTCAAAAAGAGGTATTTTATTATAAAAAGATTAAAAACCGCTTATTTTCTAGCCTTTTGTTAAAATTTATTAAATGAAGATAAAATTTTAAACTAAGTTTTTAGTTTAACGGAATATAATCCATTAAAATTTCAATATAAGGAGAGATCATGAAAACGATCCAAGCAGCTGAGATTACAAAAGTAGTCAGCGAGCTTTGCAAAAAAGCCTGTTATCACGTCACACCAGATATGCGCGCGGCATTTGAGAAAGCGCGCGAGAACGAGACTTCGCCTATCGGCAAAGATATCTTAGGTAAGCTCTTGCAAAATGCCGATTTGGCGGCGAAAGAGGTCGCACCGATCTGCCAAGATACCGGTATGACGGTAGTTTTTGTCGAACTCGGTCAGGATGTGCATATCGAGGGCGGATATCTGGAGGATGCTATCAATGCAGGCGTCGCGGACGGCTACGTAGGCGGTTACCTGCGCAAATCCGTGGTCGCAGAGCCACTTTTTGAGCGCAAAAACACCACAAACAATACCCCTGCGGTCATCAATACCCGCATCGTCCCAGGCGACAAGCTTAAGATTAAAGTAGCTCCTAAGGGCTTTGGCAGCGAAAACAAATCGGTACTAAAAATGCTCGTTCCCGCAGACGGTATCGAGGGGGTAAAAAAGGTATTTTTAGAGGCGGTTAAATACGCTGGTCCTAACGCTTGCCCTCCAATGGTCGTAGGCGTCGGTATCGGCGGCACGATGGATAAGGCGGCGCTTTTAGCCAAGCAAGCCGCGGTTCGCTCGATCGACAGCAAAAATCCCGACGAGCGCTACGCCAAGCTAGAGGATGAGCTACTGGAGATGGCGCGCGCTACAGGCGTCGGTCCGCAGGGTTTGGGCGGCATAAACACCGCCGTTAAGGTAAATGTAGAGTGGTATCCGACCCACATCGCTGGACTTCCGGTCGCTGTTAATATCAACTGCCACGCGGCTCGCCATGCCGACGCCGAACTATAAGGAGGAAATTATGTCAGAAGTTAAAAGAATTACCGCACCTTTCGATAAAAGCGTAGTAAAAAGCCTAAAGGCGGGCGATAACGTCCTAATTAGCGGAACCATCATCGCAGCCCGTGACGCAGCGCACAAGGCTCTAACCGAAACCCTCGCTCGCGGCGAGAAGCTACCCGTAAATTTAGCAGGCGAGACGATATATTATCTGGGACCAACCCCGGCTAAACCCGGTCAGGCAATCGGTGCTGCAGGACCTACGACTAGCGGACGCATGGACAAATACACTCCGACGATGATAAACGAAGTGGGCATAAACGGCATGATCGGCAAGGGCTACCGCAGCGACGCCGTCGTCGAAGCGATGAAAAAATCTGGCTGCGTCTATATGGTCGCTATCGGGGGCGCCGGCGCGCTAATCAGCCAAAGTATCAAAAAATATGAAGTGCTGGCCTACCCCGAGCTAGGACCTGAGGCGGTCGCGCGACTTACCGTAGAGGATTTTCCGGCTATCGTAGCGATCGACAGCGAGGGCAATAACTTCTACGAAGTCGGACAGGCGCCTTATAGAAAAATTTAAATTTTGCTAGCGGCGTCCGCGCAGCGCTTTTTGCGGCGCGAGCGTTCGTAAATTTATCGGCGTTGCTAGGGCACCCTAAATTTCGCAGCATAATCTGCGGCGTTTATTTCGCGAAATTTTACGGCTCGGCGCAGTGAAATTTTATAGCGAAATTTAAAGTGCGCTCGTAAAATTTTATCTCTCTTGCGGCACGGAATTTTTAAATTTCGTGCCGCTTAAATTTCTACCAAGATTCCGCCTTCGCTCCATTTAGACGATCCGCCGTTAAAATTTAACCGTAAATTTATCCAAGTCTAAATTTTAAAATTTTGGCGCCGTTCGTAAGCAAATTTAAAGCTCGCTAGCGCCATAATCGGATTTAAATTTTAGGAGGGACGATTGAGCGCGAGCGAGCTGGAGCAGATCAGACTGGGGCTTTTGTATAAGGCGAAAAGAAATATGATCTTAGCGGCGGCGTGCATGCTCCTTTACGGCGCGTTTTTGTTATACAAACTGCGCGACGAAGAAGGTATGGCGACTTTGGTGTCGTCTATCGGATTATTCGGGCCTGTTCTTATCGTAGGCGTTTTGTGCGATGAAAGCTCTATAAAAGCCAAGATAATCTATGCTGTCTACGTTTTTATAATGTGCCTATTTTGGATCGGTTTACAAAGCCACCCAACGACTTCCAAATATATCTCATTCGCAGCCATGACTTTAGTCTTGGCCGCTTCGAGTTTTTTTGTATTATTTAGAGTGCTTAAACGAGCTTATTCGATAAAATTTCGGCGCGCTTTTAAAGAGCATTATCTAAGGCCTTATTTTAAAGCGTTCGGCTATCGATACGATATTGAAGGCAGTATCGATCCCGCCAAACTCAAGCTCTCTGAGCTTTTTTCGCGACTAGACGAATTCTTAGACGGCACGACAGGGTTTTGGGCGTTTATGACGGCGTGAGTTTTGCCTTTTGCGATGTGAAATTGTTTAATAGAATTTTGAAAAGCGAAATCCTCGGTACCTTTTTCTACGCGGAATTTAACAAACGCATAAGTGCCAAAACCCTGATCTTTCCCGCTCGCGCCGGCGCGCCGAACACCCTCGGGCTAAAAAAGATCGATATGGACGATGCGGAGTTTAACGCCACCTTCGCCGTGTATTGCGAGGACGCGACGAGCGCGATGTATATTCTAGCGCCCCCGAGAGGCTCTTGCGCTTCGCAGGCGCCGTAGCCGCGCCCGTTAGTCTTAGCTTTGCAGATAGCAAAATTTATATTTTCGTAAATACGGGGCGCGATAATTTCGAGCCGGACATCGACGAAAGCGTGCTACGCCGCGACCCTGCCGCGCAGCTCAAGCGCGAGCTTTCGCACTTTTTAGCGATCGTAAAAAACCTAAAACTAAACGAAAGAATTTGGAGCTAGCGGGCGGGCGGTTCGCCGCAGCTTTGCGTGTCACAGCCTCGCGCACTATAGCTTCACACGCCGTGCTGTGGCTCCACATGCTACAGCTCTGCGCGCCTTAAAATTTGAAATTTTAAAATTTTGCTTTTTGATTTCGCGCTTTAGAATTTTAAGCGCTTTAAAATTCCGTGCGTTTTGAAATTTAAAATTTTAATCCACGTCGAGGAATTCTGCACCGCAAAATTTAAAATTCTGAAAATAAAATTTCGTGCCGTGAAATTCTATGCTTTAAAATTTAGAATTTTAAAATTTCGCAGTCGAAATCTTATGTGCCTAAAATTTGAAATTTTGTCGCGCCTTAAAATTTAGCGCACCCGCCAAGCATCACGGTACCCATCAAAGCCCCTGCGCGCTAGAGGGCGCGACTAACTCCTCTATAATTTTACCGGGCTCGCAATGAATTATTTTACTCTCTATCGTAAATTTTTCGCCGTCAAATTTAAAGTATTGATATTCATCGACAAGCTCGCCGTCCGGGTATTTATCGCTATATTTTACCTTAAGAGCGCCCAGTATGCCGTTTTCAAAGGTCAAAAACGTCCTTTTAGCGTATTTATTCTTTATCTCGTCACTGCCGTCTAAATATGAGAAAAAATCATATTCTATGCCGAAGCGAGCGGAGTCGTGCGGCGGCGGCACCAAAGAGCTCCTTTTAGAGCAGTCGCAATCTCCGCCGCATGAACGGACGTAGTGGAATATATTCGCTAGGTTTATACCCGCTTCGCTTGCTTCTACCGCCCAAAATTCGTCGTTTGTGAGCTTAGTAGAGCCCTTTGATGCTCCGTAAATAAGATATAGATTTTCTTTAACTTTAAAAACTTTTATCACTCGATCGCCGCCCCATGCGGTACCGACTGCCCAATCGCCGCAGGCGCAATCCCGCCTGCCACCAAGAACGCATTCTTGCATCTGCTGCGCACCTTTGTCTGCAAAATCCATAATGAAATTTTGCCCGCCGCTTGCGTATTGATACGCTACGTAGTTAGCGCCCATCGTGCCACCGGTGCTGATATCTACCGAATATGCCCGAAACTTGCCGTCCTGCGAGATCGCCATATTCGGCGCAAACCTCAAGGATTTTAAAATTTGCGGAGCGCTCTCGCCCGCGCTTTGCAAAAACTCCATAAACGTAGCCCTTAGCCTAACGATGCTCTCGCAGGGCGTCCCATCGGGGCGATGCCTGGCTTCGTCGATTTCTTTCAGCGCCGCGTCTAAATTTGCTGTTAAAATTTCTAGGTTTTGATCCTTTTGAGCGCTGTTTGCACCTCTCGCCAAAGCGGGCGCTGCCTCAGCGAATACGAAGTTTAATAAGCATAAAAACGAAATTAAAATTTTCAAAACGGCTTCCTTTAAATTTTCGCTGGATTATAGCGCAAATTTCGCCGCGCGAGATTTGGATTTAGAATTTGCGCCGCTAAATTTAAAATCCAAATCCGCTCGCTGTGGAATTCTGCGAAATTGCGAAATTTGAAATTCCTTGAAGTTGCAAAATTCCGCGAGGCTGCCGTTTGAAATTCGCCTTTCAAAGCATAAGGCTAAGCAGTAGCAAAAATCCGATGAAGCTTAGAGCGTTGCCGAAGGAGCCGCCGATGTGATCGCCGAGCTGCGTCAGCACGAGCGCACCGCCTAGACGCAAACCTATTTGTAGCGCCACGCCCGCGATAAAATCCGCTGCGCGCCGAAGTCCGCTGCGCGTATCGCCGAGCTTCATGCCGCGGCTTTGATTCCATAGTCCGCTTACGCGGTAGTCTTTGTAGCGGGCGCGGAGAATATCGCCGTTTTGCAGCTCAAAGCTCTGCGAGGCGTCCTTCGCCTTGGCGGGTGCCGTGGCTTCGGCGGAGTGGGCGGAATTTATAGAATTTGCAGAGCTTGTGGAATTCGCTGATTTCGCAAAATTCTTAACGCTCGTAGAATTTGCGGAATTTTCTGCGTCTAAATTCTTAAATTTCATGCAATTTTCGCCGCCTGCGAGCTCCGCTAAATTTTGATCCGCACGTAGCGCGTCAGAGACGATACGCCGCTTGCTATCGCCCGATAAATACAGCCCGTCCAGCGCGAAGCCATAATAATAAACGTCGCCGCTTTGCAGCACGCGCACGCCGCTAGCATACCCATCCGCTTCACCGCTTCGCTTGGGCTCTTTGGAATGCGGAAGCGCTGCGAATATGCGCCCAAACTTTGCGGCGCGCCAGTCTCTTCGCATAAACCTAAAGCTGCAATACGCAAAAGGCGCGAGGATGAGCAGGGCTAGCAGTCCGGCAGGAGCCCTTGCATCAAAGATAAAGATTATGCAGTAGATACTCATTGCGGTCAGCGCTATACCGAAGACTGCGAATATCGCGGCGAGTGCTGTGCTACCGGCGTCCTTCCAGCGCTGCGCGTCCAGGCTTAGATTAACAAAATCTAGCGGAAGTATAAGGGCGGCGGAGTTTACCGAAGCGCCTCCACGGCTCTCGCGAGTAGAATTTAAAGAGAGGGAGCTGTTTAAATCTTTGCAATTCAAACTCGAAGTATAAAGTTCCGTATTAGCGTTCGCCTG
>CAURGM010000023.1:0-28870 GCA_963524395.1 uncultured Campylobacter sp.
GGGCTATCAGGCGTTTCCGTTTAGCCTAGAAAAGGCGTTTGAGAAGTAAAATTTAAATTGAGCGGCTCTGTTTGGCAGAGCCGCTTGTAAATTTGCATTGCCTGTTGCTGCATTTTCATCATCTCTGCTTATGGTAAAATTTCGCTCGATTGATTGAATTTATCCATACAAAACACCTTCGCGCGGTAAAATTTTGATTGTATATAAATTTAGACTGAAGCAGTATAATTTATTCAAGTCGAAAAGCAAGACTCAAATAAAACAAAGGAGCGCGTATGGAAAAGTATGGCTATGACCGCATCAATGATGCGTTTTTGAACAAGGGAACGGCATTCTCCGCCGAAGAAAGGAAAAAGTATCATCTGGAAGGACTGCTTCCTCCGTGTATTGACGATATTGAAACGCAAGCCGATAGAATTTACCGCCAGATGGAACGGAAAACTTCCAAAATAGAAAAAAGAAGATTCCTCATGGATGTTTTCAATCACAACCGAACGCTTTTCTATCAACGTATTCCATGAACATATTGTAGAGTTGATGCCGATTGTTTATGATCCGGTTATCGCGGAAAGTATCGAGCAATATAGTGAGCAGTTTGTCGATACGCAGGGTGCGGCATTTTTGTCAATCGATGCTCCTGAGCAAATTGAAGATGCGCTCCGTCATGCCGCCGGTGACAGACACATCAGACTTATCGTTGCGACCGACGCGGAAGAAATTCTCGGTATCGGCGACTGGGGAACGAACGGCGTTGATATCTCCGTAGGAAAACTGATGGTCTATACTGCCGCCGCTGGAATTGACCCGAAATCGGTACTGCCGGTCGTGCTGGATTGCGGAACAAATAGAGAGGCGCTGCTGAATGATCCGCTCTATCTCGGAAATCGCCACAAGAGAATATACGGCGATAGATATTACCGCTTCATCGATCAATTTGTAACGACGGCGGAAAAACTTTCCCCCGACTTATACCTTCACTTTGAAGACTTCGGCAGATCGAATGCCGCAAAGGTTTTACAAACATAACAGAAAACTTTGCCTGTATTCAACGACGACTGTCAAGGAACCGGAATTATTACACTTGCGGGAATTCTCGGCGCTATGAAAATCAACGGGCAAAAGCTTACGGAGCAGGTATATCTGTGCTTCGGCGCGGGAACGGCAGGAGCGGGAATCACGGATCGCATATTCAGAGAAATGGTCGCGCAAGGTCTTTCCGAAGACGAAGCCCGCAGCCGTTTTTATATGGTGGATAAGCAGGGGCTGCTGTTTGACGACATGGACGACCTGACGCCCGAACAAAAACCGTTTGCGCGAAAACATAGCGAATTTGGTAATGTGAGAGAGCCCGTCTCTCTTACAAAAGCGGTTATGGCGATACGTCCGACGATCCTTGTGGGAACATCGACAGCGCCGAAAACCTTTACGGAAGAGATCGTTCGCGCTATGGCGTCATGGTGCGAGCACCCGATTATTTTTCCGCTCAGTAATCCTACAGAGCTGGCTGAAGCTACGGCTTCAGACTTAATTCATTGGTCAGATGGCCGCGCAATGGTGGCAACGGGAATTCCTGCCATCCGGTGGAATACAAGGGCGTCACGTACACAATCGGGCAGGCAAATAACGCGCTGATTTATCCGGGATTGGGATTAGGCAGTATCGCGGTAAATTCAAAGCTCGTGACGGATGAAATGATCTCGGCAGCTGCACATTCGCTTGGAGCCTTTCTTGAAACTGGAAAACCCGGAGAAGCGGTTTTACCGCCGGTAGCACAGCTGACGGAATTTTCCGAAGTGGTTGCCGTCGCAGTCGCCTCTTGTGCCGTCCGTCAAAAATTAAACCGCGTTGCAACGGATGATGTGGAAAAAACGGTCAAAAACTGTATCTGGAAACCGGAGTACTAAAGCACGGAAAAGCCGATAATAGAAATGGCGGCTGGTAACAATACGCTCAGCAAGCGATTCTATTGGCAAGTATTCTACGCGCTCACAATCCTTAAGCGCCGCTTCGATGAATGGCGGGAGCTATCACAAAACGAGGCGGCGCAAACTCGCGCAGAGCAAAATGCGGTCAAAGCAGCATAAACGTGCGCGAATTTTGACGCGAGATCGCTGAAATTTGATACATTGAAAGCTCGGGTGGCGCGGCGCTTTGTCGCATGATTCTTAGGGGTCGCTTCGCGCAAATTCGCTCAAAACTCAATCAAATTTGGAGTACTAAGTGATCGGGCGTAGGTTTAATGTGCGTGTGTTTTCAATTTTATCTCGGTTAAGCGCCTCGAAACGGGCCGAGAGGCGCGCTTGATTTTAAATTTAATTCAAATTTAGCCCAAAATCTCCCCGACGAAAAACAGCGCAGACATCGCAAACGTGCAGAGCGCGACGACCTTTAGCTGTCCGTCGAAATCGCGACACTCCCGCACCCGCGAAACGAAAAATAGGTGCCAAACAAGCGGCGCAAAGCTAACTACGTAGAGTAGTTTTGCGCCAGGCTCACCGCGTAAAAGCGAGTAGCAAAGCATCAGACCCGCTCCGCCCGCGATCAGCGCATAGTGGTAGCGCTTGGCTGCGCTCAGTCCGATACGCACAGGGATCGTGCGTTTGCCTTTGAGCGCGTCGTTTTGGATATCGCGCATGTTGTTTAGATTTAGCACGGCGGTGCTTAGCATACCGCACGCGCACGCAGGCAGTAGCAGTGCCGTATCAAGCGATCGCGCGTATAAAAAGTACGAGCCCAGCACGCTAAGTAGTCCAAAAAACAAAAACACGAAAACGTCACCGAGCCCCAGGTATCCGTATGCGCCCACACCCACGGTGTAGCGGATCGCGGCGTATATCGACGCGCCGCCCAGCACCAAAAATAGCAGTACGAGATAAAACCGCTCGCCAAACGCCAAAACGCTTAGCGCGAGGCTCGAAAATGCTGCAAGTAGCGCCGTAGCGACGATAACGCGCTTCATCTGCTCGGCGCTCATCTGTCCCGTTTGGATCGCGCGGCGCGGCCCCAGTCTACCCTCGTCGTCGGTGCCCTTTACCGCGTCGCCGTAGTCGTTGGCGTAGTCGCTTAGCACCTGAAACAGCAGCGTCGTAAGCAGCGCCAGCGCGAAAATATCCACTCTAAATGCGCCTGCGCCGTATGCCGCGCCGCTGCCTAACAACACGCCCGAGACGCTAAGCGGTAGCGATCTAAGACGCGCGGATGCGTAAAGAGCTTTTGCGGTTATCATTTTTTGCCTTTTTAAATTTATACGCTGAATTTGCGGCGAACTCAATTTAAAATTTAGCGGAAAAACGCCAAAAATATTATAAATTTAGACTATTCGTAGAGCAAATTTTATTTAAATTTGCCTTTTTAATATAAATAGCGATAAAATGGAGCCAAAAATTTTAGGAATTGTGATGAAAAAAGTTCTTACCGTTCAAGATATATCCTGCGTGGGCAAAGTCTCGCTGACCGTCGCTCTGCCGATACTTAGCGCGATGGGGATCAGCACAAGCGTCCTTCCTACGGCAGTTTTGTCGATGCACACGGGCTTTGCGGGCTACACCTTTTGCGATTTAAGCTCCCAGATACGCGCGATCATGGCGCACTGGAAAGACCGCGGAGTGGTATTTGACGGCATCTACACGGGCTTTTTGGGCTCGGCGGCGCAGATCGAGATTATGAGCGAGCTATTTGCGAGCTTCGGTGGCGCGGGTAAGACCATTTTGGTCGATCCTTGTATGGGCGATAACGGCGTATTTTATCCTGGCTTTAACGAGGATTTTGCCCGTATGATGGCGCTTCTGTGCGCTCAAGCCGACGTCATTACGCCCAATATCACCGAGGCCTGCGCGATTACAGGCGTGCCGTACCGAGAGGATGCGGATAGGGATTTTATCATGGATCTGCTTGCAAGGCTTCGAGAGCTGGGCGCCAGACAGGTTATTTTAAAGGGTATAGGCTACATCGCCGATCAGTGCGGGGTTTTCAGCTACGATGCGCGCACGGGCAGGACGAACGAGTATTTTCACGAGCTGCTGCCGGTTAAATTTAACGGCACCGGCGATATTTTCGCCGCCGTAGCCTTCGGCGCAATAATGCGCGGCAAGTCCCTGGAAACTGCGGTCCGTATCGCCGCGGACTTCGTCGTCGGCACGATCAAAGAGACGATGAGCGACGAGGAGCGTAAGGACTACGAAGGGGTCGATTTCGAAGCGATAATTCCCGAGCTGGTGAGGAAAATCTAAGTTCTAGACGGATTTGGAACTCGCCGCGCGGACAGAGGATTTGTGGCAGAGCTTTAAAATTTTACCATAAAAAATTCCTAAATTTTATCTGCGGCGTGAAATTTTAAAATTTTCAAAATTTATGTGTCGTGTGGGGGGATGGAATTCTATAGGCGATGTGAAATTTTAGAATTCATACATTGCACGGACTTATAATTTTATCTCCTGCATAGAATTTTAAAATTTGCACCGAAGTAAAGATGCGAAATTTATCACTAGCACGGAATTATAAACGCAAGGCTACAGCGAATTTATCTGCTTGCGAGTTTGAGCTGCATTTTGAAATTTCGTACAAAATCTGCTTAAAATTTTATTCCTGCGAGTCGTGCGCCATGCACTTATAAAATAATCTCAAAATTTATGAGTAAAATTTATATTAAAATCCGTATTTAAATTCCGATTAAAAATCCTGTGAAAATACTATATTTATTTAAAATTTTAACGGCACTAAATTGCAATATCTGATAGCGAAAAATGAGATGATACGGAAAATTTTTGCGATATGTGGTATCAAGACGGCTACATTATAGCGGTTACTATGAGCGGCAGCGATACGGATAAGACAAATACTTACACAGAAAAACAAAGACGATTGGAATTTGAATGTGTAAAAAAGCACTTAATTAAATTTTTCGAAGCATTTAGTGAGATTATATGATTTTAAAATTTAAATTAAGAAGGACGGCATAGTCGTGAAATTTAAATATGAGCGTCGGGCGCAAAATAGCCGCGGAGTGGATCGGCTAGCTCCGCTAAAAGCGCCATATAAAGGGTAAATTTAAAACGAAGCTTTGCCGAATTTTAAATTTACCCGATTTGCCTATCTATGAAATTTATTCGCCCAGGAAGTATTTAAGATCCGTCTGCGCGTCGCCGCTGATTAGGCGAAGGCCGAAATTTTGCACCAAAAAGCCCAAAATTTCGTCGTTGAAAAACTCAGGCACCGTAGGACCCACGTTGATATTCTTAACGCCCAGGCTAAACAGCGCAAGCAGGATGATGACCGCCTTTTGCTCCATCCACATCAGCACGATCGAGACCGGCAGATCGTTTACCGCGATGCCCGTAGCCTCGCTAAGCGCCAGAGCGATCTTGACCGCGCCGTTGCTGTCGTTGCACTGGCCTAGATCGATATAGCGCGGAAGCTCGGTGCCAGGGACGGTTCCAAAATCCACGTCGTTGAAGCGGAATTTGCCGCAGCTGGAGGTCAAAATCACGCAGTCCTTCGGCAGGCTAAGCGCTAGCTCGCGGTAATACTCGCGTCCCTTGCCCGGCGCGTCGCAGCCTGCAATGACGAAAAAGCGGCGGATTTTGCCCGAGCTGATCGCGTCTAAAATTTGCGGCGCGAGGCTCAAAATCGTCTTATAGTGTCCGCCCGTCACCAAGCTCTCGTCGCTGTCCATGCTCACGTCGCCGCACGCAAGCGCGCACTCGATGAGCGGCGTAAAATCGTCGTTTTGGATATGTTTGATGCCGTCTGTGCCCGCGATAGAGTAGCCAAACAGCCTGTCCGCGTAGCTACAGGACGAGCGAAGCGGCACGATGCAGTTGGTGGTCATCAAAATCGCGCCTTTAAATTCGTTGAAAAGCTTGGTCTGATCGAACCATGCCTTGCCGACGTTGCCCTTTAGGTGCGGGTATTTGCGAAGCTGCGGATAGCCGTGCGCAGGAAGCATCTCGGAGTGGGTGTAGATATTGATGCCCTTGCCCTCGGTCGCTTTTAGCAGTACCTCAAGAGCGTGAAGGTTGTGTCCGCTGACCAAAATCGCCTTGCCCTCGACCTTGTTTTGGCTAACTTTAACCGGGGTCGGCACGCCAAATTTTGCGGTATGCGCCTCGCTTAAAATATCCATCATCTGCACGCCCGCGCTTCCGACGGCCATCAGCTGCGCGATATGCTCGTCAAAGTTAAAATTTGAGTTCGTCAGCGTAAAATACAGCGTGTCCGCCATAACGGTATCGACCGCGCTAGTATCGGCGCCGAGCTCGTGCGCGTGGTGGCGGTAGGCGCTAAGGCCTTTAAGTCCGAAAACCATAGTGTCCTGAAGTAACGCCAGCGTCGAGGTTTTGCCGCAGGTGCCTTTGTCTTGGCCCTTTGCGCCGCAGCCCTCGGGCGCGCTCATTTGGCACTGATGACAGAACATCTCTAGATTGTCGCTCATAGAAAATCCTTTGTAAAAAAATTTAGTTGGTAATTTTAAGATTTTATTTAGGCAAAAAAATTGATTATAATCAATAAATGGCTAAATTTTATCAAAGTTGCTTCTAAAATGAGAACGATTTGAAATTTAAACCTATGCGGCGTGCGGTGCGAATAGCGCAACGAGCGTGCTGCTGTGAAGCAAACGCCTGCGGCTGGGCACTATCACGAAATAAGCGCTTAAGACCAAACCGCTGTCGAGCACGCGATTTCGCGACGAGACGTTCTCCTCTAGTCAAGTGTCTTGAGTTAAATCGTATCTAAGCCAACCTAAACGCGGCTCCGCATTATATCCTAGCACTTAATCGGAACCTGCGATATGGGTTTAAATATAAGTAAATTATTATAAAATCTTTAAAATATTTAATTAAATTTTCATTTAAAGGTTATTATAATTAAATAATTTTTTTATAAAAACCAAACCATAAAGAAAGGGATCGTATGAGAAAGCTAAATTTCAAAGGAGCCCATGTGCTGTCTGCAGCAGTTTGCGCCGTGCTATTTACAAATGTCTGTGAAGCACAGTATATAGAACCCGGCAAAGTAGGCGATATAAAAAGCTGGGAGACGGACGAGTATAAAGCATACTGGGGTCTAAGTAGCATGAACGCATCGGTAGCCTACGCCAAAGGTGCCACCGGTAGAGATGTAAAACTGGGTGTAGTCGATTCGGGCATGCTTTTAAGTCATCAAGAATTCGCAGGAGGCAGGGTTACGGGAGCGACCGCGAAGGGCGAGTACTCCAAAGACGGCATGCGTTACCCAGATGCAGAATTCGGCAACGCGCCCTTTAAACAAAAAGGCAGTGACGAATATGATAAAACAAATAAAGGCAAATTTAAAAAAGGTCAAAAATTTGAAACTAACGGCGATTGGATAGCCGGGATGAACGACTCGCACGGCACGCACGTAGGAGGCACGATAGGGGCCAACCGCGACGGACGCGGCACGCACGGCGTGGCATGGGAGTCGAGATTATACTCGGGAAATACAGGCGGAAACGACGGCATGACCTACGGCCCAAATCAAGACTACGGATACTTCTATGCCGTATATAACGAGCTTGCTAAATCGGGCGTAAGAGCGATAAATAATAGCTGGGGATCAAATAGAAGAGTAAATTCCTCCTATCCGGGCGCGGAAGGTTACAGCGGGATTCCCGGTACGGCGGCTAATCCTACTAAGCCTAATCATCATCTATACCTCAAAGATATAGATACCGCTAAAAAAGCTTATTATCAATTCGTAGTGGACGGCCGGAAAAGCTTCATAGATGCCGCATACGAAGTCGCTAAAAAATACAGAATAATCCAAGTCTTTACCGCTGGCAATAGAGACGGCATGGAAGAATCCTACACAAGGGCGATGCTGCCGTATTTTCGCCCCGACGTGGAAAAGCTATGGCTAAACGTAACGGGACAAACTGACGGCAATGCCCAAAGATTTAATACCGCGGGAGATTCTAAATGGTGGACCATAGCAGCGCCTGGAGTAAAGATAAAATCCTCTATCGTAGATGTCAAAACAGGCAAGGCGGGATACGCTTCTTGGGGCGGCACGTCTATGGCGGCACCTCACGTAACGGGAGCCTTGGGCGTCATAATGTCCAGATATAACTATATGACGAACGAGCAGGCACGAGATGTCTTACTAACAACGGCGAGACAGACGAAGTATTCGTTCAAAAAGAATGATACTAGCAAGCTTTCGGGCTGGACGAGCGAGCTTGGAGTGCCCGATAAAAGATGGGGCTGGGGCATAGTAGATCTCGGCAAGGCGATGTTCGGACCGGGTCAGTTTCTAGGGAAATTCGACGTAAATATGGACGTAGATGACGTCTGGTCCAACGACATCTCTGATAAGGCGATAAAATTTAGAAAGACCGAGGACGATGCGGATGCTGCGGCTTGGGCAGTGCGCAAAGCACAATTCGATGCTAAAGGCGGAAATTTAATCGCAGAAGAAAGAGCCGAATACAATGTAGAGCTAGCCAGAGAGCAAGCGCGAGCGCATAGAGCGGCGGAAGGCTATAAAGGAATGCTGATAAAAAGAGGCGGCGGCACGCTAACGCTTGCGGGCGATAACACCTACAGCGGCGATACGATCATAAAAGGCGGGCAGATCACGGCGCTAAATCAGTCTTTAAAAAACAGCAAGGTGACCGTAGAAAACGGCGGCGCCTTGAAGATCAAAAAGAGCCTAACCGTCCAAGAGGTCAAAACCGACGTATTCAATAAGCCGAAAGAATTCGTAAATAAAACTAGAACCGCCACCTCAGATACCGTCACGGCGACGATAAAGCAAGGCGGCAGATACGTCGTATCGCACGCGGGTATAGTCGGCATGTCTTCGGCAGGAGCTACGAATTTGAACCTCACGTTTGAAAAAAATTCCATCGTAGATCTAGAAAATCCTCTTTTCGAAGATGCGCAAAAGATATATAAAGATCCTGCAAAATCAAAGAGATACTGGGTAGAAGGTAGCTTCAGAGGCTACGATCAGACAATTTTAAGAGAATACGCGTTTTTTGATTTAGTTAAAAATTTTAACGACTCCAAGCTAGAGTTCACCTTCAAAAAGGGCAGCGAGGGTATGGTGGATTTCGCAAAGGGTAAAAATCAAAAACTGATCGCCGCCGCAATAGAGGGCTCGAGCAATCAGCCCGCCCTAATGAGCGTTTTTAGAAGCAGACCTGCGGTGCGAACGAGCGATCTGTATAGAAATTTCATCTTTGCTACGCCGCAGCAGGCCTCCGGCACGCTAAAAACGTTCGCGAACGAGGCAAATTTCATCGCGCAAAACGCCGCCGTGATCGATAACGTACTGATCCGAAACGCCGTCTTAAGCCGCAAAAGAAATTTTAACGCGCTAAGCATAGATGAAGAGACGGGGATCAACTTCTGGGCGAATACCGCGGGAAACGTCATGAAATTTAGCTCGGATGAGGGAAGCGGAAATTTCAAATCTACCTCCGTGACGCAGCTCGTCGGCCTAGACGGCGCGCTGAGTGAAAACTTAAGACTGGGAGCCGTAGTGGGCGTGGGAAAAACCAAGACCAAGGAAGACGGCAGCATGGAGTTTGATCACACAAACAGACACGCGGGACTTTACGCGCAGGTGGGCTTAGAGACCGTTAAATTTGATCTAGGCGCCGTATATACGGACATAAAACGCAAAAAAACCGGCAGCTCCACGATAGTGCAACACACCGCTAATAATGGCGCTAAGAGCAACGAAAAGCTCATAAATATGTTTGCTAGCGCGACATACGGCGGCTTTAACGGCGAAAATTTTGAGATAAATCCGTATTTGGGCGTCTCTCGCATCTACGCTAGAACGGGCGGCATGAGCGAAAATGTGGGTCCGTTCGTGATGAGCACGGATAAAAAATCTAGAAACATGAATATCCTAACAGCGGGCATTAGTCCGAGCATGCCGTTTAAAATAGGCGGCATGAGTTCGTCCGCACAGCTCGATCTAGCCTACAATAGATTTTTCGGCGACACGAGACCGGGCGCGGGAGTGAATGTCGCAAACGCAGGATACGTGGATCTAGAGGGCAAAGAGCTTAGAGACTTCGCCACCGTGGGCGTGGGCGTGGAGACTATGATATTTAAAAACACGAGCCTTAGGTTATCTTACACCGGCGCGTTCGGAAACGACGTGAAATCAAATAGCCTAAACGCCAAGATCGAGGTTTCGTTTTAACCCGCTTCGCCCGACTGCAAAGCGGCGCAAATTTTAAAGCCTTCAAAAGCAAAGCAGCGGGCTAGAGTAAAATTACTTTAGCCCGCGCGGCGCTTGAATTTTAAAATTTAACTGTAGTGTAACACCGTAAATAAGCAATTGCTAAACAGTCATATCTATGTAGCTAAAAAGGTTTAAAAACCCATTTTCTATGTGATTGTGACATAAGCTATTTCGGCAAAACAGAATGCCTTAGCCCATCAGGCATCTTTGCAGGCGGAATGATCAAAAATGTAGACTAAATAAATTCAACTACACATCCTGTCCGCACAACGATTTTTGAAATTTCAGATAGCAAATTTTACTAGTCATCGCCACTTTGAAGCCAAAAAGCAACGATGAATCGAATCGGTAAAGACTATGGAGATAAGACGTCCGCCAAAGCCTTAAAAGTGGTGACATAAAGTTTAATTTTATTCTTGCGGACATATATATGACCGACGCCAATAGCAATACTTTGCGCAACAAAAAAATTCTAAATCTCGGCTTTTGTAGAGGAAAATTTTAATTTTATTCGTATTAAAATTTAGGCTAGGAACGCAATTTAACAGATGCTTTCAAACATCGTTGAATCTAAAGGGATTTTGAATACAAGTGGCTCCGGATGCTGGATTCGAACCAGCGACCAAGCGGTTAACAGCCGCCTACTCTACCGCTGAGCTAATCCGGAACGCGTAGAATGGATGGTGCGGATGAAAGGACTTGAACCTTCATGCCGTGAGGCGCCAGATCCTAAGTCTGGTGTGTCTGCCAATTTCACCACATCCGCAAAAAAGAAAGCGCATATTAGCCAAAAAGCTCTTAATATGAGCTTAATATGGTACGCCCAAGAGGATTCGAACCTCTGGCCTACGGCTTAGAAGGCCGTTGCTCTATCCAACTGAGCTATGAGCGCAAAATATCAAATCAGTGGTACGCTCGAAAGGAGTCGAACCTTCAACCTACAGATCCGAAGTCTGTTGCTCTATCCAATTGAGCTACGAGCGCATAAAGTGGGGTGAGTTGTGGGAATCGAACCCACGACCCTCAGGACCACAATCTGATGCTCTAACCTACTGAGCTAAACTCACCACAATGGTCGGAGCGAAAGGATTCGAACCTTCGACCCTCTGGTCCCAAACCAGATGCGCTACCAGCCTGCGCTACGCTCCGTAGATTTTCGTGGATTGAATGAAAAGCGTATTATATATATTTTTTCTTAAATTCCGCTTTTTGCGGCTTTAAATTTAATGAAATTTAGCAAGTCGCATCTGTTTTTCTAAATTTTTCAATAAAATTTGCATCAGCGCTAGCCCCTTCGTGCGGTGCGAAATTTTTAATTTAACCTCAGCAGGCAGCTCTCCGATCGTGCGGTCAAATCCACGCGGAACAAACATAAAATCGTATCCAAATCCGTTTTGCCCGCGCTGCTGCGTTATCGCCGTGCCGTACATAAAACCATGCGTGCAAAACTCGCCCAGATCGCATTTTAGTGCGATCGCCGCCGTATAATGCGCGGGACTCTCCTTTAGCCCCAGGGCACGCAGGTTAGCGGCTAGCTTCTCGCGATTGCTCGCATCCGTTGCACCCTCTCCGCTAAAGCGCGCCGAAAATATCCCCGGAGCCCCGCCCAGCGCGTCCACGCAGATACCGCTATCATCGCTTAGCACGAAAAATTCGCTCTGCAAATTTTTACTTTTTAGCGCCTCATACACTGCGCGAACTTTAATAAGCGCGTTTTGTTTGAAGCTCGTGCCGCACTCGTCGATCTCAAAAGGCTGAAGTACCTCGCCGAGCGCGCACACGCCGTATTCCGTGAAAAATTCTTTTATCTCTTTTACTTTATTTTTATTGCTCGTCGCAAGTAAAATTTTCATCCGCTCTCCTTAAATTTAATGCGCCATTTTACCCAAAATAAAAGAATTCGTTACGATTTTTGGCTATAATCGGCGCAAATTTCATATTATTTGAGGTCTAAGATTATGCTAAAAAGCGTCCTTCCGCTTAGTTTTATCATCGCTACGAGGTTTTTTGGATTATTTATTTTGCTACCCGTGCTTAGCCTGTATGCATTGAGCTTACACGGCGCAAACGAAAGCCTAGTGGGGCTACTTTTTGGAATTTATGCGATTATGCAAGTGATTTTGCAAACGCCATTTGGAGTGCTAAGCGATAAGATCGGACGTAAAAAAACCCTTGCTATAGGGCTAGCGCTTTTTATCGTGGGCGCTTGCGTTTGCGCGGCGAGTGAGAGCATTTATACGATGATTTTTGGGCGTTTTTTGCAAGGCTGCGGTGCTGTAGGAGCCGTAGCTACCGCACTAATTAGCGATTTTACGCGGGAGGAAGAGCGCGGCAAGGCGATGGCGGTAATGGGCGCGATGATAGGCGTGAGCTTTGGTGTCGCAATGATTTTAAGTCCGCTTTTAAGCGCTAAATTTGGGCTTGCCAGCCTATTTCATCTAAGTTCGGCGCTTACGCTTTTATGTTTGGTACTGCTTTTTTTCGTAGTACCTACCGAACCGCATATCCGCTCCCTGCGCCAAAAGGTCCCACTCGGCTCACTTTTAAGTGATAAAAATTTAATGCTTATGAATTTAACGAATTTTTTTCAAAAAGCTTTCATGACGGCAGCGTTTTTTCTAATTCCAATTTTGCTCGTGCAAAAATTCGGACTTTCTAAAAGTGATTTGACTAAAATTTATGCTCTAGGCGCTATTTTCGGCTTTACCGCGATGGGCGCGAGCGGTGCTTTAGGCGAAAAGCGCGCGCTAGCTAAGCAAATTCTACTTATCGGCATTTGCTTTTTCATCGCTTCGTATTTGATTTTTGCGTTTGCTAGCGGGGCGAGCGCTTTCGTGGTGGGTGTGATGCTCTTTTTCGTGGGATTTAACGCGCATGAGCCCATTATGCAAAGCCTTGCGTCCAAATTTGCCAAAGTCGCTCAAAAAGGCGCTGCACTTGGGATTTTTAATTCGTTCGGATTTTTTGGCAGTTTTTTGGGCGGGCTATGCGGCGGCGCACTTTTTGGCAAAATCGGCATTGAAGCGCTAGGCATTGGCGTCGCGGTTTTGGGTGTGATCTGGCTTGTGCTACTTTCTAGGCTGAGCGATCCAAAACTTTTTAAGAATTTATACTTTCCTAAAGGCGGCGATTTTTCCACACTACAGGGTGTAAAGGGCATTATTGAAATTTACGAGACCGATGGCGAACTCGTTGTGAAATTTAACTCGAAACTGATAAATGAAGATCAAATTTATAAAATCGTAGGAGGTAAATGATGGAATTTGAAAAATTTGAAAGTGCGATGGAGCGCTTCGCAAATACGGTGCAAAAGTCATCGCGCATCGAGAAGGTCGCGATCACTCAGGCGCTAGGGCGTATTTTAGCAAGCGACGTCGCGGCGCCTTTTAGCACTCCGCGCCGCCCGACCGCCGCGATGGACGGCTACGCGCTAAAGGGCGCGGATCTGAGCGAGGGGGCTAAATTTAAGATCGTCGGCACGACGCCTGCAGGCAATATGCCTGGCGCCGTGGCAAAGGCGGGTGAGTGCGTCAAAACTTTCACGGGCGGGCTCATGTGCGAGGGCAGCGACACGCTTCTGCCGATTGAAAACGTGCAGGTACAAGGCAACGAGATTGTCGTCACAAAGCCTGTCGCGGCGGGCTTTGCCGTGCGCGCAGCGGGCGAGAGCTACCGCGAGGGCGAGCTTTTGCTTCGTAGCGGCACGAAGCTCGGCTTTTCGCAGATCGCGCTGCTAGCCGAGCTAGGACTATTTCACATAAGCGTATTCGTCCGCCCAAAAGTAGCGATCCTTGCCACCGGCAGCGAGATTAAGGATCTGGGCGAGAGGCTCGAAAACGACGCTCAAATTTATAGCTCTAACCATATCGCGCTTGCAAATTTAGTAACGCAGCTAGGCTGCGAAGCGATGATAATGCCTCTAGTACGCGACGACGAAAAAGAGCTAGAAGGCGCGATCCTATCGGCTTTACAGAGCGCCGACATACTTCTAACAAGCGGCGGAGTGAGCGTCGGGGACTATGACTTCGTGCAAAGCACGCTGCAATCAAAATTTGAGCTCATCGTAAAGGGCGCGGCGATCAAACCGGGCCGCCACGTGCGCGTAGCCAAAACCGGCGAAAAATATATCTTCGCGTTCCCAGGCTTCCCGCTCTCGGCGCTTATTACGTGCATTTTGTTTCTGCGCGTATATTTGCAAAAATCCTTCGGCGTGCGCGAAAACACGGAATTTAGCGCGATCTTAGATCACGACTACGTAAAAAGAACGCCGTGGCTGGAGTTTATGCCCGCCGTTTTGCAAAACAGAGAGGGGCGGCTTTTTGTTAGCCTGCAAAGCAAAAAGCAGGGCTCCAGCGCGATTTTGAACAATTTAGACGACGATAGCGTCCTGCTCGTCGCGCCGCTAGAGGTCAAAGAACTTAAAAAAGGCGAGCTCGTGCGCGTAATCTCGGTACCTAAAATTTAGCGCGTAGCGTTTCGAGGCTGTTGCGGCGGACGAAATTTTAGCTTCCTGCGGAGTTAAAATTTTGTCATTGCGAGGCGCTAAATTTAGCCGCAGAAGCTCTGCTTTGTGGTCTTTGAAAGTTGAAATTTAGACCCAAATCGCGCGTCGCGGCAGGCTCATTAGAATTTTTACCGTGCGCCGCTATACAGCGAGTGCGCCAAAATCTTTGCCGCCGCGCAACTTCAGCTCCAAGCTGTTTTGCGGGTGAAATTTTAAAACTTACAAAAGATAAAGCGAAAATGAAAGATAAATTTTATGGCACTTCGGCGGGCGTTTTCGGCGAATACAAAGCAGGCGTAAAATGAGTCAAACCCACCCTTTTAAGCCGATTTTCGATGAGAATTCTAAAATTTTAATCCTCGGCTCCTTTCCCTCCGCCCCCTCTCGCAAGCTGGGTTTTTACTACGCAAATCCGCAAAATCGCTTTTGGCGGGTGCTGGCGCAAATTTTAAACGCGCCGCCGCCTACGAGCACGGACGAAAAGATAAAATTCCTGCTCGCCCGCTGCATCGCCATCTACGACGCTGCGATCTGCTGCGAGATAAAGGGTTCGAGTGACGCCAAAATGACCGCCGTCGTGCCTGCGAATTTAGAGCCGATCTTTAGCGGCGCGCGTATCGCGCAGGTATTCGCAAACGGCGGCAAGGCGCACGAAATCTGCGAAAAATATCTAAAAACTCAAATTTTAAACGCAACCGGCAAAGAGCCCGTCAAGCTACCCTCGACTAGCCCTGCGAATGCAAATTTTAGCTTTGAAAAGCTCGTGCGCGAGTGGACGATCGTAGCGGATATGTTGAAGCACGCCGAAATTTAACGTTTAGCTCCGCTAAACAGCGCGTGATAGGCTTATGGGCGCGGCACGTCTTACACTGTCGCGCAGATAAAATTCGTGCCGCAAAATTGCCGCTAAATTTAACGGTCGTCGTCCAAAGCGCCCGCCAAATCCCTAAGCACTTGCTAATCCGCCAGCGCCATAAACCAAATCCTCAGTCCAAACTACGCGAGGATTTATCTAAAATTTAGCTTCAAATTTTAAAATTCTCTAAATTTAACCTAGCCAAGGAAATAAATATGAAAACCCGCAAAGCCGCGCAAAATTCGCTCAATTTGGGCTTAAATTTAATACGAAATTTTAGCTTTTCAAGCGCATTAAAGTTCCTGCTTCCGTTTTTGGCGCTAGGCGCGCAAGCTCTGGAGCCAAAAATCGTAATGAAGCCTGAGCCGAGCTTAAAAAATGGTCTGTATTTCGTAGCGGACAGGCCCTATAGCGGGACGCTCAAGGTGCTGCACTATAGCGCTGAGGATCTCTACGACGTAAATTTTATGGGCGTCGTCTACCCCAGAGCAAAGCCGCTGCCGCCCACGCTAATCCGAGAGATCGACGTAAAGGACGGCACTGCGGTGCTTCAGCGCGATTACTTTGACGGCAGAGATAGACCCTCAAACGAATATCCGCTAAAAAACGGTCTGTACGACGGCGTCGTAAAGAGCTACTACGCAGACGGCGGCGAGCTGAAGTCGCAGAGCGAATACAAAGCTGGCAAGCGCGAGGGTTTTTACAAGCTGTATTATCAAGGAAGCGGCAAGCTAAAGCAGCAGGGCGCGTATAAAAATGATAGGCGCGAGGGCATTTTCACCGACTACTACGAAAGCGGCGAAGTAAGCGCGCGCCATCCGTATAAGGGCGGACTGCGAAACGGCAAGGACGTGGATTATTACAAAAGCGGCAAAGTGCGCGGGGAGCGGAGCTACAAAGGGGGCAAGCGGCAAGGCGTAGAGAAATGGTATCACGCAAACGGCGCGCTAAGAGAGGCCGGCGCATACAAGGATGGCCGCAAACAGGGCGTTTGGAGGTCGTTTTACGAGGACGGCAAGACGCGCGTAGTAGAAAATTTCAAAGACGGCGAGCGCGACGGCGCCGTGCGCGAATACTACGGGAGCGGCGCACTGCAGGGCGAATACGAGTTTGAGCGCGGCAGGCAAACGGGCACGAGTAAGCAGTACTACGCAAGCGGCGCTCTTGCGGCGAAGGTGATGTTCAGAGACGGGCGCAAACACGGGCTATACGAAACATATCACGAAAACGGCGCGCTCAAGGCTAGAGTTACGTTCAAAGATGGCCTGGAGACGGGCACGGCGAAGCACTACTACGCAGACGGCAAGCTCGAAGCCGAGGGCGAGTTTGAGCGCGGCAGGCTCGTGCGCGCCAAAAAATACGACGAAAGCGGCAAGTTAATCAGCGACAAATCCGATAAAAACGGGCTAGCAAGGGAGTAAAGCGGGTTAAATTTTAAAATTTTAAGCGGATTTGAGGCTTTGAGTGGGCTTAGAATTTTAAATAAACTAGGAAATTTTAAGCAGACGCGACTTTGAGTTTTAGGCGGCTGCAGCTTCGCATTTTCAGTACTCACGGCTTTATGCTTTAAGCGAGCGAGATTTTGCGTTTTGAAACGGGGCTTCGCGTTTTAAATAAATTTAGCTTTACCTTTCGAGCTAGCGTGGTTTTTAATTTTATTAGGCGTAGCTCTATACTTTAAATAGACACGACTTCGCGTTTCGATTGATCTCTGCTTCGCGTCTCGGACAAATTTTGATTAGGACGCGGCTTCGCACTTTAAAGAGACGAGGCTTTGCGCTTCGAGCGAGCATGGCTTTATTTTTGAAGTGCAGCTTAAATTTTAATCGAACGCAGCCTTGCGCTTTTGTTTTCGGCTTATACATACCGCGCCGTCAAGTGCCATCTTTAAATGATGCGGCTTTGTATTTGTAGAGCAACGCGCTGCGTTTAAACGAGTAAAATTCTGCGCCGAACGCCTTTATACGGCGCGCGAATACGGCTCGGCGCTTTAATTAACGAGGTCTCGTGCAGCGCAGCTCGTCGCGTGATTTGAGCTGATGCGGTTAAAATTCCACGCTGTATTTTAGCTCACATAACGCGCAGTATCTCTCGACGTGGCATAGCTTGGCTTCGATACGGCTTGTCTTTTACGCGTAACGAGCCACCTTTGGCGGGCAAATTTTTAAAATTTAAAGCGAAATTTCAAGCCGAAACGGCACTGAAATTTCAACCGCCGAAAGGGCAAAATTCGACGATCAAATTTCGTTAAATTTAGCCAACGGTTCGCAAGCCGCGCTATTCGAGCGTAAATTTCAAACCCGCCACGCCCTACCTTTAATGCAGCAAATTTAATCTAGCTGATATTTTAAAATTTGCCGACCGCCTTGCTAAACAAAATTTTACGAATAGGGCATGGGTGAACAAGGCAGGGAGGCAGAGAGCGCCTCCCTATATAATTACGGAAGCAAAGAATGGGCTGCTTATTTCGGTATGAAAATTTCATGGGCTTATTTGCAACTTTAAAATTTTGCAAGATACTCGCTCGTAGCGTTAAATTTCAATACGCGGGCAGTGGAAATTTTAAGAAAGCAGAGCTAGATAAAGCGAAATTTCACATAAGGTCTGTGTAACGCGGTATTTGCGCACAAGATATAAGCGCTGAAAAGGAGAAGCATTCGGAATTTGGCGCGTAACGAGCGGTGAACTATAGTCAAACAAACTTCAAATTAAAAATCTTAAATTTCAATCCGCAGACGCCAAATGAGCTCAAGATCAAAATCCACGTAAATTTTATACGGCGAGATAGCAAATCTAAGGTCTTGCGACGCCACGGGCTGCGCGGTGTAGTATTCGCGAGGCAAAATACAGGCATTGAAAGACGTAGCCATTTGAAATTTAGCGCGCGGCGGTCATAGAGAGCCGAAAATTCGCGGTGCTTGAAGCTGTGTAACAAAAGCTCAAATCTACCCGCAGCAGCCGCAATCGCAGCGCGAAGATGCGGCGGGGTGAAGTTCGCCGATATAGAGCTTCACGGAGCCAAGCCCTTGCTTTTTCGCCCACGAATAGGCGTCGCTTGCGAAGCCGAAATCCGCAAAACGCAAGAAGCTCTCCACGTAGGATTTGCGCGCATTTTGATAGTCTATGTAGTAGGCATGCTCCCAAAGATCGCAGGCAAGCAGTGGAATTTTGCCGCGTGCGATCGGCGTGTCCGCGTTTTGCGTCGTGATGATTTCTAAATTTGCGCCGCTCTCGTCGCATACGAGCCAGCACCAGCCGCTGCCAAAAAGCCCCAGTGCGCGCTTTAAAAACTCGCTTTTAAAATTTTCCATCCTGCCGAAAGCCTGAGCTAAAGCGTCCGTTAGCTCGCCGCTAGGCTCGCTGGGCTGCGCGATACAGTCGAAATAAAAATCGTGGTTGTAAATTTCAGAGGCATTGTTAAAAATACGGCTAAAACCTAGGCAAATTTGATAAAGCTTTGAAATTTGCGAAAACTCGCACTCCTCGCCGCGCGCCTCCCTGAAAGACTGCGTGATGATCGTAAAAAGATCCGCGTTTTGTATCGGCGTGTCCGCTATGTCTCGATTTAGAATGGAGACGTAGTCCTCGCAAAGCCCGCCGTGATGGAATTTTAAGCTTTGTAAGCTCACGATTTTATTTGCGCGCGGATCAAAAGGTAGCGCCCTGGATCTAAACACTAATAATCCTCGCTGTCCAAATCGCTATAATCGTTGAAACCGTCGTCGTCTTCGTAGCTGTAATCATCCTCGTCGTAGTTGTAGTTGTAACTCTCGTCGCCTCCGATTAGATCATCGTCCTCGTATTCGTCCTCATCGAACTCTTCGTCTTCGAAGTCATCGAAATCAGCCATTTTGCTCTCCTTTGTCGTTGGAATTTACTTTTGATTTTACGCATTCACTTGCTATTTCCGGGATATTTTCGATATAAACGCTCTGCGATGGGAAGGCAAACGATAGTCCGTTTTGCTCCACGATCTCCATTATTTTAAATAAAACATCCTCTTTGGTTTGGATAAAATTTGCCCATATTACGGTTTTTGTGAAGCAGTAAACTAAAATGTTAATAGACGAATCGCCAAAGCTATCTAACGCCACGAACATAGTGCTTTTATAGCCCGCTAAATCGTCGATAGAAACCATGTTCTGTCTATAGCGCATACGAAAATCTTTAGAATTTAGCGCTGTATCGGCAGATTGAGCGATGCCCGGGTGAGATTTTAGCATCTCTTTAATATCGTTTACGCACTTTCGCAGTTGAGCCGTGCTCGCACCGTATTCGACGCCCACGGTAAGCTTTAAATTCCGCCCTACCTTCCTGCGGCTCCAGTTTTTGATATTTTGCGCCATTATGTTGGAATTCGGCACAAAAACAAGAGCGTTATCAAAGGTTCTGATCGTCGTCTTTCTAAAGCCCGTTTCTACGACGTTTCCTTCTATGTCTCCTAATACGACCCAATCTCCTTGCGAGAACGAGTTATCAAATAATAGCATCACGGATGAGAAGAAATTTGCGATGATGTCCTTGGTCGCAAACGCGATCGCAAGTCCGCCGATTCCAAGAGATGCCATAAGCGCCGAGATGTCAAAGCCCAGACGCTTTAGCACCAAAAGTGCGGCGATGATGATTACGATGACATATAGAATTTTAACGACTAGATTTATGATATCTTTTCTGACGCCTTTTTTCGTGATGTTTCCAAGCACAATAATGCCGTAACCATCGATGATTTCGATAATGAGCCATGCCCAAAGCACCACGTAAACGATCGAGAATAAATTTGCAAATTTTATCGGCACAGGCGCCGGATAATAAAAGATACTAAGACAGATATCGACCGAATAAGCGATCAGCAAAATACCCATCGGACGCTTTATGATGCCTACTACTTGCGTTTTTAGAGTTTCGCTATCCAGAGAGAAGTTTTTATTAAAGAATTTAAATACGAAATAGATGATGTTGGCAAGCAGTCTGCGAAGCGAGTAGAAAAATAGCGTAATCAGCGTGATCAAAATGAGCTTGCCGAAATTTACGTGGCTGAGCTTAAACGGAATTTTATCGTTGATATAATCGATCACCGATTTAAAATTTAAGCTCGTAAAAACCACGCTGCTTGCGAGTAGATCGCTATTTCGCGATAGATACGTAAGCACCTCGTCGTAGGTCTGCTTGTCGTTTTTCAAATCGTTGATTTTAGACTCTAAGGCGTCTATTTGCTCTTGACTGCTTAGATTATTTTTCAAATCATTAAGTTTGCTAAAATCCCTAGTTTGGATATTTAGTAGCGTACTACTTAGCTCGCTTTCAAGCGCGCTTCTGCTCGCGCCGTTTACAAACATATCCTCAATTTTCATAAGTGAGGTATAAAAGATCTCCGCCATTTCCATTTTTTCCAAATCCGCGCTTGCATTTACGTATTCGGGAGAGCTCTGCTTTTTGGCGTATTTTTTTAGCGTAGTTTGGATGTTCTTTTTATTTTGCGCATACGACATTATGCTTTCGATATCCATATCCTGCTGCGTAATCGCAAAAGGTAAGCGATCAAAGAGCTTAGCTTTATTGCGATCGATGGCGTCCAGTTCGTTTTTACTCGCGTTGGCATCGCCGCCGTTAAGCAGGGAGCTGCGCTGCAAATTTAGCTTTTTAATCTCTTTGATTACAGAGATAAGCGTCTCGCCGTTAGGAGTTTTTTTCTGCGAAGTCTCCGTTTTGGCGACCTTTTCTGCGATCATATTTATTACTTCAGTTTTATTGCCATCCTCTGCACCGAGGGATTTGGATAAAATTTTAGTGACTTCCTTTTTGATCTCGGTTTTATTGTTTTCTAAAGTAAGATTTGCCTCTGGAGTAGAAGAATTCGTCTCTACAAAGCTTCCCTCGCCGGTCGTGTTGAGGTCTGCAAACGCTAAAGCGGCGCTAAAAAGACTAATCGTTAAAAAGCTGATTATAGATTTTTTCATAATCCATTCCCTTATTTAATAGCGTAAAATGCGCGCCTTCATCGTCGTAGTTGAATAGCTCGCCCGTTTCGATGACGTAGTGCCAGCCGTAAATTTTAATCTCGCCGTTTTTATAGGCGTCTTTGATGCCAGGAAAGCTAAGTAAATTTTGCATGGAATTTATAATATTTAATCTCTCGGTGATCCACTCACGCTTGTCGGTGCCGAGGTCTTTTAGCTTTTCGACCTCGTCTTTTACGGGCTGCATTAAATTTAGCCAGCGCCTTACGTTTGGAATTTTTTCAAGCTTTTTTGCATCATAAAACAACGCCGCGCAACCCCCGCAGTTGCTGTGCCCACAGACGATGATATTTTTGATATTTAGCGAATACAGCGCGTATTCAATCGCTGAGGTAGTCGCTAAAAATTCCTCGCTAATGCGGTATGGGGGAACGACGTTTGCGATATTTCGCACGACGAAAAGCTCTCCCGGAAGCGTCGAGGTAATTAGACTCGGCACCACGCGCGAGTCGGAGCAGCCGATAAAAAGCGTGTGGGGCTTTTGATGATTTGCCAGACTTCCGAAAAGCTCGGCATGCTCGGTAAAATTTTCTTCCATAAATTTAATAGCTCCATTTATTAACTGGCTGGGCATACTTTCTCCTTAAAAAAGTCGGGAATTATATATTACTTTCATAAATAGATAGAATTCTGGGAATTTTTAATGATATATTTACCAAATTTTCGCTAAACTCCCCGCTCATAAATCAAAAGAAGGAGAAAGATATGAGTCTATACGACAGACGAAATTACGCGGACGGCTACGAGCTATCGGACGCATCACTGGAACAAGGACGAATCTCTCAGACCATTAAACAAACCTACGCGCTTCTAACCGCTTCGATGATAGCTGCGGCGGCAGGGGCTTTTGTGGCGATGAGCTTTGGTGTAAGCTTGGCTATTCATCCATTTTTATATCTAGTGCTTTTAATGGGGCTGATCTTCGGTATGCAAGCAGCTGTAAATCGCGGCGCCAACACGATCGCGCTGGTTTTGCTTTTTGCATTTACCTTTATTACCGGTCTTACTCTAGGTAAATTGATCGCTATTTATATTGCAGCGGGCGCCGGAGATGTGGTAACACATGCGTTTGTGGCTACGGCGATTACTTTCGGTGCTCTTACCGTTTATGCGATGAATACAAAGACAAATTTCGACTCTTGGGGCAAACCGCTATTGGTATCGCTTGTGGCTATTATCGTGCTAAGCCTTTTGAACTACTTCTTTTTCAAAAGCACCGTGCTTGATATAGCAATTTCAGCTTTTTCGGCTTTAATCTTTTCGATGTATATTATCTATGATACTAAAAACATCATCAACGGCACTTACACTTCACCGATAATGGCTGCCGTAGATATGTATCTAAACATCTACAACCTCTTCCTTTCGTTGCTAAGAATTTTCGGCGCAAGCAGAGACTAAATTTTACGCACCGCTTCGTGCGGTGCACTCTTAACTTAAAATTTATAAATCTTTTATTATAATCGCAAATTCAATTTTTTCAAAAGGTTTTATAGTGACTACGTTATTTTTGGTTTTACAAGTCGTTTTTGCCGTGATAATTACGATCTCCGTCCTGCTGCAAAAGAGCTCTTCTATCGGACTTGGCGCATACAGCGGAAGCAACGAAAGCTTATTTGGTGCGAAGGGTCCAGCGGGATTTTTGGCTAAATTTACCGCCGCGATGGGAATTCTATTTGTGATAAATACACTCGTGCTTGCGTATTTCTATCAGCAAGATGCTAAATCTTCTGTCGTAGATCGCGTAAAGATTGAAGCAAATGCTACTAAATCCGTGCCAAACGCTGTCCCTGGCGTGCCATCCATCCCAGCTTCAGGCGCAAAGCCTAATTTCGCTCCGGCAAGCACCGAAGCAAATCCTGTAAATAGCAGCGAGGTAAATTCAACAGCTCCGAAGATCGAAGCACCCGCAGCTCCTGCTACCGATACCGCCGCAGCTAGCGCGCCTGCTCGGTCGCAAGCATCAAGTGATACCAATGCCAGCGCCGCTTCCGCAGATCAAAACACAACTAAATAAACTCTAAATTTTAAAATTTAAAAGCGCAAAATCCGCGCTTTTAAATGCTATTCTTATTTTTTTAACGCTATAATTTCGCAAATTTTATTTAAAGGATTTGAATGCTAGAAGCTATCTACAAAGAGCAAAGAGCAAACGGCGATCGAGCTATCGAGGCTTTAAAAAAGGACTTTACGACGCTACGCACCGGCAAGGTAAGCGTGGCGATCCTAGATCATATTTTCGTGGATTATTACGGCTCGCAAACTCCGCTAAATCAGGTCGCGACCGTCCTTTCGACCGATGCGGTAACGATTTCGATCACGCCGTGGGAGAAACCGATGCTAAAGGCGATCGAAAGCGCGATCGCAGCGGCGAATATCGGCGTAAACCCTACTAACGACGGCGAGAGCGTAAAACTATTTTTCCCGCCGATGACGATCGAGCAACGCCAAGAAAACGCTAAAAAAGCAAAAGCAATGGGCGAGAAGGCCAAAATCGGCATTCGCAACGTCCGTAAAGACGCTAACGACGAGATCAAAAAGCTCGAAAAAGACAAAGCGATCTCCGAAGACGACGCCAAAAAGGGCTACGACGAGGTGCAAAAGATCACCGACTCTTACTCCGCCAAGATCGACGACGCAGTTAAGGCCAAAGAAGCCGAGCTTTTGAAGGTTTGAGCTGTGAATATAGAAAAAATCTATCGCGACTGCGGCGCATATCTGCGAGGGCATTTTCTGCTTTCAAGCGGCAACCATTCGGAATTCTATCTGCAAAGCGCCAAAGTACTTGAGGATCCGCAGCTCGCGGGACGGCTCGCAGACGAACTCGCCGCGATCATCGAAAAAGCGGGCGTAGAGTTTGATAGCGTCTGCTCGCCCGCGCTGGGCGGAATTTTAGCGGGCTACGAGCTAGCTCGCGCGGCGAAAAAGCGTTTCATATTTACCGAGCGCGTAGATCGCGTAATGAGCCTGCGCCGCGGCTTTGAAGTGCATAAGGGCGAGAGATTTATCATCTGCGAGGACATCATCACGACGGGCGGCTCGGCTCTTGAGAGCGCCAGGCTCATCGAAAACCTCGGCGGCGAGGTCGTGGGCTTTGCCGCGCTTGCCAATCGCGGATTTTGCAAGGTTGCAAATTTAGCGGGCAGCAGTGCTAAGGCTGGCGCCAAGCTGCCCACAGACAAGCCGTTTTTTGCGCTAGGCAATTTCGAGTTTGAAATTTACGAGCCTGCGACCTGCCCGCTTTGTGCTGCCGGAAGCAAGGCGATCAAGCCTGGTAGTCGCGGAAACTAGGCGCCGATTTGCTGCTAAGAAACTGCAACGAGATTAAATTTTATTCTCTAGGCTCTAAATTTATCGCGCCGAAATTTTAAAATTTAATCCAAAACGGATCAAAATGGCAAAGCAAAAAGCTAAAATTTCACCGATTTTTCTACGTATAAAGGCCTTCATCGTCGATCTTTTCATCATCGCGATGCCCCTATTCTACGGCGTTACCTATCTCGTCTTGGGCTCGAAAGAGGCTCTGTGGCGCAACCAAGCCGCAATTGCGCTTATCTGGCTTGCTTACGGCGCGATTTGCGCGGCATTTTACGCCCGCAGTGCCCAGACGCCTGGCTACAAGCTCGCGGGGCTTTACCTCATCGACGTTCGCAGCGGGCGCAAAGTAAGCTTTTTTAGGGCGCTAGCTCGCTTTGCGTGCTTTGTATTTGCAGGCTTTAGCGTCATCGGGCTTTTGATCTGCTTCTTTCGCAAAGACAGGCTGAACTTACACGACCTGCTAAGCGGGACTGCGCCCGTCGTGCGAAAGGACGCGCAGTGAGCGGGCAGATTTGCGGCATCGACGAGGCAGGGCGCGGCTGTCTTGCAGGACCGCTTTGCGTCGCTGGTTGCGTCTTGCAGCGCGAGATCGCGGGACTTGCCGATAGCAAAAAGCTAAGCGAGAAGCGCCGCGAGGAGCTTTACGCCCAGATCACCAAAAACTCGCGCTATAAAATCGTCGAAATTTCAAGCGCACAGGTCGATGAGGCGGGCCTAAGCTCGTGTCTAAGATCGGCGCTTGAGCAGATTCTCGCGTATTTTGCTGATTTTAGCGGACAGATCATCTACGACGGTAACGCAAGCTTCGGTGTACGCGGACTTCAGACGCTCGTAAAAGCCGACGCGCAAATCGCCGAAGTAAGCGCCGCAAGCATCCTCGCCAAGGTCACGCGCGACCGCACGATGTATGAGCTCGCGCAACGCTACCCGCAATACGGTTTCGCGCAAAACAAAGGCTATGGTTCGCGCGCACACATCGCGGCGATCGAGCAGTACGGGCTCACGCCTTTTCACCGCGCAAGCTACAAGATCAAATCGCTACAACCCTCGCTGTTTGATTAACGCCGTAGCAAGCCTGCTTGATCGGCGAGGAAAAACCGCCGATTTCGGTTGATACTCCGTCGGCAAACGGCGCCGAAACTTATACCCAAAGGCACAAACTTCCAATTTTGGTTAATACGGCGAGTCGCTAGTTTCGGCGGGCGGAATACGCTTTTTGCCTAGCTAGCAAGAAATTTAATAGCCCACAGCCTGCGCTCTCGGCTATAGTCTACTCTTTCGCTGCTTACAGGAATTTTAATCCGTACTTTTGTATCTCGTAAGAGTCCGCACAAGGTCGGAATTTTATCTAAAACCGCAAGCTCGGCTCGTTCGCTTATCCGTGCCCGAATAAAATTTCAAATTCCGCGCAGCGTAAATTCAGCCCGCGCACCGCAATAAGGCTAAATTTAAATTTAGCCTTGACGACGAGAAGGCATCGTGCTTTAAATTTAAAACCGCGCGTAAAATCTTGAATGAAATTTTGATACAAAAAAGCGGCTAAATTTTAAAATTTTATAAAATTTAGCCGCGAGATGAGGTGCTTACTTTCTTTCGTAGAAAATTACTAAGGCGTCTTCTGCCACCCTTTTACCAGTGAATGAACTTGTTTTAATAATATCATCGGCAACATCTTCGGTCACCATAAATTTATCCGACAAACTTATGCTTTTATCGGCATTCACGATAAAATTTAGCTCAATAACAGCTTTTGATGGATACTCTACTTTTTTGCGTCCAAAAACTGCATCATATTGCTCTACTGTTAGCTGCGAGCAATAGACGGCTCTCTTAAGATATTCTATAATATAATCAACGCTATATTCTTTTTGAAATTCCACTTTTAATTTATCGTCACAATCAACTATCTTATCTTCATCGTCGAATTCTATTTTGCCTTTGGTTTTAAATGTTTCTTGGAATTTTACCTCATTGAGTTTGCAGTGTTCTTTTGCTAGCTTAAGCAGACCTCGCTTATCATAGGTTTTACCCCCATAAAAAGCCATAGCACTATCTAAAATCGAATCTAGCATATCTTGCTCGCGCTTTTTATTTGATTCTATAATATTTGCCAGTACTTTCTCCATATTCAGGTCGCAAACCATTTTGACCGTCTTTAATCCGCCGTTTTCCTCTTTGCTCCACGTGATATTTTTACACATTTTCGAGCCCTCGATCGCCGTGCCGATACTCATCGACTTAAAATCGGGCAGAGTATAGTTTTTCACGAGTTCTATTTCGTCCGCGCCGCATCCCGTAAAAATCAACGTCGCAAGCGCGACACTTAGTGCATATTTCATCTTCGCTCCTTTGAGATAAATTCTGAAAATAATGCTACCCCCCCCCCTGCTTAAAAACGTATAAATTTAGAGCCTAAATTTTAAAATTTCGCCACCAAAATTCCGTTCTCTCAATCCACGAAATTCTGCGCGCCGTAATTCTGTCGCGCATGCGGTGCTTTGCGCCTTTTAGCGAAATAGTCTTGCGGTAAAATTCCAAGATAAACCGTCCGCATAGCATCGCCTAAATCTGCGCGCAGTTTCGCGCACGAAGGCGGTAAAATTTAGAAATTTTAACCAAACTTTCGCTATCATCACGGCTTAAATTTTCACCCAAAGGAAACCGATGTTTGAATGGATCGCCTCACCCGAGGCATGGATCAGCCTGGCGACTCTCACGGGGCTTGAGATCGTGCTTGGTATCGACAATATCATCTTTATCGCGATTTTATGCGGCCGCTTGCCCGAGGCGCAGCGTGGACGCGCCCGTATAATGGGGCTCGCACTTGCGATGTTCACGCGCATACTGCTGCTTCTTAGCCTAAGCTGGATCATGGGGCTAACTAAGCCGCTATTTAGCGTGCTCTCGCGCGATTTTAGCGGACGCGATCTCGTGCTAATCGGCGGCGGATTGTTTCTGCTCGTCAAATCCACGCTCGAGATCCACTCCAGCGCCACGGGCGAGGCACACGAGCGCAGCGCTAGCAGCGGCAAGGCGAGCTTCGGCGGCACGCTCGTGCAGATCGCCGTTTTAGACATCATCTTTTCGCTCGACAGCGTCATCACCGCCGTGGGCATGGCGCAGCACCTGCCCGTGATGATCCTCGCAGTGATCATCGCCGTGGGCGTGATGATGCTCGCTAGCGGCGCGATCGCGCGCTTCGTGGACGCAAACCCGACGATCAAAATTTTAGCGCTTGCGTTTTTGATTTTGGTGGGCGTTTCGCTGATCGCCGACGGGCTGGGCTTTCATATACCTAAGGGTTACATCTACTTCTCGATGGCGTTTTCGCTGCTTGTTGAGCTCATCAATATTCAGATCCGCAAAAAATCCGCCGCGAAATGATCGGAGGAATTTTGCGAGATCTGAAAGGCGCGCATGGGATTTGCTAAATTTCTTTCGTCGCGGGTATCAAGCTTGCTCGCGGCACGGCTAGGGATTTCAAGCTGGAGCCCGCGGCTGCAGATACGGCGAAATTTAGCTTTACGCTGGAGGGTTTGCGCTTTGCGGGAATTTTGGACTTAAGGCGCGACGGACTCTATCTGCCGATACGCGAGGGCGACGAGCTGGCGGTGATATATGAGGCTTTAAGCTTAAATTCCGACCACGAAGCTTTGAGGGGCTTAAATTCCCGCCGCAGCGCTTTAAACGGCGTCGATTTAAGCGGCGAAAATTCCGTGCCGCGCCCTAGCCACGAAACTCCAAGTAGCGGAAATTCCACTGCCGCAAATTCAAACCGCGACGCATATAGCGATACGGCGGCAAGTGCGCGCCAAAATTCTGTGGTATCTGATTTAGTGGGCAAAGATCGCAGCGGTATAAATTCCGCCGCTTTGGGTTTAAACTGCGAAGACCTTAACGAGCAGGCGAACGCTAATACGGAACTTTATACTTCGAGTTTGAATTGCAAAGATTTAA
>CAURGM010000024.1:0-28094 GCA_963524395.1 uncultured Campylobacter sp.
CGGCGAATACGACGATCAGGGCGCTCGCACGGGCAAATACGTCCTTGGCGGCGATAATCTAATCCTAAACTCCAAAAACGAGAGCTACATCAGCTACGCAGACCTAGCGCTTGCGGTCATAGACGAGCTAAAAAACGGCGTTTTCGTGCAAAAGCGTTTTACCGCCGTCGGCGAGAGAGCGTGAGCTTAAATTTTGTGTAATTTAGCTAAAATAACGCCGCACGAAACTAACGTGCGGTTTTAAATTTAAATCAAGGCCGGTTATGCAAGTAGGTATAAAATTTTCACTCGCGGTTCACATCATGCTTTGCGTCGCGTATTTTCGCGAGGAGAAGGTCACGGGCGATTTCGTCGCCGCAAGCTCGGGGATAAACCCTGCCATCGCGCGCAAGCTGATCTCGCAGCTAAGAAACGCAGCCTTAGTGCTCACGACCGCGGGTGTGGGCGGCATCACGCTGGCTCGCGACGTGCGGCTCATCACGCTTTTAGACATTTACGAGGCGGTGAGCGAGGAGAACGCGATGTTTCGCCTGCACAAAGGCTCGCCTAGCGCCTGCCCCGTGGGCGGCAAGATCGAGGCGGTACTCGCGCCGCGCTTTGCTCGCATTCAGAATGATTTTAAAAAATCCCTATCCGGCGTGAGCTTGGCGGATCTTTTGAGCGATCTAGAATAAAGCTAATTAAAATTCTAAATACGCATTTATCTTCTAAATTTGCTCAAATTTCAAGGCTTGCGGGCTAAATTTATATAAAAGTTTACCCGCTCGTCACGTAAAATTTCGATTTAATTTGATTTAAGATATAATCCTCCTAATTAATTCTAAATTAATTCTAAGGGGAAATTTTGAAATATCTAAAAGCCATATTGCAATTCATCGCAGTTTTTGCTTGCCTTATTTTGTATCTATTCGTAAGCGGAAGAGTAGGACTTCATAAATCTCAATCTCACTACACTATTACGATAGGCTCCGATACTACTAAAGAAGCGGGACTTGATAAGTACGTAAGCGAAGCGGAGATGCAAAGTTTTGCATTTAGACATTGGGATATAGATTACAATTCAAACCCGAAAAACGTATTTAAAGAACCCGCCATTGACGTAGAGCTAAAAAGACTTTTAAAAAGCAAGCAAACTGATGAAATTTTAAAATTTATGAAAGATAACAATCTATCCGTCGATCATACTATGCACGGAGGGGTAACGCCCGTGATGTATTCTAGCTTTTGGGACGATGCGAATACCGCTCAAAAGCTTATAAAATTGGGAGCGGATATACATAAAAAAGACGAATACAAGCTATCCGCTATGGCTTATGCTATAGAAAATAATGCTACTAAAGCGGTAAGACTGCTTTTAGACAACGGCGTTAAATTTGAAGAAGCGGAAGTCGTTAGAAACAGACTGCTTCCGCCGAATTATAACCATATAAAATCTTTGCAAATAAGTGATGACGGAAATTTTACGTTGATTTATGATACCGACTACCCTATGATTAGTATGGGAGAGCCGAATTATTTCTTTTCATATCTTACGAATACGAATATGTATGAGATAGCAAAGATGGCATTAGAAAGCGGCTACAAGCCGTATATTTGGAAATTTCAAAACTCTACGGTGGGTCTAAGGTACGGAAACGATATTAAAAAGGTCGTGCCTGAGGGAATATTAAATGATAAAGCGGAACCGACGGACGGATTTGATATTACCGAATATGATTTTTCATTGTATGATACATTTCCGGGCACTCCAAATTACGAACCGATTTTAAAGCTGCTTATGCAGTATAACGTAGGCGGACAACCGAGCCCGGAATTCCTAAAACGAAAATATGATGATTGCCATAGACGCTATATAGGTAGTTTAAATAGCCGTTATAAAATAGACTACTCTAGCGGGGACTTTTATATACCCAAAAGTGAAATTTCGCTTATAACGACGGTATATCGCAAATATTGCAAAGATAGAAATTCTACATTTAAAGATGTTTATGAATATACGAAATTTGCAAGCGAGCTAAATGAAATGGAAGCGGTATCCATCCATATGTATACTATAGATAAAAATGGTCGTAAGCTTGATCAGCCGTATAAAGATAATTTAAAAAAGCTAGATAAATATATAGATGAGATCTCATCTGGTGAGATAAAAAATGCAAGAAAAGAATGTCATCAAAACTAATCCCTCAAGCTACAATTTTATCTTCCTAACTTCCAGCTCGCCGTCAAAAAAGTTCGCGTAGTAAAGCAGGTCTTTTTCGACCTCAAGCCCCGCTAGGTAGCGCAGAGCGAGGTTTGCCTCAAAGCTTGCCGCAAACATCACGATCGCAGCCGTTATGCCCGCAGGCGTCGCGTTTAGGCTAGGGAAAAATTTAAAATCCACATTCTGCACGAAGCAGACTTGGCACTGCCAGCTGTCCACCGACGCGAACACCCACGGCACGCCTATTTGCTTAGCAAACGCATCGATCTGCGCGCGCGTGGCGAGATTATCGGTCGCATCCAAAATCAGATCAAATTTCTCGCCTGCGCCTATCGCGCTAGCGAAAAATTCCTCCGCGCGGCTCTTATGCACCTCCACGCTCACGCCGTCGTAGCGAGCCTCCGCGCGGCTTTTAAAAACGTCCGCTTTAAATTTGCCCTCGTCTGCGAGCGTAAATAAAATTTGCCTATGGATGTTGTGAAGCGCCACCGTGTCGAAATCCACGACGCTGATCCGCCCGATACCGCTTGCGCCCAGAGCGTAAGCAAGGCTGCTTCCAAGCCCGCCCGCGCCGATGATTAAGATGCGCTTATCCGCAAGCGCGCGCTGCGTCTGCTCGCCCCAAAGCTGGATCTGTCTGTGAAAGTAGTTCATAAAAGCCCCCTGCCGACTAGATTTTTTCGGAATTTCCACAGCCCGCGCGCCGCAGCGATCTCGTCTGCGTCCACTTCGCACATCAGCACGCCCTCTTCGTTTTTCAGCTCGTTTGCGATCTCGCCGCCGGGGGTTACGACGAAGCTCTCGCCGTAAAATTTAAACTCGCTTTCGCCGAATTTCGCCTCGCCGATGCGGTTGGCGCGGATGACGTAGAGCGAGTTCGTAAACGCGCGCATCTTCAAAAGCTCGCGCCAGCGCCCGCCGCTTTCAAAGGTCGAAGCGCACGGCACGAGCACGCAGCCGACGTTTTTTTGCATAAAATAGCGCCAAAACGCATCAAAATGCGCCTCGTAGCCGAAGCACACGCCGAATTTCACGCCGCCCTCGCTAAAGATCATCGGCGAAATTTTACCGATTTTGCGGCTTTTGCGGTTGGCGAAAAAGCCCTCCTCGTTCCAGTGCGGATAGTCCATCAGGATATTTTGATCGTAAAATTTTACCTCCGAAGGCGAAAATTTCGCGCAGGATTTCACCCAGATGGGCTCGTTTTCGCTCGCGCAAAAGATCTCCTCTTCGCCCGCTTCTTTTTGGCTTTCTTCGGAATTTAAAGCGTTTGGGACTTCGGAGGCGCTTTTTAAATTTGAGGTTTTGAAATTTAAAGATTTTGCGCCGCAGGAGTTTGAACCGCCTTTGAAATTCTGCTCGTTTTTGGAATTTAAAGCGCCTTTAGAATTTGAACCATCGTTGGAATTTAAATCGCTCTTAGAATTTAGCTCGCCTTTGCAACCCTGCTCGCCTTTAAGGCTTAAAGAATTTTCGCCGCTAGAGCTCGCACTTTTTTGAGTCGCGCCGCCGAAGATGCCCGCCTGCCTCAAAATTGCGCCGCTAGCGGCTCTGATTATCGGCGCTACGATATGTAGGTCGTATTTGGCAGCCAGCCGCGCCATCAGCTCCTGCTTATGCTCGCTCTGTTCGCAGGCGATGGAGCGGGGCATCTTTTTAAGCTCGCTAAAGAAGGAATTTAGCTCATATTCGCCCAGCAGCACGATCCGCGCGCCGTTATCTTTGGCGACCTTCATATAGTAATCGATCCGATTTTCGCTCATCGAAAGCGTCGGTAGTTGCAAAACGCATACGTTTATCATCGTCGCCTCCTAAGCCTGCTCGGGAGCGTTTATTTCGGCGACCTCGAGTTTGGCGTTTTCTAAAATTTCCTTCGCCTCTTTTAGCAGCGCCACACCCTGCTTATACAGCTTCACGCTCTCTTCTAGGCTCAGATCCTTGTCGTTTAGGCTCTTTAAAAGCGCGTTAATCTTCTCCATTTTTTCTTCAAAACTCATCCAAAATCCTTTTTATGATGTAATCAAATTTTTCTATCTCGACCAAAAACGCGTCGTGTCCGTAGTCGCTGTCGATCTGCGCGTAGCTCGCGCGATCCTTTTTGCCCAGATCGCTCATCGCATCGTAAATTTCTTTCATTAGCTCCGGCGGAAAGAGCATGTCGCCTTTGAAAGAGATGAGGTGCAGGCGCGATCTGATCTGTGCGCAGGCATTTTTGAGATTGCCGTAGTGGCGCGTGCAATCAAATATATTCATCATCTTGGCGATGTAGAGATAGCACAGCGGATCGAACCTGCGCGCGAAATTTTCGCCGTTGTATTCAAGGTAGCGATCGACCTGAAAGCGTCCGTTGATCTCGTAAAGACCGTCGGTTTCAACGTAGTTGCGTCCAAATTTATTCTGCATCGAGCTTGGGCTTAAAAAACTTATATGCCCCGCCATGCGCCCAACCGCCATGCCGTCAAGTCCGTGCTCGGCGATCAGATTTTTATCGTAGTTGCCGCCTTTGAAATTTGGATCGCGCAAGATAGCCTCGGTCGCGATTTTATTAAACGCGATCGCCCAAGGCTGCGTGGCGTAGGTGCTTGCGAGCACGAAAATTTCATCCGCAAATTCTGGATATTCGATCGCGTAGCACAGCGCCTGCATGCCGCCTAGGCTACCGCCGATAACGGCGCGGGCACGGGCGATACCGAGGCGCTTTAAAAGCATCATCTGCGCGCGCACGACATCCGAGACGACCACTACCGGAAAGCGCAAGCGGTACTCGCGGCCGCTGCTTTCATCGACATCAAGCGGGCATGTCGAGCCGAACGGCGAAGCTAAAATATTTATGCAGATGACGAAAAATTTCGTCGTATCGACCGCTTTATGATCGCCGATGAGCCCGTCCCACCAGCCCGGCTTAACATCGTCCTCGTAGAGCCCCGCGGCATGCGCGGAGCCCGTTAAGGCGTGGCAGATTACGATGACGTTGGATTTATCTGGGTTTAGCTCGCCGTAGGTTTCGTAGGCGAGCTTGAAGTTGGAAAAGACGCGGCCGCTCTCCAGATAGAGCGGCTCGTCGAAATTTTGAATTTTGCTTTGAAGGATCACTGATTTACTCGGTAATTCGGCGCTTCCTGCGTGATGATGACGTCGTGGACGTGGCTTTCTTTAAGACCTGCGCTCGTGATCTCGACGAATTCCGCCTTTTGCTGAAAGGTCGCGATATCCTTGCTGCCGCAGTATCCCATCGAGCTTCGCAAGCCGCCTAGCAGCTGAAAGATCACGTCTTTTAACATGCCCGCGTAAGGTACGCGCCCCTCGACGCCCTCGGGCACGAGTTTTTCTTTTGCGGTGCCGTCTTGAAAGTAGCGATCCGAGCTTCCCTTCTGCATCGCCGCTAAGGAACCCATGCCGCGGTAGGTTTTGTACTGGCGGCCCTGAAACGTAATGAGCTCGCCCGGGGTTTCGTAGCAGCCCGCAAGCAGGCTTCCCATCATCACCGAGCTTGCGCCCGCGGCTAGGGCTTTAGCGATGTCGCCCGAGTATTTGATGCCGCCGTCTGCGATGATCGGAATTCCAAATTTAGCCGCCTCGATCGCGCAATCGTTGATCGCGGTAAACTGCGGCACGCCCACGCCCGCTACGATACGCGTAGTGCAGATCGAGCCCGGGCCGATACCTACTTTAATCGCGTCCGCTCCTGCGTTTGCGATATCTTTTATGCTGGCGGGGTTTGCGACGTTTCCTACTACTACGTCGACGTCAAAATTTCGCTTTAGCTCCTTAAGCGTATCGATAATGCCTTTGGAGTGTCCGTGCGCAGAGTCCATCACAAGCGCATCTACGCCCGCTTTGACGAGAGCTTCGGCTCTTTGCAGATGGCCTACGCCAATCGCCGCGGCGACGCGAAGGCGGCCGAATTTGTCTTTATTAGCGCTTGGATATTCGATACGCTTTTTAAGATCTTTAATCGTAATAAGCCCCTCTAAGTGGCCGTTTGCGTCGATTATCGGAAGCTTTTCTACCTTATTGTTTCTAAAAATTTTCTCCGCATCATCAAGCGTGCAACCCTTCGGAGCGGTAATTAGCGGAGCTTTAGTCATCTTTTCGCCCACTAGCGCGGCGGTGTCCGTTTCAAAGCGCAGGTCGCGATTGGTCAAAATTCCAATCAGCACGCCGTTGTCGTCGATAACGGGAATGCCGCTGATGTGGTACTCGCTCATCAGATCGAGAGCGTCTTTGATCGTGGCGTCCGCCTTGATCGAGATAGGATCGATTATGACGCCGCTTTCGCTCTTTTTTACGCGGCGAACCATCTTGGCTTGGGAGTCCTCGTCCATATTTTTATGGATAACGCCGATGCCGCCGAGGCGCGCCATCATTATCGCCGTGCGGTACTCGGTGACCGTATCCATCGCAGCACTCACGAGAGGGGTATTTAGCGTGATATTCTTTGTAAAACTCGTGCTGATATCGACCTCTTTGGGTAAAATTTCAGAGTATTGCGGTACCAACAAAACATCCTCGAAGGTCAGAGCCTTTTTGACGATCTTCATACTTATCCTTTCACGATTTTTTCTAAACTCAAGCCGCCGTCCAGCACCGTTTGTTCGTCGTAGGCGCGCCCGATGAGCTGCGCGCTGATATTAAGAGCCTCTTTGTTTTTCGCTACCGGCACGGAGATTGCGGGAAGCCCCGCTAAATTTACGCCGATCGTGTAGATGTCGCTAAGATACGCTCGAAGCGGATCGCTAAGCTCGCCGAATTTATATGCCACGCCCGGCGCGATCGGCATAAAGATCAAATCGGCGTCTTTTAAAATTTCCTCATATTCGCTTTTGATGAAGGCTCTTGCCTTCTGCGCTTTGATGTAATACGCGTCGTAGTAGCCGCTGCTTAGCACGAAGGTGCCTAGAAGCATACGGCGCTTGACCTCGTCGCCGAAGCCTTCGCCGCGGGTGTTGGCGTAGAGCTCTTTTAAATTTAAAGCCTTCGCGCGGTTTCCGTAGCGTACGCCGTCGTAGCGGCTCAAATTTGCGCTAGCCTCGGCGGTGGCGATGATGTAGTAGGTCGCGATGTCGTATTTGGAGCTGCAAAGATCGCGATAAACGATCTCATGCCCGAATGATTTTAGCTTTTCTATAGTTAAATTTAGAGCCTCTTTGACCTGCTGCGAGGCTTCGTCGATATAATTTTTTATAACGGCGATCTTAAGTTTGCGACTTTCGTTTAGCTTATCCGCGGTGCTTTCGTAAGCGCCCGCGTAGCTCGTGCTGTCCATCTCGTCGCGACCTGCGATGATATCGTATAAAATCGCCGCATCTTCGACGCTGCGCGTGATCGGTCCTATCTGATCGAGGCTGCTCGAATACGCCGCAAGCCCGTAGCGACTGACTCTGCCGTAGCTCGGCTTAAAGCCTACGCAGCCGCAAAATGCCGCCGGCTGGCGGATCGAGCCGCCCGTATCGCTTCCGAGTGCGGCTATGGCGATATTTGCCGCTACGGCAGCCGCGCTTCCACCGCTACTGCCGCCGGGTACGCGTGAGTAATCGGTCGGATTGAGAGTTTTGCCGTAGAATGAGCTCTCAGTTGTGCTTCCCATCGCAAACTCATCCATATTCGTTCGCCCAAACGGCGCCAAACCGCGCTCGCGTAGCTTTTTAATCACCGTCGCGTCGTATGGCGCAACATAGCCTTGCAAAATTTTGCTCGCCGAAGTGACACTCCAATCTTTTACCTGAATGTTATCTTTGATCGCGATCGGAATCCCTTCGCCGCTGATGTTTAGAGCCTCGCCCGTAAGCTGTTCGACGTAGGCGCCGAGCTCTTTGGTTTTTAAAATTTTATCCTTTAGCTCCGCTCTAAGCGCCGAAATTTCATCCGCATTCAGCTTTAGAGCCTCTTTCAAACTTATCATCTGCCATCCTTAAATTTATTCACGAAATAGATCCCCACGCCCGTTGCTACGCAGATCAGCGCGATCGTAAAAAATACGAAGCCAAGACTTATGGGGCTAGCGAGCATGCATGACCTTCGCACAGCGCGGGCAGAGCTCATCCGGCTCTTTTGCGTTAAATTTCCAGCATCTAGGGCATTTGTGTTTAGAGGATTTTACGAGGCGGAAAATTTCGTCGTTTATCTTAAACTCCGCCAGAGCCTTCTGGCTTTGCAGAGTGTCCACGTCGCTTACCATGAACCAATCCGCCACGCCTAGGATGTCGTTTGATAAAATTTCGTTCGAGCTCGTCTGCAAAACCAGCTCAAGCGTCGACTTGATAATCTTGTCCTTTTTCAGCGCGTCGATAAGCTCGAAAAATTTCTCCCTCGATTTGATTAAAATTTCGTCAAATTCTAGAAAATCGTCAAATTCTATCGGCTTGTAAATCAAGTCGAAAGCGTCTTCCTTGCCCTCTTTAATGATTTGCGGCGCGAACTGCATTACTTCGTCGATTGTGTAAGTTAGCGTAGGCGCGATCAGAGGCAGTAGCGCTCGCGTGATCAGCGCGATCGCGCTTTGCGCGCTTCTGCGGCGCGGCTCGTCGGGTGCGTCGCAGTAGAGCCTGTCTTTGCAGATATCAAGATAAATTCCGCTCAGATCGGCGCTTAAGAAATTTAGTAAGGCGTTGAAGCCCTTTGAAAAATCGTAGTTTCTAAACGCCGCTTCCGCGCTCGCAAAGGCGTTTGCCGTGCGCGTTAGGATCCAGCGGTCAAGCCGCGTAAAATTACTCGTCTCGATCTCATTTAAATCGCTGGTGCTTGCGAGCAGAAATCTTATAGTATTTCGGATCTTGCGGTACTGCTCGCTTACCTGCTTTAGGATATTGTCGCTGATCTTTAGATCGGTCGAATAATCGCTCATCGCGACCCAAAGGCGCAAAATTTCCACACCGTGGCTCTTTGCGACCTCTTGCGGATAGACGACGTTTCCGACGGACTTGCTCATCTTCTGGCCCTTCTCATCGACGGTAAATCCATGCGTGAGGATGCTTTTGTACGGCGCGCATTCGTTAATCGCGCAGCTTAGAAGCAGTGAGCTTTGAAACCAGCCGCGGTGCTGGTCGCTGCCCTCAAGATACATATCCGCGGGGAATTTGCCTGCATCGTAGGCGCCGCTTTGTAGCACCGCTTTCCACGTCGAGCCGCTATCGAACCAAACGTCTAAGATGTCCATCACCTTTTCTAAATTCTCAGCCTTATAGCCGCTGTCCTGCGGCAAGAGCTCCGAAATTTCCATCTGCCACCAAGCATCCGCGCCCTTAGCCTTAAAAATTTCGTAGATATTATTTAAAATTTTCTCATCAAAAATCGGCTCTTTGGTGCTTTTATCGCGGAAAAACGCGATCGGCACGCCCCAATCCCTTTGGCGCGAGATACACCAATCAGGGCGGTTTTCTATCATCGAGGTAAGGCGGTTGATGCCGCTTTGCGGATAAAATTTAACCCCTCCGATCTGCTCTAGCGCCACCTGACGCAGCGTCTTGCCGCTAGGCATTGGCTCGTCCATCGCGATAAACCACTGCTTCGTTGCGCGGTAGATCACCGGTTTGTGCGTGCGCCAGCAGTGCGGATATGAGTGGACGAATTTGCCGGATTTGATAAGCGCGGGGCCTAGAAGCTCTAAAATTTTCTCGTTTGCTTTGAAAATATGCATCCCCACGAGCTCATCTACGACGTCTGCGCGGAAGAGTTTTTTGGTTTTAAGAGTTTGATCGAAACAGCCGCCCTCATCCACGGGCATAATTACCTCGATGCCGTATTTAAGCCCTACGAAATAATCGTCCTCGCCGTGTCCCGGAGCCGTATGCACGAGTCCGGTGCCGCCGTCCATTAAAACATGCTCGCCGAGGATAAATTTTGAATCTCTATCGTTTAGCGGGTTGATCGCGTTTAGACCTTCAAGCTCGGTAGCCTTAAATTCTTTTACGATCTTGCCCTCGGTTATGCCTAAATTTACGAGGCTTTCGACCAGAGGTTTTGCAAGGATCAAATTTTCGCTCGTCAGCGCGTAAATTTCATTCGGGTTCAAAGATATCGCGCCGTTTGCGGGCAGCGTCCAAGGCGTAGTCGTCCAGATGACCGCTTTGGCGCCTTTCGCACCGATTTTGGCATTCGCTTCACCGCTTAGATCGAACGCCACGAAGATCGAGTAGTCCTCTTTGTCTTTGTATTCGACCTCGGCTTCCGCAAGTGCGCTTTTTGCCGCCCAGCTCCAAAATACGGGCTTACTTCGCTCGATTAAAATTCCTTTTTTAGCGATCTGGCAGAGCGCTTTGTAAATTTCAGCTTCAAACTCAAATTTTAGCGTCAGATACGGATCGTCCCAGTCGCCTAAAATCCCCATATCTTTAAATTCATTGCGCTGCACGTCGATAAACTCTTTGGCGTGCTGCCTGCAAAGCTCGCGGATCTGCACTTTTGAAAGCGATTTTTTCCGCTCGCCTAGCTTAATCTCTACTTGCTGCTCGATCGGCAGGCCGTGGCAGTCCCAGCCCGGCACGTAGCGGATATCTTCGCCGAAGAAATAATGGGTTTTGGTGATGATGTCTTTTAAAATTTTATTCAGCGCGTGGCCGATGTGGAGGTGTCCGTTGGCATACGGCGGGCCGTCGTGGATATTAAAGCTAACGCTTGCGCCCTTGCGCTTAGCCTTCATCTTTTCGTAAATTTTACGCTGCTCGTACCATGCCTTAAACCGCGCAGGTTCGTTTTGCGGCAGTGCGCCTCGCATCGCAAAATCCGTAGTAGGAAGAAAGAGAGTATCTTTGTAGTCCATATTTGTACCTTTTCGTGTCTTAAAAAATTTGTGAAGTTTATCCAAAACGCCATTAAAAAGCTCTGAAAGAGCAGTCTGCGTTTATGCTATAATGTGCGAAAATTTAATGAGGGTCTTTATGAAGAATATCATCCTTGTAATCGGCGAGGAGATCCGCTACGACGCGGCTTTGATGAGCTATATTTCTCGCAGCTACGAACGAGTTTTTGGGCGGATCGACGATCTGAAATTCTTAAGCGAAAACGATAAGGTTTTGCCCTTCGCGCTTGAAAAGATGATCGATTCGTACGATTTTATCACGATCTTTGCGGCAAACTCCGCCTACGCGGTCGTCGGTAAAATTTTATCGACGCTCTCTTTCGATTCGCTTGAGCTGAAAAATGGAGAAACCTTAGCGCCCTCGATGGCGCGCGCGGTGGCGAAAAACAGCTTCCTGCTAAACGTCAGAGGCTGTTCGGTAAACGTGATCAAGGCGCTTTGCTTACAGAGCTTGCCGCCAATCCTCCAAGACGCGCCGAACGCGGGCGAGAGCTTTTATCTATTCGATTGCGAATACGAAAGCGTAAAGCAGCGTCTAGAAAGCCTTGCGATCAGTTATAAAATTTCGCTTACGATCAGCAGGCCTTGCTCCTTTTTGCTGCTAGTGCGCGCTAGTGCGATGAAATTCGGAGCGCTGGACGCGTTTTTGCAGAGCGTCGGCAAGTATTATGAGAGCTGCTACATCGAAGGCGGCGATTTTATGGGCTTCGTGGTGGATAGACTGCGCGAAATAGGCGCTAAGATCACCTTTGCCGAAAGCTGCACCGCAGGGCTCATCGCCGCAAAATTCGGCGCAGTCGCGGGCGTGAGCGACGTTTTCGACGGCTCACTCGTAAGCTACGCCAACGAGATAAAAAATCTCTGGCTAAACGTAGGCGAAGATACTCTCGCACGCTACGGCGCGGTCAGCGCGCAGACCGTGGGCGAGATGCTGGAGGGCGCGCTACAAAGCAGCGGGGCGAGCTTCGCTCTTGCGGTAAGCGGTATCGCGGGCCCCGGCGGCGGAAGCGCGCAAAAGCCCGTAGGGACAGTATTTATCGGCGCGAAGGAGCAGGGCGGCAAACAGATCGTCGGGGAATTTCATCTAAAAGGCGATCGAAACTACATCCGCGAGCAAAGCGCCGATATCGCTATCTGCTTGCTTTTGAAGCTTAGAAGCGATCTGTTTTTCGGGCGGCTTCCAAGCGCGCCTGCGAGAGATGAAATTTAAAGGAGCGGATTTTGAAAAGACGAATTTTGAAAGGATGCGGATACGATTTAGCGCAGAATTTTATCCGAGCTAGCGGCGAGCGGGGCTTTGGACGGCTGCGAAATTGTGTTTTAGCTGGCGGCGCGCGAAATTTTACTTCGGCGGGCAGCGGGCAGAATTTTATCCGATCTAGCGACGGGCGAAATTTTATCTCAGCGCAGGGCGGACTAAATTTTATCTCGGCGGATCGCGCTAGAAATTTTAGTTTTATAAATGATTTTAGCTTTTTGAACGCGGCGCGAAATTTTACTTTAGCGCTAGTCGCGGCGTGCGTTTTAAGCGGCTGCGACGGCGGATCAGACGCGCAAGATCGCGAACAAAGCGCACGCTCGGAGCAGAATTTTAACGCGGGTAATCAAGGGCGAAATTTTAATAAAAGCGCGGATAGCTCGGGGCAAAATTCCGCTCAAAGCTCCACGCAAAATTCCACGCAAAGCTCCGTGCAAAATTCCATGTCGCAGGGCTTTAAGAGCAAGCAAAAATCCGATCTAAACTCCACTATAGACGAGCTTGCAAACGATGCTAAAGTTTTGGGCGAGGCCTTGCAAAATTTGCAGAAAAAGGCGCCCGAAGCGCTGAGCGATTTCGCCGCTCGCAACGCAGATAGGACCAAGGATCTGATAAAGCAGGGCGAGGCGGCGGCACGCGAGGCGGGCAAAAACCTTGATCAGATGGGGCAGAGCCTACAGGGAATTATCAAGGATGCAAACGATAGCCTAGGCAAGGTCTTGGAGGGCTTTGGCGTGCAGCCCAGACAGGAGCCGCGCGGCGGGCGCTCGCAGGAGCGCGATGATAATTCAGATCCTGAAGAGGCGGCTGGTAGGCAAAGCTTTAGAATTTAAATTACGCTAAATTCTACTCAAAATTTTTTGTTGCAACTACCACCCGCAGGAAAGTGGCAAGTCTTCGCAGGAGCGTAACGAGCCTGCACGAAAGCGTGACGGACACTCATAAGAGCGCGATGAGCACCCGCAGCCCGACGACGGAGCCGATGGCAAGGTTTTTATAGTTTAAAGCGCGGCTAAATTTCGCTTAAATTTGTTTGTTGCGGCGAATGCTAGCAGAGAAACGATGCTAAATTTTATTAAAATTTGCTCGGCACGGCGATTTTGTTAAAATTTTACTCGCGCGAGCTTCCGCAATGGCGCGATGAACACTTACAAAAAAGTAGCGAATCTCCGTAAAACGCGACGAGTGCCCCGAGGGCGAGCATTTCTAAATAAAGCGCGAGTAACGGATGAAAGTTTAGAATTTAAAACTTGCACTCTTTGAGACTGCTGTAAAGATAAGCGGATGGCGGCCGATAAAGCTTTAGAATTTAAGGCTGCTTGCGATAAAACGAGAAAAATTTTACGAAGTAGGGCTATAATGCGCCCCGCAATTTCAAATTTAAAGGATAGAAATGAAAACTCTCATTATTTTGGCTCATCCAAATATCACAAACTCGCTTGTAAACCGCCACTGGAGGGATGCCGTGCTAGCCCATCCTGATAAGTTCGAGCTTCACGATCTTTACGCGCTTTATGCGGATTTTAAAATCGATGTGGAAAAGGAGCAAAAACTGCTCGAAAACCACGATAAAATCGTGCTTCAGTTTCCGTTTCGTTTTTCAAACTGCACGCCGCTTCTTAAGCAGTGGTTTGAGGATGTTTTTACGCGCGGCTGGGCTTATGGCGGAGAGAGCGGCGGCAAGCTTAAAGGCAAAAAATTCGCGCTTGCGATCTCACTTGGCGCGACCGAGGCAAACTACTCTAAAAACGGCATCGTGGGCTTTAGCGTGGATGAGGTGCTAGCGCCATTTAAGGCTACATTTAATTTCGTCGGCGCGATTGCGCTACCAAATTTCGTCTCATACGGCTTTACTTACGATAAAAGCGAGCAAGCCGTAGAAAATAGTGCAAAAAATTATATAGAGTATTTAAATAAGCTTTAAATTCTTCGTTTTTCTAGCCGCCCGCTGCGCGTAAAGCTTTAAAATTTTATGTAAGTGGCGCGGCGGATTTTTTAAAATTTTCGCTCAAGAAGCTCAAATTTAATCTCAAAATTTTTAAATTTTACCCCGAAATTCCGCTCGCGCTTCGTATAAATCCCGAGCAAATTTAGACATGAAATTTCTATTGAAATTTCATGTCTAAATTTGAGCCCCGCTCTTAAATTTTAAAATTTTATCAGAGATTTTTTTATACAATTACGGCTGAAATTCGGCCCAAAAAAGGAGAGGGAATGTATAAGCTAAAGCATCTTCTTAGCGCGCAGGATCTGAGCCGCGAGGACATCTACGACTTCATCGATCTGGCGCGCGAGTTTAAAGCGCTGAACCGCAGCGATATCAAAAAATCCGACTCGCTTCGCGGCAAGACGGTCATCAACGCGTTTTTCGAAAACTCCACCCGTACCCGCACGAGCTTTGAGATCGCAGCCAAGCGTCTGGGCGCGGACAGCGTAAATTTCACCGCCGCAGACAGCAGCACGAAAAAGGGCGAGACGCTGATCGACACCATCAGAAATATGCAGGCGATGCGCACCGATATCTTCGTGCTGCGCCACAGCTGCTCGGGCGCGGCGAAATTCGTCGCGGCCAACTGCGACGCATCGATCGTAAATGCGGGTGACGGGCTGAACGAGCATCCGAGCCAGGCGCTGCTGGATCTTTTTACAATCAGTGAGCACAAGGGCAGGATCGAGAATTTAAACGTCGCGATCATCGGCGATATATTTCGCTCGCGCGTAGCTAGAAGCGACATCTGGGCGATGAAAAAGCTCGGCATAAACGTGCGGCTCTTCGGCCCTCCGATGATGCTGCGCGACTGCGACGCGTTCGGCTGCCCGATATGCAAAAGCATAGAGGAGGCGATCGAGGGTGCCGACGTCATCATCATGCTTAGAATCCAGCTTGAGCGGCAAGACGGCGAGCCGAGCTTTCCGAGCGTGCGCGAATACTCGAAATTTTTCGGACTTACCGCCAAGCGAATGCAAGCTGCGAAAGAGGGCGTCATGATAATGCACCCGGGCCCGATCAATCGCGGCGTGGAGATCAACTCCGACGTAGCCGACGATCCGCGCTATAGCTGCGTATTAGATCAGGTAGAAAACGGCGAGGCGATGCGAATGGCGATACTTCATACGATAAATTTAAACAGGAGCGCACGATGAAAATTTTGATAAAAAACGGCACGATCGTTAATCATAACGGCAGCGAGGAAGCAAACGTCCTAATCGAAGGCGATAAAATTTCAATGATCACGCGCGAGTGCCCCGCCGTAGACCGCGTCATAGACGCTGCGGGCAAGCTCGTGATGCCCGGCCTCATCGATATGCACGTGCATTTTAGAGACCCGGGGCTCGAATACAAAGACGACGTCATCAGCGGCAGCGAAACCGCGGTCGCAGGCGGCGTGACGACCTGCCTACCGATGGCAAATACCAAGCCCGTAAACGATAACTCAAGCATCACGCGCGCGATGATCGCCAAGGCTAAACAGCGCGGGCTTATCGATCTGCTGCCCATAGGCGCGATCTCGCATGACTGCAAGGGCGCAAAGATCGTCGAGATGGGCGATATGCTTGAGGCGGGCTGCGTGGCTTTCAGCGACGACGGGCTGCCAGTGACCGACAGCTCCGTGATGCGACAGGCGCTCGAATACTCCGCCCACTTCGGCTCATTCGTGATAAATCACAGCGAGGATTGCTCTCTTTGCCACGGCGGCGTGATGAACGAGGGCAAAGTTAGCGCGATCCTCGGTCTAAAGGGGATGGCGAGCGAAAAAGAGGAGATCATGATCGCGCGCGATCTGCTGCTTGCCAAAAAGACGGGCGGCCACATCCACATCGCGCACGTAAGCTCGGCGTGGTCGCTCAAGCTCATCGAGCAGGCTAAGCGCGAGGGTATCCGCGTCACCTGCGAGGCTACGCCGCATCACTTCACCTTCGACGAGCGCGAGCTGATGGGATACGATACGAATTTTAAAATGTCGCCGCCGCTTCGCACTCAAAGCGACGTGCAGGCGATCAGAGAGGCGCTTAAAAGCGGTCTGATCGACGCTATCGTGACCGATCACGCTCCGCACAACACCGACGATAAATTCGTAGAATTCGATCACGCGCCGTTTGGAATTTTAGGACTTCAAACCCTCGTGCCGCTTACGCTTAGGCTCGTAAACGAAGGCGTCATCAGCCTTGAAGACATGGTGCGACTGTGCTCGTTTAACCCGGCTAAAATTCTAAATTTAAAAGACAAAGGCGAGATCAAAGAGGGCTTTTTAGCCGACATCACGATCATCGATCCGCAGATTTCCTACGTTTACGACGAGGCGCTAAATAAGTCTAAATCGCGCAACTCGCCGCTTTTCGGCAAGCAGCTTACGGGCGCTGCGGTATGCACGATCAAAAGCGGTCGCGTGGTCTATGAGTTTCCAAACGTCGTAGCGTAGGGCGCTTGCGGCGTAGAGCTTGCGATCGGCGGCTTACGGACAAACGGCATTCGTAGCATAAACGAAGCGATTGCTTTATTTTAAATTTAGCTAGTTTGGACGCGATGGCTTGCTTTTAAAATTTTGCGGTGCGATTAGTTCATTTTAAATTTAGCGGCAGCGTAGGCGCGGCGACTTGTCTTTAAAATTTCATAGCGCGAGCGCGATTGGAATTTCTTTAAAGCGGTTTGTCATTTTTAAAGTGCGCGTAAATTTAACGCACATCGCCTTACCTGTGCCGCTCGTAGATTTCGGTTTCGGAATGTTATCCATGCCCGTGCGCGAGCTGCTCTAAATTTATAGCGGTACCTTTTTCGATACGGCAGCTGCTTTTAAAATTTTATGTTCGAGGCGGTTGAGAATTCTATCTTTGCGCAGATTTGTTTTCGCTTCACGCGCAAATTTTATCGTGATTAAATTTGTCGCTAAGGCGGCAAAATTTTAAAATTTTGCCGCCGCTAGCTTTTGGCGCGGAGCATAAATAATCCGCCGCATGAACGAGAGCGATCGAAATTTAAAGGATATCTATGAACGGCGAAATATATCTCTCGTGTGCGCTGTGCGTCGCGCTAGAATCAGCTCTGCGCGGCAATCCTAAGCCACTGCCGCAGGATCAAAAATATATAAAATATTTAAATTTTGAGTTTGCAAAGGAGCATTTCCGCACCGCAGAGGGCGCGAGCTGCGCAGTGCAGGACGGCGTAAACGACGCAAGTAAAGCTGCGGAGCAAAAAGATGCGTACGGTGCAGTGCAGGGCAGTGCGACGGACGAAGCCAGAGAAAGCGGCGAGGCAGTGAAACAAAAGCGCACGAACAGAAAAGAAGCGGCAAATGAAAAAGCGGCTAGTAAAAAAGGCGCCGACGAAAGCACGGGCTCGTCGTCTCTGCAAAAGGCGCATAAATTTTTTACCGAGCAAGTCGCGCAAAAAGGGCGCGAGGACGAGCCGATCTCCGCACGGCGGCGTTGGATAGAGCAGTGCCTAAAGCTCGGTCTGAAGGACGCTGGGCTTAGTATTCCAACTTTCGCAAAAGATAGAGCGCTTTTGGGCTTTTCGGGGATGAACGTAAACGGCATCGTTTGCTGCTTCGAGGACTTTGACGGCGTTTTTACGCCTGATTGGAAATACGATCGCGACAAAAAGGCTTGGTATGTGAAATACGTCGAGCGCCTTTGGCGCGAGATGCCGCGGGATGCGCTAAAGGCGCGCGATAACAGCGCAGAATTCGAAAATGTTTTAGTGCAGATCAGGGATTTTGCGAGCAAGATAGGCTGCGAAAACTTTGCGCAGACGTTTGATAATGCGCTTAAGACGCTGCGGGGCGAAGTCCCCGTAGGCGAGTATTACGCCGTTTCGTTTGCAGCGCTGCCGCAGCCGAGCTTGAGGGCGTTTGCCGCAGCGGGGATTGCCGATGTATTCGGTGCGATGGGCTCTTGGGACGATGAGCCGCCGTCTATGGCGCAAGAAATGGGGCTCGGGGGCGAATACGACCGCCTCTCGGACGAGCTCTTGGCGCAGAAAAACTTAGCGATTTTGTTTGCGATAAACGGCAATTAAGGCTTTGGCACAAGAGCTAGAAAGTGCGCTAAGCCTCTATCGTCGCAGGCCTATCAAACGCCGTTACGCTAGGCAGTTCGCCTTTAAATTTCTCGATTTGCACCATGCTCGTGTGCGCGGTGTTGCTTTGCGAGAGCTGCGAGCTAGGCACGTCCTTGGTTAGCACGTTTATGTTGCCGTGCTTGCATAGGCTTTTCTCGCCCCAGACGGCCGGGTCGTACCACGCGCCCTCGCTCACGATCACCACGTTGTCTTGCGCTCGCTCGCTTACTAGCGCGCCGCAAAGTATCTCGCCTCGGTCGTTGTAGATCCTCACCACGTCGCCCGTTTTTATGCCGCGCGCTTTTGCCGTGGCGGGGCTGATAAGTGCTGGTTCGCGGTTTGCGATCTCGGCGTAGTTGCGGATGAGCGAGTTGTTTAGCTGCGAGTGGAGCCTAAATTTAGAGTGCGCGCCGCTGATGGCGACCGGGTACTTGCTCACGTCGCCGCCCAGCCACTCAAACGGCTCCATCCACGTCGCGTGCGGCGGACAGTCGGGATAGCCTAGCTTTTCGACCGCTTCGGAGTAGAGTTCGATCTTGCCCGACGGGGTTTTTAGCGCGTTTTTCTCGGGATCGGCGCGGAAGTCCGCGTAGTTTGTGAAGTACCGTTTTTTCTCGTCGATCTTATCAAATTTGACGTAACCTTTTTGCCAAAACTCCTCAAATTTAGGCATCGCTATGCCCATGCCTTCAGCCTTTTGGACTGCATCGGCGTAGATTTCCTTCACCCACTCAAGCTCCGTTTTACCCTCGCTAAAGGCCTGCTCGTACTCCTCGCCCCACTGCGCGCAGATGAGCCGCGCGATCTCAAAGTCGCTCTTGCTCTCGCCCGCGGGCTTTACTAGCGGCTTAATCGCAAAAAGGTACTCGCTAGTCGAGTTTGCAAACTCTATATCCGTGCGCTCGCACTCTAGTGCTGCCGGCAGCACGATGTCGCTGAGCCTCGCCGTACTCGTCCAAAAGGACTCCGTAGTGATGATCGCTTCGATCTTGCGCATCGCCGCGACCGCGCGGTTGGTGTCGGGGTGACGGGTGAAGGTCGAGCCGTTGGCGTTAAACATCACGCGGATGTGCGGCATGACGTATTTTTTGCCGTTACGCTCGATTTGCTTGCCCGGCTCCATGATCGCGTCTATGAGCCTGCTGTTTGGTATCTCGTGGTATTTGGCTTTGGCTAGCTTGCCCTGCGGGGCGAGGTATTTTTCGTTTACCGCGGGATTAAAGGCCTGAAGCTTTGGCGCGATGAAGCTAATGTCGGCGTTTTTATGCATCTGATCGTTCATTACGTAGCCGCGCCCCGTCTTGCCGATATCGCCCAGCATCGCCGCTAGCGCGATCAGCGCCCAGTACGCCATCTCGCCGTGGTGCTGTCGCTGTATCGCGTATCCGGTAACTATGAGCGTGTCTTTTTTAGCTAGCGTATCGGCTAGGCTTTTTAGCTCCTTTTCGCTCACGCCGCAAATTTTACTCGCCCACGCAAGATCCTTTTTCACGCCGTCTTTCGCGCCCGTGAAATACTCTTTAAATTTATCAAACCCGACCGTGTAGCGCTCAATAAATTCCTTGTCGTAAAGCCCGTTTTCGTAAAGATATTCGCAAAGCCCGATCAGCATCGCCGTATCGGTGCAAGGGCGCACGGCGAGATAATGCGCGCCGAAATACTCCGCCGTTTCGTTGCGGTAAACGTCTATGCTGTAAATTTTCATCTCGCCTTTTTTAAATTTCTCTTTTATGATCTCGTAGTAGGCGTAGGAGTTATGCATCGGTACGCCGATGGCGATCTTGTTTGAGACGACTGGGTTCGTGCCCCAAAACACGATCGTTTTAGCCTCCTTTACCACGCCCTCCCAGCGCGTAGGATTATGCGTCGGATCGATTGATCCCGTCACGTGAGGCAAAAACGCCGTCGCCGCGCCGTATGAGTAGCCGCCAAGCTCGCTCACGTAGCCTCCTAGCGCGTTTAGCATGCGCTTTGCGGTGCGCTGCGAGTGGCCGAGCTTGCCTAGGCTGCCCCACTGATAAAGCTGCCCGTAGATGGCCTGCGAGCCGTATTTATCGAAGTTTTCTTTTAAAATTTTGGCGCTTAGCTTTATCGCCTCGTCCCAGCTAACGCGCACGAAGGGCTCTTTGCCGCGAAGCTGCGGCTTTGGATTTGAGGGATCAGCTAGGAAGCTTTTGCGCACGTATGGGTATTTCACGCGCGTTTCGTTTTGGATGTGATCGCTTAGGGCGTTGTTTAGCACCGTCGGCATCGCGTCGCCCTCGAATGGCTCGGTGCCAACGACCCTACCGCCGATGGTTTGGACGTAAAACGCGCCAAATTTATTCGCGCAAAGCCCCATCTGCTCGTCAAATATCGCCTGCGCCGCAGCGTTAAATTGCTTCGCCTGCGCCGATGCCGCAGCCAGCGCGCCTAGTTTTAGAAAATCTCGTCTTTTCATGGTTGCCTCCGTTAAATTTAAATTTGATTGGTTGACTCGGTTTAAATTTAGCGGAATTTATGCGGTTGAGTTTTGCATAGTTTGCCTTTTATCGTATTACGCGACCTCGCGTCTTGACGGCGATTTTACTAAATTTGGGCTTAATTTGCCATTTATTTATCGCGTCGCGATGGAATTCTATTAGAGCTAAGCACTAGACAAATTCCACCGCGACTATTTGGGTCAAAAGCTATACGTAAGGCTTAGATTGAAGGTACGCGGATCGCCGTAGATCATTCGATTAGAACCGATACCCTCAAAATAGCGCTTATCGGTTATGTTATCGACGTTTAGCTGCACATCTAGGTTTTTACTCGCTTTGTAGCCTAGCATTACGTTTGCAATCGTGTAGGCTTTCTGCTCGATCCTGCCGTATGGCGAGTCGGAATAAATCTTTGAGCGATACATCGCGCCTGCGCCGATTCTAAATGTGCCGATCTCATATTTTGCAAAAAGATTTGCGCTGGTGCGGGAGGAGTCGCTGGCGTAGATATTGCCGTCAGCGTCTTTGGCTTTGTAGTGCGCTAGCCCCATGCTTAGGCTTAGCGCATCGGTAATTTTACCGTTTACATCCGCTTCAAAGCCCCTGCTGGTTACTCCGCGACCCTGCCTGTAAGCGTAGGAATTTGTGCCCGTAATATATTCGTCGGTGCGGATGCCGAGCTTATCTTGGATGATCTTAAAAACGCCCAGGCTTGCTTGCAGATCGCCGTCAAAATACTCGCCTTTGATGCCCGCTTCGTAGTCCTTGCCTTGGATGGGATCAAGATATTTATTGTTTTTATCCTTGTAGGTTTGAGGTTTAAAAATACTCGTATAACTTGCATAAAGGGTATGATGATCGTCTAAATCATAGGTGATCCCTGCATATGGAGTAATTTCGCGGGTAAAATTTCTATTATCTGCTCCACCTGTAATTTTATATTTATAGTAACTCATCCGCGTTCCTAATAAGAGCTTTAAATCCTCGGTGATTGAGAGTTTATTCGCGGCATAAATTGCTTTTTGAATAGTTCGATCGGCATTATTTTGATCTACATACGGTAAGCGTGGATCTTCAATATGAAGGTCGTTAAAATTTATTCTAGTGCGCGCGGCATAAGCAAGGCCTGCTGGAGTATTTCGGTTATTCCAGTAGCTACTTACGTTATCGGATCCCTTTTTGTAGAGATTATACATCGCGCCAAATACGAATTCATGATCTTGTCCGAAAAGCTCATACGGGATATTTGCGTAGGCGTCGATATTGTGGATATTCTCTTCGCGCTTGTTAGCATAAACGCTAAGATCGGCGACGTTTCCGATGCCGCCAGGGCCTACCCTGCCGCCATAATAGAGCAAATTTGAATCGGTATGAGCACGACGAAACGAATAACTCAAGCTTAAACTCGCCTCGTTTGAGAAATATTGTTTAAAATCGGCATAAAAATCAAGCGTAGAGATGTCGTATCGCGTCCAAGGTTGAGAGAAAATTTTGTTTTTGCCGAAGTGCGTGCGCGTGCCGTCCGAGTTAAACGCGGGCATTCCGCCCCAGCGCGTGCCATGTCGGCGTAGAGTCTGATAAAATGAGCCAAAGCTCAGCCTTGAATCGTCCGTTACATCGATATCTAATACGCCATAAACGGCAGTATTGCGACGATTGTAATAGTCCATATAGGAGTGCGACGTTCATGCATAAACGCTAGGCGTCCGCGCACCGAACCGCTTTGATTGAGCGGGCTTTGCACATCGGTTTTAAGCCCGTATTTGTCGTATGAGCCGCCGTTTAGACTTATATAACCTTTTGGGATGGTGGAATCTGCGTGCTTACGGATAAAATTTAAACTCGCGGCAGGATTTCCTGCGCCTGCTAATAATCCGTTCGCACCCTTTACTACCTCAACGCGCTCATATGGCAGTAAATTTAAATCGTTCGCCCCGAGGCTAAAACCTCCGAAGCTAGGCATCGAATCAAGCAAATAATAATCTATGCTAAATCCGCGCGCCGTAGGATAGAGCCTCTCATCCATACGCCCGCTCGTAATGCCCGCTATATTTCGCATCAGCACCTGATAATCGGTTATCCCCATATCTTTTAGCTTGGCTTCGGTCACCACGGTAAGAGACTGGGGCGTTTCTCTCGCCGTAAGATCGAGCCTGGTGGTACTTTTAACGAGCTTTCTAGCCTCATAATCTCTGTCGTCGCGACGGAGCTTTTGGGTATCTTGCACTTCTATGGTGCCTAAGTCCTTCGGGGTGCTCGCAGTGGCGTTATTTTTCGCATAAAGCGAAGTTAGCATATTTAATGCGACTACGAGCGAAAGAGATACTTTCTTCATAACTTTCTCCTTTTAGAATTTCTATTTTTTAGGGTTATGTAAAATCCGCAAATGCTTAAAAATAGGGGCGCAAGCCCCGCTAAAAACCATATAAGCTTCGTTATTGCGCCGTATGAGCCCGCATGGGCGCGACGAAAGCCGTCTTGAAGTTTGTCCGAAAAATCCGCATCGTTTATAAAGTCCGCTTTTAAAATTTCGCCTGCATCCGATATCGTGATACAGCTCGCGTAAGGGCTTTGCAGCGGGTTTTGCCCCGCCTCGAAGCCGTATACGGTAAAAGCGCCGCCCGGACAGAGCGGAAAGGCGATATAGGTGGAGCGAAATTCTTTAAATTTAACCGCTATCCGCGCTAAAGCCTCATCTAGCGTCGCAAGATTTTGCGCCGTTTTCATGCTTACCGCTCCGTTTGATGCCGCGACGGTGGAATTTCGCTCGGTCTTAAAATTCTGCAAGACCGCGCCGCATGGATTTGCGAGCGGCTTGTAAGTTACCGCCCTTAGCTCCCACCATGCTCCGCTTATAGCTATAGCAAACATTACGGGAGTGCTCGCGACTCCGATTAGGCGGTGAGCGCCGCGCATAAAATATATGGCCCGATCTAGCCTCAGCGAGAATAAGTTTTGCCAAAATTTTTTGTAGATAAAAAGCCGCTAATGCCGATAAGTAGCGCGCTAAGCCCCACAACGCCTGCAAAAATTCTACCGCCGCGACCTAAAAACAGCTCCGCGTGCAGTTTGTTTATCGCGCCGATAAAGCCCTCATCTCGCGGCATGGGCGCGCCTTTTATTTCGCCGCTAAAGCCGTCCAGATAAATTAGGGCTTGTTTTTGTAACTCCTGCGAGGAAAGTCTGATTTTATCGGTCTTTAAAGGATCTTGCGCGATGCTCCAGCCCATGATCGCGTACTCTTTAAATTTGGATTTTATCTCGGATTGCAAAGCGCTGAATTTCATTCTAACGGGGAATTTCGCCACGCTTTCTTGTGTCCTAAACACCTTGTCTTTCAGCAAAGCTTCATCGATCCGTTCCGCATAGACTAAGACCGAGCCGCTTGCGGATACGATTATAAGGGGTATGCAAAATATCAAAGATAGCCACAAATGAAATTTGCGCGAGATTTTGTGAAAGGATTTAGACAAAATTTTCCTTTTTTTTTGAAAATTATTTTAATTAAGACGGTGTGATTTTAGTGAAAATTGTATTAAAGCATCTTGAAAGTCGTTATAATTTTATAGCTAAAATTTTACGGCGTAAAATTTGCTTGAATGATTTATCTATAGAAATTTTTAAAAGCTATTTTAAAATTTTAAGAGCCGAGCGAATATTAAAATTTTCGCGCACAGGAGAGTTTAAATTTAAAGCAAATTTCGGATTTTAAAATTTCAATATCACGCAGGGTCGTGTTTGGGTTGCAGGCGTGGACGATCAACGACTCAAGTGGCTTGCAAATTCCGCACTCGCCAAAAAAACTCTGCGTTGCAGCGATTTAAATCTTTTATCGCGAAATTTGCAATTACGCGATTAAAAGAATTTACCGATAAGCGCGTAGCCCCACAGCGCGGCGTTGAGAAATAGGCTCATCATCACCGCCGTGCTTGCGGTGTCCTTGGCGCCCTTGGCTAGCGGATGGATTTCGCTCGTGGCAAGATCGACCGCGCGCTCGACGGCGGAGTTTATGCACTCGGTTGTGAGCGTAAAGACCGCGCCGAAGATCAAAAATAGATTTAGAGTCGCGCCGAAATTCCAAAAAAATAGCGACAGCAGAAGCGGAACGAACACGCAAAGCTCGAGTCTAAAGCTACGCTCGCTGCGAAGCATCTCGCAAAGACCCGCCATAGCGTAGCCCCAGTTGGCAAAAAATCGGTATTTGGGCTGATTGCGCATAATTTTCCTTTAAATTTAGTCAAAATTTCGTATAATCATACCAAAATTTTCAGGCCAAAGGCTAAATTTGAAACTGATTAGTTGGAATGTAAACGGACTGCGCGCAGTACTCGGCAAAGACGGCTTCGCGTGGCTTGCGGAGCAAAACCCCGATTTTTTGGGCTTGCAAGAGATCAAGGTGAGCGGAAAGGACGCTCCGAAAGGGCTTTATGAGCTCGGATTTTCTCAGATCGATCTAAATTCCGCCGCTCGCGCGGGATATTCGGGCGTGGCGAGCCTGGCAAAATTTAAAAGCGAGACGAGCAAGGCGCTGTTTTTCCCCGACGACGAAGGGCGCGTGCTGCAGCACCGCTTCGGCGATGTCGTGCTTTTTAATATCTACTTTCCCAACGGCCAAAAGGACGAGGCGCGGCTAGCCTACAAGATGGAATTTTACGCGAAATTCCTAGCCTATGCGCGCAGCCTCGCGGAGCAGGGGCTCGGAGTGATATTTTGCGGCGACGTGAATACCGCGCACCGCGAGATCGATCTTGCAAACCCCAAAGCGAACTCCAAAACCTCGGGCTTTTTGCCGATCGAGCGGGCGTGGCTTGATGAGGTGGAGGCGGCGGGCTTCGTCGATACCTTCCGTGCCGTGCACGGCGAGCTGCGGGACGCCTACTCGTGGTGGAGCTACCGCTTTAACGCGCGCGCAAAAAACGTAGGCTGGCGGATTGATTATTTTTTCATCTCAGCTAATTTGCGCTCGCGGCTAAAGGATGCTTTCATCCTAAGCGACGTGATGGGCAGCGATCACTGCCCCGTGGGCATCGAGATCGAAATTTAGCCGGGGCAAATTTCGCGGCGCGAGCTTTGATCTTGCGCGGCTCGCGAGCGGCTCGCGGGCGTGGGGCGTTTTCGCGGCTGCGAGCGAGCAAGGACGTTTTGCGGTAGCGATGATAATATTGCCGCAGTGGCTCAGTTACTTTTGGCTCGTGGATTCGGCGCTTGCAAGCCGCTTTTACGGCAAAATCGCGCATAAATTTAACGCTTGCGGGCAGGATGCTTCCACAGCGGCGCAAGTATGGGCTTTCGTAACCGTTTGCAAGATTGCGTCCGAGCGGGTGCTCGCAAACCTAGATTCCGCCCTGACGGCTCGCGGATCAAAACAGATCGCGCGTAAACGTTGCGCGATAAAATTTTAAATTTAAGGAGAGAAAATGTTGAGCGATATCGAAATAGCAAATGCGGCGAGGCCGGATAAAATTTCAAACGTTGCGAAAAATTTGGGGCTTAGCGAGGATGAGATCGAGCTGTACGGTCACTATAAAGCCAAGCTAAACATCAAGCCGCGATCGCGCGCTTCGAAGCTTATTTTGGTCACGGCGACCAATCCGACGCCGTTTGGCGAGGGCAAGACGACGACCTCCATCGGTCTAGCCGACGCGCTAAAACGCCTAGGCAAAAGCGTCTGCCTTGCGCTGCGCGAGCCGTCGCTGGGGCCGGTTTTTGGTATCAAAGGCGGGGCTGCTGGCGGCGGATATTCGCAGCTGGTGCCGATGGATGATCTAAATTTGCACTTCAACGGCGATTTTCACGCGATCACCTCCGCAAACAATCTCATTTCGGCGGTCATCGACAACTCGCTGTATCAAGAAAACCCGCTAAAGATCGATAAAATTTTATGGAAGCGCTGCATGGATATGAATGACCGCGCGCTGCGCCACATCACCGTTGGGAAGGGCGGGCGCACTGATGGAGTAGAGCGTGAGGACGGCTTTAACATCACCGCAGCTAGCGAGATAATGGCGGTTCTGTGCCTCTCGAACGATCTTGCCGAGCTTAAGGAAAACATCGCAAACATTATGGTCGCCTACGATACGCAGGGAGAGCCGATATACGTGCGCGATCTGGGCTGCGCGGATGCCGTGGCGATCCTGTTAAAAGACGCGATGAAGCCAAATCTCATCCAAAGCCTTGAGCACACGCCCGCGCTCGTGCACGGAGGTCCTTTTGCAAATATCGCGCACGGCTGCAACTCCATAATGGCGAGCAAGCTTGCGCTCTCGCTAGCAGATTACGCCGTGACGGAGGCGGGCTTTGGAAGCGAGCTCGGGGCTGAAAAATTTATCGACATCAAGTGTCGTCGCGCCGGCATCGCTCCGGATGCCGCGGTGCTGGTTAGCACGATCCGCTCGCTTAAATACAACGGCGGCGCTGATAAAGAAAATATCGCGAGCCCTGATCTTGCCGCGCTTCAAAAAGGCATCGTAAATTTAGGCGGGCATATCGAAATTTTACAAAACTTCGGGCTAAATCCGGTCGTGGCGCTTAATCGCTTCAGCTTCGATAGCGACGGCGAGATCGCTTTCGTACGCGATTACTGCAAGCAGCGCGGCGTGCAGATGGCGATTTGCGAAAATTTCGCCAAAGGAGGCGAGGGCGCGCTTGAGCTAGCCCGCCTAGTCATAGATGAGTGCGAGCGCGCTAAGGAGCTGAAATTCGCCTACGAGCTTAGCGACGATACGGCGAGCAAGATCGAAAAGATCGCTACTAAAATTTACGGCGCGAGCGAGGTTGTTTTTGAGCCCGAGGCGCAAAAGGCGCTGCAGCACATCAAGGCTTTGGGACTTGAGCGGCTAAACGTCTGCATCGCAAAGACGCAGTATAGCTTCAGCGACGATGCTAAGGCGCTCGGGCAAGCGCGCGGCTTTAAGCTTAGCGTTAAGGACCTTCAGATCCGCACGGGAGCGGGCTTCATCGTAGCCGTCTGCGGCAAGATAATGCTGATGCCGGGGCTGCCGAAGGTTCCTAACGCGCTAAATATGAAGATCACTGGCGATGGCGTCATAAGCGGGCTGGCGTGAAATTTTATTTTCGGCGCCCAAAGCCAAAGCCGAAAATTCCGCGCTTGGGCGGTAAAATTTAGCTACGGACTTTGGCGGCGATAAATTTTGCTTGCAGGTTGCGGCGAGTTTATCGCGCCCCGGTTTTATCGCGTCATGGTTTTACTACGCTCGAGCTTTATCGCGCTAGGCTTTAGCCAGTTGAATTTTGATTATTCGGGTTATTCGGGTTATTCGGGTTATTCGGGTTATTCGGGTTATTCGGGTTATTCGGGT
>CAURGM010000025.1:0-25925 GCA_963524395.1 uncultured Campylobacter sp.
CGGGCTCTTTAAATTTGACGCTGATGACGCGGCCGCGAGCGTTAAACTCCGCCTGTGGCAAGATTTCGCGCACCAGCTTAAAAACCAGCTCGTTCGTGCGCGTGATTAGGATATTTTGCCGCCTCGCGCCGATCGCCTCTGCGATACGTAAAATTTCATCATCGGTCTTACCCTCGCCGTAGATCACTTCACCCGCACCGTTTCGCAGGGCGCGCTGAGTGTCGATCTTGGCGCAACCCACGTCCTCGTAGGGATAGTTTTTAAGGTATTTTAGCACCTCTTGCTCGTTCACGCGGCCGCTTTTTATCCCCGCGAAAAGCTCTAAAATTTCATCCTCTCTCATACAAAACATCCTCTCTAAGCCCCTTTAGATCAAGCGTCACGTCCGCTGCACCAAGCGTCACGAGCTGCCTAACGACGCTTTTAAATTTAGCGTCGTTTAGAAAGTCCCGCATGCTGGAAAAGGGCATTTGCAACTTTATATTTTTGCGGTCGCACCGCGCACGGACGTTTGCGTAGCCGCTTGCGATGAGTAGATTTTCTGCCGCTTCGATCAAATTTAGCTCGCTCTCATCGATCTCGCGCCCGTGCGGCAGGCGCGTTAGCAAGCACGCATAGCTCGGTTTTTCAGCGGTGGGTAAGCTTAACTCGCGCGATAGCTCGCGGATTTCTGATTTGGTTAAATTTATCAGCGGCGAGAGTACGCCAAGCTCCTCTTTGGCTTTGAGCCCCGGGCGGTGTTCGCCCAGATCGTCTCGGTTCGTGCCGTCTGCGACGCGGCTAAAGCCAAGCTCACGGGCGCGCTCGATCAGCCGCGAAAACACCACCTTTTTGCACAGATAGCAGCGGTTTTCGGGATTGTCTTTGATCCCCTCCGCGACGCCTAGCTCTAAAATTTCGTGCCTGATGCCGTAAGCGCGGGCAAATTCTACGGCTTCGGCGATCTCGCGCGAGGACATGTAGGGCGATCTTATCGTTATACCGATCGCGCGCTCACCCAGCGCGTCGTGCGCCGCGCGCAGCAATAGCGAGCTGTCCGCGCCGCCGCTAAATGCGACTGCTAGCTCGCCAAGCCCGCGCAGATCAGCCTTTAGTTTTTCTAGTTTCGTCATAGATTTTTAGCGCCTCTTTTCGCACCCGCTCTATCGTCGTGCCGTGCGCGAGCGCCGCGGCCTTGCAGTCGTCAAATTCGGGCTTTGCTTTTTGCGTTTGGCAGGTGCCAGAAATTTTAAGCCCTATCTCGCCGAATTTCGTCTGCACCCGCGCAAACTCGCGCTTTAGCTCGGTTTTAGCAACCTCTATCTCGCGGATGCCGATCGCCGTCGTGTGCGTAAAAATCAGATCCTTTAAATTTTGCGCGTCCTGTTTGCGGCACAGCGCGTTTAGTTCAAAGCCCGCGCGCCCTTTTTTCATAAAAATAGAGCGGCTAAATACGTCTAGCGCGCCGTTTTCGCGCAAAATTTCGCACGCAAGCGCGAAGCTCTCGGCGTCCATATCGTCGATGTTCGTGGATATCAGAATTTGTTTGCAAACCTCGCCGTAGCCAGCCTGCGCGCTTAAATTTGGCTCGCCGCTTTCATCGTTCAAATTTTCATCCGCCTCGCAGATCATCGCGCGAAGCACGTTTGCAAAGCCCGCGGCGTCTTTGCCGCCCGCGCCGTAGCCGATCTTTTCGATTTTAAAGCTCGCATCGTCCGTAAACTCATCTGCGCAGGCCTTTAAAATCGCCGCACCCGTGGGCGTTGTCATTTCAAAATTTGCGCGTCCGAGACTTACGGGCACGCCTTTTAAAATTTCGCAAACGGCGGGTGCAGGTACGCTAAGCGCGCCGTGATCGCAGATCGCTACGCCGCCGCCAAGCTCGATTTTGGAGCTTAGCACGCGCGAGACGCCGAGCTTTTCAAAAAGATACTCAAAGCAGATCGCCGCGCCTGCGATGTCCGCGATACTATCGATCGCGCCGAGCTCGTGGAAATGTACCCGATCGACGTCCGTGCCGTGGACTTTGGCCTCCGCCTGCGCGACGGTGCGAAATATCGCGCCCGCTCTTTGCTTGCAGCTCCGGCTTAAATTTGAACTCTCTAAAATTTGCCTGATACCCGCGTAGCTTCTGGCGTGAGGCTGCGATTTTAGCGACACGACGTCGATTTTGGTCGCGGCGATGCCGTTTTTTAGCACGTTTTTGCGCTCTAGCTTAAATTCGCCGGCTAAATTTAACTTCTCGAGCTCGGCGCAAAGATAGCCAAAATCCACTCCGAGCCCCACCAGCGCGCCTAAATTCATATCGCCGCTAATGCCCGCGCTTGCGTCGTAGTAAAGAAATTTCGCCAAGCTTAAACCTTAGGCACCGTCATCGAGCCAAACGGCAGGATGATGATTTTAGCGTCCGCACCCTTTTGCGCGAGCGCGTCGTCCACGGCCTTTTGGATGTCGTGGTATGGCTTTAGATGCACGGCTCGCATCTCATCGTCGCTGAGCTCACTCACCGCCCAGGTCTGCGCCCAGAGCGAGATTTCAGCCATTTTAGCGGCCTTGTGATAGCCGAGCTTAAAGCCAGCGCTGATCTTTTCGAGTACCTTTTTAGGCGTATCTGCGGAGGCCATCAGATCAAAAAACGGCTTTGGCCCGATGCCTGTGCGGCACTTTGCGACCATGATTAAAATTCCGTCCTGCGCGAGTGCTAGTTTGCCGTTATCTAGGGCTTTTTGCGCCTGATAGAGATCGACGTCCATCGGATAGGGCGCGACCGAGACCACGATATCTGCCTTGCGCGGGATATTTACGCAAAAGACCTCGTCGGCCTTTTTCACGCAGTCGTAAAAGCTGTCGTTGAGATCGCCAGCACTCGCGTAATACACGCCGTGCTCGCTATCAAGCACCGTCTGGATCGAAAAAACGTCGATGTGCACGAGTACCTTCATCGCGTCGATCATATCTTCATGCACGGGATTGCCCTCTAGGCGCAGAGCTTGCGCGTCGGAGCTTAGAGCGAGCTTATGGTTTTGCGTGATGCTCTCGTACGACGCGGTGCCAGGCAAAAAGGCCTTTCTGCCGCCGGTGTAGCCAGCAAAGTAGTGCGGCTCGACCGAGCCGATGACGATCACTTTTTTAGCCTCTGCCACGATTTTATTTAGATACATCTGCGTGCCGTTTTTGGACTCACCTAAAAACACCATCTCGTCGTGCTTGGAGTCGTGATCGTGAACTTCGTTTTTGGCTCTGATCTCCGCGTAAATTTCTTTGCCGAATATCATCTCGTACTCATCGAGCGTGCCCTCTCTATGGCAGCCCGTGGCGATGATGAAAATTTTATTTTTCTCGCGGATTTTCGGGTAAATTTGCTTTAAAACTTTTGCCGTAGGCGTCGGTCTCGTGCCGTCGTTTACGATAATTACGATCTTTTCGTCGCCTGCTATAAACTCGTCAAAGCTTTTTTGATTTATCGGATTTGCCAGAGCCTTTGCGATGAGCGCCGTTTCGTCAAATTTAGCCACGGGGTTTGGATCGAAAACGCCGAGCAAATTTTTCTCGTTTATCTCTAAGCTTAGATGATCATCTTTGCCGTATGCGATAGGGATTTGCATATCTGCCTCCTGTGTGGAATTTGGCGGGATTATAACGTAAATTTTATTTAAAACGATTTAGCTTTGCGCGGGTTATGAACGGAATTTAGAAAGCTTTAGAATTTAAAAATTTAGAGTATTTAAAATTTCAAAATTTCATAAAGCCGCTGGGATTTGAAATTTAAAGCTCGCGAGTATCGAACTCGCGAGCATATAGCTATTATAAATAGCCGTAAATATGAGCGAAGATAAAACCCATCGCGCATGAAGTAAGAACGCCTATTAGCCCAGGGAAAATGAAGCTGTGGTTGATGACGAATCTGCCGATGTGCGTAGTGCCGGAGCGGTCGAACTGGATCGCCGCAAGATCACTCGGATAGGTAGGTAGGATATAGTATCCGTAGCAAGCAGGTGCAAACGCAATAATAAGACCCGGATCAATACCGATGCTAACCGCTAGCGGTACGAAAGTAGCAACCGCTGCTGCTTGAGAGTTAAGGAATTTACTAATCAAAAGCGAAACGATGACATATGTCCACGGATACGCCATAACGACCTTACCTAGCGACGCTTTTAGCATTTCGATATGAGCAGTAAACATAGTCTCTGCCATCCATGAAATTCCATAAATGGCTACGAGCGCGATCATACCGCTATGAAAAATTTCGTTTTTAGCGATATTGCCCGCTTTTATGCCCGAAGCGATCATCATGATGGATGCTGCAAGAAGCATGAAAATTTGAATGGTTAAGACCATATTTAAATTTGTGGTCTTTTTCATAGTATCTTTTACGACAATGCTTGCATTTGCGATACTTTCGCTCTTATCGCCTGTCGTGATGACGACATTTCCGTCTTGAGAGACGATGCTTTGAGTAAGCTTTTTATCTTTGTCGTAAATTTCGACGCTATTAAATTTCGTCGCATCTTTGGCTTTGGACTCTTTGACGTTTGAGACAACCTTGCCACCGTCTACCATGGAGATAACCTGACCATCTTTAATCGTGATATTTTTGACTGTTTTTTTATCGACGATGATCTCTACGGATTTTCCCGGAACATTTTTAGTCCACGCAGGGCGCAAGCTTTTTTCGTAACCCAAAACCGCTACTAGCGCAATAGTGGCTAAGAATATCCACATGCAAACCCACTTAATCCTAGGAAGCTTTTGACCTAACAATGTCGTGCTTTCGCCGTAGATATATTTTTTCTGCTCTGGATCTTTGATCTTTTCTTGAAATTCCGGATCTTTATCTAGATCTTTACCTCTAAAAATCGACCACGTTCCGATCGCAAGCATACCGATGAAAGTAGAAGGGATAGTGAGTTTTAGTAGATCCAAATACGTACTAAAGCCCTCGATATGCACGCCTTGACCTAGTAAGATCGCGACCATCGAAACGCCGGCAACCGAAACGGGGCTAGCGATGATAGCAAGCTGCGAGGAGATCGTAGAAGCAGCCATCGGGCGCTCAGGACGAATCCCATTTTTAATAGCTACGTCATAGATGATCGGAAGCAGCGTATAGACGGTGTGTCCCGTTCCGCATAAGATTGTAAGCGTCCACGCAACAGTTGGAGCGATGATACAAACCATCTTTGGATGCTTACGAAGCAATTTCTCCGCTATTTGAAGCATTACATCAAGCCCTCCCGTAGCCTGTAGCGTTGCACTTGCTACGACAACTGCGAGGATAGTTAAAATAACGTCCACTGCCGGCTTACCCGGCTCTAATCTAAATCCAAACACTAAGATCACTAAGCCTATACCGCCTAGAATTCCCAGCGCCATACCACCTTTTTTAGCACCATAAAACAAACAGCCCAAGACTATAATGAGCTGCAAAAAGAATTGAGTGCTTTCAGACAAACTTGTCAGAAACTCCATAGTTTCTCCTTCAGTAAAATTTAAAACAAACTTTGGCGATTATACTAACTTTTTATTTAAACAAAATTAAAGGAGCGTTGCGAATTTTAAAAATCTGTCAAAATAAAAATTTACTGAAATTATAATTTTAAAGCGGAATTTATATAGCAAAAATGCGAAAAATAAAATTTTACTTAGAGCTATTTTTATATCGTAGAATTTCGTAACTTTTAAGAAATCTTAGAATTTCATTATAGCTCAAGCTTTAAACCGATTTTTAAGCCTTGGGGGAGTATCATTTCGCAAAGAGTAGATTAAGATGAATTTTAAAAAATTTTGTATTGCCTTTTTGATTTGTTTATCGCAGATAGCAGCAGCCGGCAGCTTTGATCTAAATGCCACGCTGCGTCTGGGCGCATTCGACGCAAGCTCGCACCGACTGCTTTTATGCGGCAGTGGCGGCGATCTTAGGATGTTTGATACTGCTAAATGGGATGTGGAGTTCGTGCAAAAATACAGCGATAACGAAATCACAGCTCTAAATTTTAAAAACGGCAAAATTTATCTAGCTTGGGGCGGAGCCGAAATCGCGGTACTAAACGACAGATTAAAGTTTTTAGGCGCGCTTAAGACGGGGCGTAGCGGCACAGCCCAAATAGATGCGATCTATGCCGCAAAAGACGCGATTTACGCGGTAGTGGATAAGAATCAACTAATAAGATTAGACGAAGACCCTAATAACAGCGCGGATGGCGGCTACGCCCCAGGTGAGAATTCCACCGCAAACGGGCAATCTTTAAATAGAAATTCCGCCCCAGATGGGCTGCGCGGAATTTCGTTTCATTACGGCAGGATCAATGCCGTTAGCCTGGGCGCTAACGGACTTTGCGTCGCAAGCTGGAATGGCGTAGCCTGTTTTAGCGCAGATATTGTCGCGACTAAATTTAGCGGCATCGATACAGCGCCTAATCGCGCCGCGCAGGGAGAGCTTGGTGGCGTGAAATTTAAAGATGCGGAATTTAATAATGCGAAAAGCGCGCAAGCCTCCGAGCCAAACGAAATAAAAGCTAGCGGCGCAAAGAGCGCGGAATTTCAAGGCCCAGAATTTAAAGGCGCAAAATTTCAAGACGAGGGGCTTAAAACTCGAAGCGAAATTTCAGCCGAAGCTGGCGATAAAAATTTAAGCGACTCTATCGCCACTGCGCTTGCAGACTGCGACGGGACGCTGTTTACAGGCGATATAGAGGGGAATTTTATAAATTTAAAAAGCGGCGAGCGCAAAAGCGTGGGCTCTTGGATCAAATCCATCGTATGCGCCCGCGGCACGCAGTTTATCGCTACTAAAGATAAAATTTACGAAAATCAAAAAGCAGGATTAAAGGAGGTTGTGGATTTAAAAAGCGAATTTTTAGCGATGTACGCAGACGGGGAAGCGATCCTCGTAGTCAGCAAATCAGGCAAAATTTTAAAACTCTAAGAAAGGATTAATATGTTAAAAAGTTTCAAACCCGTGCTTTTGGGCTCGGTTTTGTTCGCCGCAAGCGCCCTGTGTGCCGCGGATAGCGACCTAGAGCGCGTGATGAAAGAACGAAATTTAAGCGAAAAAGACGTTTTAGCGGCGGCTAAGACCTATCAGCCGACCGGTAGGAAGGACGATTATATGGTCTTCTCTTCCGGCGGTCAAAGCGGACAGGTGATCGTTTACGGCGTGCCGTCGATGAGGATCTACAAATATATTGGCGTATTTACCCCGGAGCCTTGGCAGGGATACGGCTTTGACGAGGAGAGCAAGGCGGTCTTAAGATCGGGCTCCATTAACGGCAAAGAGATCAACTGGGGCGATACTCACCATCCAAATTTCAGCGAAAAAAACGGCGAATACGTAGGCGATTATCTCTTTATTAACGATAAGGCGAACCCAAGAATCGCGGTTATAAATTTATCCGATTTCGAAACCACTCAAATAGTCGTAAATCCCGTAATCAAAAGCGATCACGGCGGCTCTTTCGTAACGCCTAATACCGAATACGTCATCGAAACCAGCCAATATGCAGCCCCTTTCGATAACGACTGGCACCCGATCGAGGAGTATCAGGCGGTTTATCGCGGTGCGGTAACGCTATGGAAATTTGACTACGATAAAGGCAAAATCGACGTAAATAAATCCTTTTCTCTAGAGCTTCCTCCATATATGCAAGATCTAAGTGACGCAGGTAAGGGCGAGAGCTTCGGCTGGGCGTTTACCAACAGCTTCAACTCCGAAATGTACACAGGCGGCATCGAAAAGGGTCTGCCTCCGATGGAAGCCGGTATGAGCCGCAACGATACCGACTACCTGCACGTTTACAACTGGCAAATTCTAGAAAAACTTGCTCAAGATAGCAAAAACTATAAGGTCGTAAACGGACACAGAATCGTTACGATAGATGCCGCCGTAAAAGCAGGAGCGCTATTTTTGATCCCTGAAGCCAAATCTCCTCACGGCGTTGACGTTAGCCCTGATGGTCGCTATATCATCATCGGCGGCAAACTAGATACTCACGCTAGCGTTTATGATTTCAAAAAGATTAAAGAGCTAATTGATAAAAAAGAATATGCAGGCAAGGATCCATACGGAATTCCGATCCTAGATATGCAAAAGACGCTTCACGGACAAGCAGAGCTTGGCCTTGGACCTTTGCATAATACCTTCGATTCGCAAGACGGCGTAATCTATACATCGCTTTACGTCGATAGCCAGATCGTAAAATGGAACTACAAAACGCTAAAGGTTTTAGATAGGATCAACGTTCACTACAATATCGGTCACCTTGATTCTATGGAGGGTAAATCCTCTAAGCCTGTCGGTAAATACGTAATCGCGCTGGATAAGCTTTCGATCGATAGATTTAATCCTATCGGACCGCTTCATCCGCAAAATCACCAGCTCATCGACATTACAGGGCCTAAAATGGAGATGCTTTATGATCTTCCTATCGGTCTAGGCGAGCCGCACGACGTAGTTTCTATTGCTGCGAGCAAGCTTCATACGAAACCTACCTATACTATGGGGACAAACTCTCGCACCGGTAAGCAACACCCTGCCATGACGTTAGCGGGTCAAGAGCGTATCGAGCGCGACGGCAAAAACGTAAAAGTCTATGCTACAGCGATCCGCAGCCATATTAATCCTGAGCACATCGAGGTTAATAAGGACGATAACGTAACGATCTATATGACAAATTTAGAGCGTGCCGAGGACGAAACTCACGGCTTTACGGTTGATGATTACGATCTGCATATGTCGCTTGAGCCGGGTAAGACTGCGAGCGTAAATTTCATCGCAGATAAAGAGGGCGTATTTCCTTTCTACTGCACGGAATTCTGCTCTGCGCTGCACCTTGAGATGTTTGGATATCTATATGTAAAAGATCCGAATAAAAAATACACTTCAGCTAAAGCGTCTATGCTAAAAGCTCTTAGCCCAGAAGCTCTAAAAGCCGAATACGACAAGGTAGTAGCTACGAATAAAGCCACCGACGACGTTATTCAATCAGTCGTTAAATTCTTAAAAGAGAAAAACTACGAGAAATATCCTAAGGTCAAGGCTTTAGTCGATGACGCGCTGGATCAATACGGCAAAATTCCTGAAACCAAAGCCAAGGCAGACGCCGCGGTAAAAGCAGGCGATATGAATGGCGCGATACTTTGGGAAGGTCAAGTTTGGCAGTATCTAGTAAAAACCGCGGACGTCGGACTTCGCGCTAAAAACAACCTGATCCGCGAGCTCTCCACTCCTATGAGCGAGGCTGCATCTAACGGCGAGAAGGCTTACCTACGCGGAGGCTGCAACGGCTGCCACGTCATCGGTCAAGTAAGCTCGGGTCCTGATCTAACGGGCGTCCTACTCCGCCACGAAAACGGCGAGAAATGGGTAGCCGATTTCATCAAAGACCCTGCTAAATTCTACGAAGACGACTACGTTAAGGCAATGATAAATTACTTCAACCTTCGCATGCCAAATCAGCATATGAAAGACGAGGAGATCAAAGATATCATCGAATACCTAAAATGGGTCGATGAGAACGCGGGTCTTAACTAGCCCCACTCTCCCCCGTAAGGGGGAGAATTTAAAGGAGACGAAATGCCAAAATATAAAATTTACGCGATTTTAGCGCTGCTTATTATGACGGTCGCTTTTACCATCCCTACGCTCGGATTTTTCAAAGTCCAAGGTAAAATCGTATCGGGGCAGGTTAGCAGCGTCTCGCAGCTGCCCGCATACTCCGCACCGATATGGAATTTTTATACGAAAGCATCGTATAAAAATCATCTAATTCCTAGTGATGTTAAAAACGATCTAGGCGCGATGCTGGAGCATAAATTTGAAGTGGGAGTTCCTAGCATACCGGTGTGGAAAATTTCACTCGAAGCGCCGAACTATCCAAAAGAGGCTTTCCCTGATGGGATTCCGCTTTACGTCCACGTTGACGGCTTTAGCGGCGATGTCGGCGAGATGAATACCCTAAATCACTACATTGGCATGTATCCCGTCTGGCGCGGCGGCACGCTCGAGCACTCGCTATCGCCGTATTATCTCATAATCGCTACGATCGGCATGCTTGCGTTTTTGTACTACGACGGCAAGGGGCAGACTCTGCTTATGATCCTACCGATCATTGCGCCGCTTATCTTCATCGGCTGCTACGTAGGCTGGCTGTATTGGTTCGGGCACAACCTGCAAGACTGGGGCGCATTTAAAATAAAGCCTTTTATGCCTACAGCATTTGGCGACGGCAGTGTGGCGCATTTTACCACCCATTCATATCCGGCTCTTGGCTTTTGGCTGATGCTGGCCCTGTCGCTGCTATCGGCGTTAGCTCTACTATCTAAGAAAAAATTCCTACGAGAGCATAGATGAGGCTTTTGCTTCTAGCATTCTCGCTCGCGCTAAGCTTAGGCGCGGGCGAGCTTCAAGACGCGATCGATAGCGCAAAAGCGGGCGATATTATAGAACTAGCCGCGGGCGAGTATCACGGCAATATTTTAATCGATAAACCCCTTACTATCGACGGACTAGACCGCTCCGCCGTGATCATAGGCGATCGCAACGGAACGGTCATCCGCGTCCGCTCTCCGCATGTTACAATCAAGAATTTAACAATTCAAAACGGAGGCTTCGAGCATCTTAGCGAGGATGCGGGGATCAACGTAAGCGACGTAAACAATGTAATCATAAAAAATAATCTCATCAAAGACGTGCTCTACGGCGTCGTGCTAAGCAAGGCAAACGACGTAACGATCGAGGGCAACGAAATTTCAAGCAATACCTACCGCACGAGTTTTAAAGGCGACGGCATCAAGCTTTGGTACTCCAATGCCAATAAAATTTTAAATAACGACGTCCATAACGTCCGCGATACCGTTTTTTACTTCTCAAACGGCAATCTCGTTGCAGGCAACAAAGGCCACAGTTGTCGCTATTCGCTGCACTTTATGAACTCCGGGCATAACGTCGTGGAGGATAACTACTACGACGGCAATAGCGTGGGATTATTTTTTATGTTTTCAAGCGACAATATCGCCAGACGCAACGTCGTGCGCAACGCGGACGGCGCCTACGGCGTAGGCATCGGTATGAAGGATAGCTCAAATTTCAGGGTTACGGATAATAAAGTCGTCTACAACGCACGCGGATTTTATCTGGATCAATCCCCCTATCAGCCGGGCTCACTTAACGTTTTTGAAAACAATGATATCGAATACAACAGCATCGGCGTGCAATTCCACGCCACGCAGCTAAAAAGCGTATTTAAAAACAATAAATTTAAAGGCAATATGGAGATTGTGCTAAACGATACGCCCCAATCCAAGCTCTTGCAAAACGAATGGAGTGGCAACTACTTCGACGATTACGACGGATTTGACCGCGACGGCGACGGTTACGGCGACGTTAGCTACAGCTCATACGCCTACGCGGATAGGCTTTGGGCGTATAAACCGAATGTGCGGTTTTTTTACGGCTCCAGCGGGATCGCGCTTTTAAATTTCATTTCCAAGCTTGCTCCGTTTTCAGAGCCTGAGCTACTGCTAAAAGATCCAAAACCTAGGATGAGGCAATGATAAAGAATAGACGCGAAGCGATAAAACTACTCGGCGGAGCGCTCGGGACACTCGGGGCAGCGAACTTATTTGCGGATGGAAATTCTACCAATTCCGCGGGCAGTGAAGCGCAAAATTTAAACGAGCAAAATTTCGTAAATTCTGCAGGACAAAATTCCGCGCCGAATTCTATAAAACAAAATTCTAGCGGGGATTCCACCTCTTTATATCTGCGCCCACCTGGAGCGCTAGCGGAACGAGGCTTCCGCTCTAGCTGTATCAAGTGCGGTCAATGCGTGCAAGTCTGCCCCTATCACAGCATCTATCTGCTCGATATTACGCATATTTTTGACATCGGCACGCCCGTCATCGACGCCAAAGAGCGAGGCTGTTATCTTTGCGGCGCGCTTCCTTGCGTGCTCGCCTGTCCAAGCGGCGCGCTCAGCCACGAGACGAACGAGCCTAAAAAGGTCAAAATGGGTATCGCCGTGATTAAAAATTTAGACGCCTGTTTGGCGTATCTCGGGCAGGTTTTAAAATCTAGCGATCTGCGCCCAAAGCCCGCCAAGACCGAGCAGGAGCGCGAGCTAGACTCCGCGCTGGCGGCGAAAGAGGGCAAGCCCTGCGATCTATGCGCGTCGCTGTGCCCTTACCCGCAGCCGCTTGATGCCATCGCGATGATAGAAGCAGGCGCGCATTTCGCTCCGCAGATCCGCAGCGCTTGCGTCGGCTGCGGCGCGTGCGCAGAGCTCTGCCCGGCGCGTATCATCGAGATAATCCCGCGGGCGGATTACAAATCAATCTATGAAGGAAAACAATGAAAAACTCTATTAAATTCCGCCTATGCTCGCTAGCTGCAGCGCTTTTGTTATGCGGCTGCGGAGATGACGGCGATTCAAGCTCCGCCGCTGCAAATTCCGCAGGGCAGAATTCCGTTTCGCAAGGCTCCGCAGGGCAAAATTCTGCGGATCAGAATTCCGCGAGTTCAAATTCCGCATCGCAGAAAGCGGATCAAAATTCCACTGCCAAGCCTCGCATCAGCGTTAAAAGCGGCGAAGCGCCCAAGAAGGACGATAAGTTCGTAAGCTACGATTTTTACGGCGAGCGAAAGGTAAATTTTAATCTAAACGGCGATGTGAACGAAACGACCAAAAATATCGTGGCGTATTCGAGCATCAAAAACCAATACGAAAAGCTAAATTTTGATCTGATGAAAAAGCGTCTTGGGCATGATTTTATCCTGCGCTGTTCAGCGTGCCACGACGACTACGCCAACGGCATCATAGGTCCGTCGCTTCTGGATAAAACCGACGCGCAGATCGTGGATATGATTAAAAAGTATAAATTCAAAGAAAAGCCTAATCCTCTTATGGTGCAGCTCGTAAACGGCATGAGCGAGCAGCAGATAGAGACGATGGCGAAAGAAATTTACGAGTTCAACAAACAATTTAAGGAGCAGAAATGAAACCGGGTAAAATTTTAGTTTTGATTTTGGGTGTAGCACTGATCGCGCTGATGATCTTTATGGCTAGTTCGGACGATTCTAGCGCGCCGCAGCAAGAAGTCAAGCCGCAGGTGCAAGCAAAGCCTGCGCCGCAGAGCAAAAGCGTCGATCTCATCGACGATAAGGACGTAAAAAATATTAAAATTTTAGAGCAAAGCGTCAAAGAGCGCGATTTTAAGGTTAGTAGCTCCTATCTGGTAAGCTGCGCGCCCTGCCACGGCGATGACGGACGCGGCAAGATCGCTCCGCCGATCGGCGGCAAGAGCAAGGATCAAATTTTAGCAAGCCTCAAAGATTATAAAGCGGGTAAGATCAAAAACAGCCTGATGAGCGGGCTTTTAACCAACGTAAGCGACGAGAGCCTAGATAAGCTCGCGGATGAAATTTCAAAATTTAAAGAGTAAGTCTTGGATAAATATAATTCGCGATGCACGATCAAAAATACGAGCTTTTTCTCGACCTTTGCGCTTAAAAATAAAAGCGGCAAATGGCGTCCCAGCATTCGGACTATGCGCTACGCTACGGTATTTTTGGTGCATCTACTTTTCGTGCTTTCCTTTCGCGCGGATATTCAAATTTTAGAAGGCGACATTAGCGGCTCGCGGATACTTGGCTTTCACCTAGCAGATCCCTTTGCCACCCTTGAGGTGATCGCCGCGCACAAGGATCTGCCGATAAATCTGCTTATCGGCTCGGGCACCATTTTGTTGTTTTACTTCATCGCGGGCGGCAAGGCGTTTTGCTCGTGGATCTGTCCTTACGGAGCGCTTAGCGAGATCGGCGAAAAGCTGCATAATACGCTAATTGCCAAGCACGTCATCAAGGAGCACGCCCTGCCTCGCGGTATGCGATATGCAATCTGGGCGGTATTTTTGGTGCTAAGCGCCGTTACGGACTTGCTCGTTTTTGAAATTTTTAACGTAGTTGGAATTTTATCGCGCTTCATCATCTACGGCTTTTCGCTGGCGGGGCTTTGGATCGTTTTTGTGTTTTTGCTCGAAGTGTTTTTTAGCAGACGAGTGTGGTGTACTCATCTGTGCCCGCTAGGAAGCACCTATTCGCTTGCGGCGAAAGCAAGCCTTAGCAAGATTACTTGGGATAAGAGCAGGTGTGATCACTGCGGCGTTTGCCAAGATGTCTGCTTCGTTTCGCACGTACTGGATATCACTAAAAAAAAGGCATCCGAAAACCTGGGCGATAAGAGCAAATTTATGCTAAAAGGGATCGACTGCACGCTATGCGGACGCTGTATCGACGTGTGTCACCAAGACGCACTGAGTATCGGCAATAAGCTAAAAGATATGATCTAAGGAAGCCTATGATAGAGATTAAAAACGTAAGCAAGAAATTCGCAGATCAATTCGTTTTAAAAGATATCGATCTAAATATCGCGGACGGCGAGCAAGTGCTTTTCGTCGGGCAAAACGGCGCGGGCAAAAGCTCGCTGATGCGGACGATTTTAGGCGAATACATACCCACAAGCGGCAGCGTCGCTATCGACGGATTTGATTCATTTAAGCAGCGCAGCCGCGCGCTACGCGGTATCAGCTTCGTGCCGCAAACCCCGCCGCCGCTTAAGCTGAGCCTAAATGAGCTCATCTACTTCGCCGAGCGCACGGCGGACGCAAGCAGAGCGGATATAGTAAAATTTTGCGGTGAAATGGAGCTTGATCTGAGTTCAAATTTAAACAAACCCTTTCATAAGCTATCCGGCGGTATGAAGCAAAAATTCTTAATCGCGCTAGCATTCGGCAGAGCTAGCAAGGCGATGATTTTTGATGAACCGACCGCCAATCTCGATCCGAGCGCGCGCGAGCGTTTTAAGACACTTTTGCACAACCACGCAAAAGACAAAAGCTTGATCTTTATCTCGCATAGGCTCGAGGAAGTGGGAGGGCTGGTAAAAAGAATGATTTGTATGGATCTAGGGAGGATCGTAGATGATAAAAATGTTTAAAATTATGCTTTGCGCACTTGCGGCGCTTACGTTTTTAGGCTGCGGCGACGAGAAAGACTACGGCAACGTCCACTACGACAGAGACGTATGCGAGCACTGCCAGATGGCGATCAGCGATAACCGCTTCAGCGTCGATGTGCGCGTGGACGGTAAAAACCACTACTTTGACGACATCGGCTGCTTGGTGGATTTTATGGTTACCAACGACAAACTAAACTGGCTAAAGGACGCTAAAATTTACATCAATGACGCTAGCGGCAACGGCGAGTTTATCGACGCACGCACGGCGCATTTTTACAAGGGCTTTAAAACCCCTATGTCGTTCGGCTGGGGCGCGTTTAAAAACAAGCAAGAGGGCAAGCAAGACTTCAGCTTCGATCAGGTAGTCGCGGCGCTTAAAGCAGGCGGCGGCTCGCACGGCATGGGAATGGGCGATATGGGTCGCGATGCGCATGGCGCAAGCGACGAGCATGATATGAGTGCGGGACACGGCGACATGGGCGGAATGAAAGACCCTCACTCCGCGGAGCACGGAATGAGCGAGCCGAAACACGATATGAACGGTATGGGGCATACTCACGGCGCAGATCATGGCATGGGCGGCGATGCGGATAGCACGGCGCACTCTCAAGGCGAGCCGCACGATATGGAGCATATGCACGAAAGTAACGGCACTGCGCACGATATCCCTTCGGGGCACGCGCATTAAGGATGTTTTAGCTAAGGCGAAATTTTAAACAGCCTATGTTTTGCGCTAAATTTAAAGCGTAAAATTTCAGCGTGCCGCCCGTGCCGCCATGGATGAGATGAAATTTTATTTTGCAGCTTTAACGTGAGGCAGAGATGGGTCTAGAAAACGGCTGCGAAATTTTATCTTGCGACGCGGCTAAATTTAACGCGCGGTATGAAATTCCGCTTTGCACGTTAAATTTACGCGAGCCGCTTAATTTAAAATTTCGCCGTAAATTTAAAATTTATTCGGCGCAGAATTCGCCGCTTTGGGATTTTTAGAATTTTAAAATTTTATGTCGCGGGATACGCCCGGCTTTGAAATTTTACGGAGCTGAAATTTAAGCGACCCCGTCAAACGGCTAAATTTTAAAACTACGGCTGATTACGGATAGCGGGCGGCAAACGACGCGCTGTTTGTAGGAGCCGCGAGCGAGCCGTAAATTTAAAATTTATGCGCGAGTCGCAGTCGCAAGCGGCGGATAAAATTTCGCCGCTTGTTTAAACGCCAGACGGGCGAAATTTAAGGCTATAAATCCGCGCCGCAAAACGAGGCTAAAATTTAAAGACAGGCACATTTAAGCCGCGCGAGAAATCTAAATTTAAAAGCGCGCCGAGGCGCAATAAAGGAATATGAATGAAAAATTTACTCACCATCGCCGCTTTGGATATTAAAGAATCCTTCCGCTCACGCTGGTTTTTGCTCTATCTACTGATCTTTAGCGGGCTCGTGGCGGCGTTTTTTATCACGGGGGTGACCGACTCGCGCGTGCTCGGCTTTAGCGGGCTTTCGCGACTGCTGCTGCTGTTTATTCAGATCTGCATCATCATACTGCCCGTCTTCGTGCTCGTAACTACCAGCAAGGCGATCCTAGCCGACCGCGACCTAAATATCTTAGAATACCTGCTAAGCTTCCCGATCTCGCAGGCGCAGTATTACTACGGCAAGGCGCTAGGAAGGCTATTTGGAGTCTTCGTGCCGATATTTTTGTCGCTGCTTTTGGCGATCGTTTGGGGCGCGATCAAGGGCACGGGCATTCCGTGGGCGATCTGCCTGCTTTATACGGGGCTGCTTTTTAGCTTGTGCGCGGCATTTTTGGGGATCGCGTTTTTGATCTGCGCTGTTTCAAAAAGCCAAGAGATGGGGCTTGGGCTCGCGTTTTTCGTCTGGCTTTTCTGCCTTGCGTTTTTGGATCTCGTGCTGATCGGACTGCTCGCAAAAACGGGCGTAAACGAAAATCTGATCTTTGCGATCGCTCTAGCAAACCCGATGGAGGACTTCCGCATCGCCGCTATCAGCCTATTTGATCCCGATCTTGCGGTCATTGGCACGACGGCGTATTTTATCCTAGATCACTTCGGGCGCGGGCTTTTCATCGTCTTTTCGCTGCTCTATCCGATCGCGCTGGGCGCGGTGAGCCTCGTTTTGGGCTATTTTATCTTTAGATCAAAGGATTTGGCATGAAATTTTTATTAATTTTAGCAGCATTTATAGCGCTTTGCGGTGCAGCGGAGATGCAAAATTCCGCGGCGCAAAGCTCTGGCTCGGCGCAGAATTTAGGCGCGTCAGATAGTACGGGCCTCGGTTCGGCGCAAAATTCCAAACCTGCGCGCGAGCCCGCGTGGCTAAAAGACGTAAATCTCACCTGCGCAAAATACGGCATCGATACTAGCGCGCATCCCGAATTTCGCGCCTATGCAAGACTCAAAAACGGCAGTGCGCTCGCGTTTGCCTCGCCCAAGGCGATGTTTGCATATTTTTTCGAGGGTGAGAGCTCGGGCGCAAATTTTAGCGGGACTTCCGCTGGAGCGAATTCTGAGAGCAAAAATCCAGTTAGCGGCAATTTAGGCGAGGCAAATTCCACTGATGCGAATTTTGGCGGTGCGGAACTTTACGTTACCGATTACGCAAGCGGCGAAATTTTGCGGGCGCAGGACGCGTTTTATGTCTTCGGCAGCGTGCTGCAAAGCGCCAGAGGCGACGATCTCATCACGTTTGCGAGATTGCGCGACGCGCAAGACTTCATGCGCGAGAAAAAGGGGCATAAAATTTTGCAGTTTCGCGAAATCTCCGCCAAGCTAATCGATTATCTAAGATGATCGAGCCGCTTGGCGAAATTTAAACTAAGTTATTTAGTATATTTTATTCATAAAAATTTATCTTTTATTTTAGTGCGCTATTAAGGGAATTTAAAGCAATTAAAAAATACAATCACGTTAAATTTTATCTATAAGAATTAGATAGTGTAGTTTTTTAGTATATTTATTGAGGGCTGCATTCTCGCTTATTTTTAAAATAAATTTCAAGGAGACGTCATGGCAAACGACAAAATCGTAAAACAAAAAGGCTCACGCAAGAAGACTGCGACGGATGAAAATTCCGCTGCGAATACGGGAGAAAATTCCGTCGCAGACGCGCTCAAAAGCTCCACCGCGTCCGTTTTTGATAAAAGTGCAAGCACTGCTAAAAATTCCGCCGCAAATTCTACGACTTCCGCCTCACATGCTCGCGACAAAATTTCTAAAAATCGCGCCGCAGGCGAGAATTCCTGCGACGAGTGCGATTGCGAAGCCAAAAATTCCGCACCGAGTTACGATGATAGCGCAAGCTCTGCTTCAAGCACGAACTTTGCGGCGCGCTCAAGCGCTCAAAGCGCAAGCAACGCCCAAAATTCCGCGATAGGCTCTACGACAAATTCCATCTCAAATCCTGCGAAGAGCCCAAGCAGCGAAGACCACTTCTACTGCTCGCACGAGCGTAGCGATAGCTCCGCAATCCACTCGCATCTACACGACGAAGATCTTGCGACCCACTCACACGATCAAGAAGAGAACCTCACAGCTTATTTGCACGAATACGGCGCAAATTCTGCGGCGTATTCGCATGAGCGCGACGAGGATTCCGCCATCAGCCCACACGAGCACGACAAACATTGCCATGATCACAAGCCCCACTCTCATCGCGCGATTATCGGATTTGACGAGCACGGTATCCCAAAAGTTTTAGTGCCCGCAGAGGCTAGTCCGCACACGCATAAAGACGCACAGGGCAATCTTTTCGAGCATTTTCATGAGGCGGAATTTACGGCGGATTATATGAAAGCAGTGCTTGAATATAAAAAGACCTTCCCTACAAAGCAAGAAGTACTTGAGAAAACCCCTGATCCTGCCGTGCGCGAAATGATGCTTAGGATGGAGCAGATCGGCGTAGATACGGCGTTTGATCGCTTCGATAAACAGATGCCGATGTGTAGCTATGGGCTTAGCGGAGTATGCTGTAAGATCTGCAATATGGGACCTTGCAAAATTACTAAAAAGGCCGATCGCGGCACTTGCGGTGCGGACGCCGATCTCATCGTGTCGCGCAACCTACTGCGCCAAGTAGCTGCGGGCGTAGCTCAACACGGCGCGCACGCCAGAGAGCTTCTGCTGTCGCTAAAATGGGCAGCACAAGGCAAATTAGATCTGCCCATAATAGGCGAATACAAAATCATCAATACCGCCAAAGCCTTTGGAATTCCAACTGAAGGCAGAGAGTTAAAAGAGGTAGCGATTGAGCTTGCCGATACGCTTTTAACAGATCTTTCGCAAAGTAGCGGCGAGTATAAAACCATCACTGCGCTCGCACCCAAGGAGCGTCAAGAGGTATGGCGCAAGCTGGATATCTTGCCGATTAGTGCATATAACGAAGTATTTGAGGCGTATCACCGAACGGGTGTAGGCACGGATGGAGACTGGCGCAGCGTGATGCAGCATCTTTTGCGCTGTGGGCTTGCTTTTACATTCACCGGCGTAGTAGCTGCGAATATCGCTACGGATGCGCTATTTGGCGTAGGAGATCGCGTAACTTCCAAAAGCAATATGGGCGCACTTAAAAAAGGCTGGATCAATATCGCCGTGCACGGACATCTGCCAACATTAGTAAGCCTAATAGTGGAGATCGGAAATTCTAAGGAGTACCAAGACAAGGCTCGCGCAATAGGAGCGCAGGGTATCGCATTTTACGGCGTGTGCTGTTCTGGACTATCGGCGATGTATCGCAACTGGGGCGTCGTGCCGCTCTCAAACGCCGTAACTGCCGAACTCGTCATAGGCACGGGCGCGCTTGATCTGTGGGTCGCCGATGTCCAAGATGTCTATCCTGCGATCATGGATGTGGCTAACTGCTTCCAAACCAAGGTCGTTACCACGAGCTCATCAGCTAGGCTTCCCGGAGCCGAGCATATAGGCTACGATCATCACCATAGTAATATCGCCGATACTAGAAATTTAGCGCGTAAAATTCTAGACCGCGCATTGCAATCTCACGAAAAGCGCAAGGGACTGCCGGTATATATCCCGCCGTATGAAGTCGAGGCCGAAGTGGGCTTTTCGGTAGAATTCGTCCATAAACACTACGGCGGCATGGAGCCATTAGCGCACGCGCTAAAAAGCGGTGAAATTTTAGGCATCGTAAATATGGTCGGCTGTACCAATCCTAAAGTGCCTTATGAGCGCGCCATCATAGATGTCGCACAAACCCTAATCGAAAATAACGTCCTAATCCTAACCAACGGCTGCGCGTCGTTTCCGCTAATGAAGCTGGGCTTTTGCCAAAAAAGCGCGTATAAAAAAGCAGGCGCGTCGCTGCGGGCGTTTTTAGAAAAAGATGAGCTTCCGCCGGTATGGCACGTGGGCGAGTGCATTGATAATACCCGCTCCAGCGGAATTTTCGCAGGTATCGCAGGAGTGCTAGGCAAAAATCTCTACGAGCTGCCGCTTGCCTTCACCTCTCCCGAGTGGGCGAACGAAAAGGGCGTCGATGCCTCGCTTGGATTCCGTCTAATGGGCATCGACTCATATCACTGCGTCGAGTATCAAATCCACGGCTCCGCAAATGTCATACACTTTTTCAAAGAGGGCACCAGGCGGGCGCTTGGCTCTGTGATGCACGTAGATACCGATCCGGTCGCGCTCGCGCTAAAAATGGTAAGCGATATGCGCCTAAAGCGTAAAGCTCTAGGCTGGCAGTAGCGACGGACGGATTCATTTCGCATCGCATTTTAAGCGATGCGAAATTTCACGGTAAAATTTAACCTCTTGCGGTCAAATAAAATCCCGCGTCCAAACGGCAAGTAAAATTCTACGACTAAGTGGCTAGCAAAACCGGGGTCAAATAAAGAGAAAATTTTCGCACTGTATCTGTTCGTAGAATTTTAAATCAAATCTTCAAATCCTACGTAAAATTTCGCCGCACGCCGCGCCTGCTGCTAAATATGCGGAATTTAGCCAGGCAAAATTCCGCCATCAGGCTCAAGTCTATCTTTCGCGAAAGGATGAAATTTTAAAATTCCATCTCAGCGTAAATTTCGTAGGCGTAATCTGAAATCCGCAAGCTAAATTTTGCTAAAAGCCTTATTACACGGGGCTGCACGCCATTAGATCTCGCCCGCATGTATGAAAGTTGAAATCATAAAAATTTAATATGATATATGCTAAAATGCCACATCTGTTTAAGGATTTAGATGTATAAATCAAAGTCGCTGCAGCCACTGCGTCATCATCGGTAGAAGACATCGTGTGAGGTGGAGGCTCTGCTGTTAAGTCCTGCGTTTCGCAGCTTGAGACGGTGCAGCAAAAGCGCGTCTATGCTGCACCTGCAAACATTTTCGGCTGAGACCGCACAGGCACGAGGACGTCACTACAAAGCTTGCAGGCGGCTAAAATTTTCATCCGGATCTTTTCTGAAATATTGATCTTGGGGCCATCACGAAGAATTTTACTGCAAGCCTTTCGCCTACGAGCTAGAGGGTGGAATATAAAGCGGAATTTTAAGCAGGTTTCAACGAGGCAAAATTTCAAAGATTAAATTTAAGGCAAAAGATAAAATTTAAAGCAAGGGAAGGTATGAAAAATTTTAAATTTATGCTCGTGCTGCTGATACTGGCGACGATTGCGACTATTGCGATATCGCTTTGTATAGGGCGCTTCGGCCTAAGCATCACCGAGGTGCTAAAAGCGCTTAGCGGCGGCGAAGTAGCGCAAAACGTACACAACGTGATCATGCAGGTGCGCCTGCCGCGTATCATCGCCGCGGTGCTCGTGGGTGCGGCGCTGGGCATCAGCGGCACGGCGTATCAGGGCGTCTTTAAAAACCAGCTCGTCTCGCCCGATCTTTTGGGCGTCAGCGCCGGAGCTTGCGTGGGCGCGGCGATCGCGATCCTGCTTGATCTAAATATCCTTTTGATCCAGCTTTTTGCCTTTGTTTTCGGCCTTGCGGCGGTTTGCATTACGCTTCTGATCACGCGAGCGCTGCGTTCGAGCGCCACCATAATGCTCGTACTTGCAGGCATCATCGTAAGCGGTCTGATGGGCGCGCTTATCGGATTTTTAAAATTTATGGCAGATCCCGAGACGAAGCTCGCAGACATCGTGTATTGGCAGCTAGGAAGCCTCGCGAAGGTCGATCCCTCCGTGCTAGCGATGATAGCGCCGGTGATGGGGGTTTGTATCGCTATCTTGGTACTGATGAGCTACCGCATAAACGTCCTATCCATGGGCGATGCGACAGCGGCGAAGCTGGGCGTAAACGTCGTCATGGAGCGAGGCATCATCATCGTCTGCGCGACGCTGCTAACCGCAAGCAGCGTGTGTATCAGCGGCATAGTCGCATGGGTGGGGCTTTTGATGCCGCATCTAACGCGCATGATCGTAGGCGTAAGCAACACCAAGGCGATCCCCGCGAGCATATTTTTAAGCGCGATCTTCGTGCTCATCGTAGACGACATAGCACGCAGCATAAATCAAAGCGAGATCCCGTTAGGTGTGCTTACGGGCTTTATCGGCACGCTATTTTTTATATTCATCCTGCTTAAAAACAAAAGGAAGCTAAATGGTTAAGATCGAGAGCTTAGACTTTGGCTACGTAAAATCCGCCCCTCTGACGCTGCGCGACGTGAATTTCAACCTCGAAGCGGGCGCGATGCTGACGATTTTGGGGCAAAACGGCGCGGGCAAATCGACGCTTTTAAATTTAATCAGCGGCACGCTTACGCCTCTGCGCGGTAAAATTTCAATTGACGGCAAGGATATGGCGAGCCTCAGCGCCAAAGGGCGCGCCGAGATCATCGGCTACGTCTCGCAAAGCGAGGTCTGCGAGTACGACTACAGCGTCTTTGAATACGTCCTGATGGGGCGCACGGCGCATATCGGGATCTTTTCGCAGCCGAGCGAAAACGACTACAGGCTTGCGCAGCGCTACATGAAAATGCTTGAAATTTGGCACCTAAAAGACAAGATCATCACGCGCCTAAGCGGCGGTCAGAGGCAGATGGCATCCATCGCGCGCGCCCTTTGCAGCGAGCCTAAGATCGTGATCTTCGACGAGCCCACCTCGGCGTTAGACTTTGCCAACCAATACAAATTCCTCCGCGCTACGAAGGAGCTTCTCAAAAACGGCTACACCGTCGTTTTAGCCACGCACAATCCCGACTTCGCGCTGCTTTTGGGCGGATACGTCGCGCTCGTAAAAGGCGGCGGCGAGGTCGCATACGGCAAGGCCGAGCAGATCATAAAAAGCGAAATTTTAAGCAAGCTATACGATCTGAAGCTCGACGTCAGCTACAACGAAAAGGTCGGCAGGGTGTGTTGCTTGACGTATCCGTTTTGATCCTAACTTCGCGGACGAGCACAGCTCGTCCTTGCGACGGGGAGCTTCGCTCCCTCGACCCACCTAAAGTTTCAGAAATTTTGCTACGCAAAATTTTAAAATTTATCGGTTTTACTTCGCGGAGGGGCACAGCTCGTCATTAATAATAGAAGCTTCGAAATTTTAAAATTTTATCGCTTCGGCTGTGCGAGCGATAAAGCTTATATGGCGCTAGTAGCGGTAAAATTTTAGCCTCTGCGGCGGAGTTTTTTGCGGGAACGAAATTTTAAAATTTCAAAGCGGGCGGCGGAGTCGGAATTTTAAAATTCGCCTCAAATTTTAAGCATAAAAATCAAAATTTATCGTTACAATTACGTAAAATTTTTAAGGAGCGAAAATGAAAAAAATAGTGCTTTTAAGCGCAGCCGCGGCGCTTGCCGTAAATTTAAGCGCGCAGGAAAATAGCCTTGAGATCTACGCGAACTCCGCCTTCTTGTACCAAAACTTCGGCGCGCAAAAATCAAACTTCAGTGTGAACGTGCCGGAGTACTTGGATATCCGCAGCATCGAGATTGCGGGCTCTTGCGAAGTGCGCGAATTGTCTTTGGGGGAGATCGAGCCCGTGAAAAACGCGGAATTCGCCAAAAAAGAGGCGGACGAAAAGAGCCTACGCGAGCTAAGCGACCGCCTGGTCGCGCTTAAGGCGCAGCAGCGCTTTTTAAGCGATTTTGCGAGCTTAAAAGATAGAAGTTTGGCAAGCCTAAAGACGGATTCGCAAAAAATTTACGACGAAGTCCTGCTTGTAGCGGGCGAAATTTCAAAGACGGACGAGCAAATCGGAAAGCTCAAAGAGAAAATTTCAAAATACCGGATCAAGAACGAACGCCGCTTAAACGCGAACTTTGGCTGCGATCCGAGCTTCGTTAAGATCAGCTACCCCGTTGACGTAAGCGCCTACACGCACAACGAGCTCTCTGCCGATCTTGCAAGCGGCAAAATCGAGGTCGCGCAAAAGCTCTCGGTGCAAAATCCGCTAAACGCGGAGCTAGCGAATTTAACGATCGCGCTGTATCCTTACGAGTACTCCTCGCAGACCGCGCCGCAACCGTTTTACCCGTGGTACGAGGGCGAGCCTGCAAGACCAGCGCCCGCAGCGGCTTATAAAAAGGATGTGATGCTAGAGGAAGCGGCTATGGATAGGGTCGCGCCTGCGATGGAGGCTAGATCGTCGTATCAAAGGACGGGTGCGAATATAGAAAGCTCGCTCTCAAAGGTTTGGAAAATCAGCGGCGTAAGCCTCAAAGCGGGCGAGGCGGGCGAGTTTAGCTTCGATAAACAGAGCCTGGATGCGAAATTTGATCTGATCATCGACGGCTACGGTAGCGAGGCGGCCTACGTGCGAGCTAAATTTAGCCCCGTAAGAAACATAGAGGAGGGCGAAACGCTAATAAAGCTCGACGGCGTGCAGATCGGGCTCGTGCATCTAGGTTTTGCCGCAAACGCGGAGGCTACGGCATATCTGGGTAAAAACAGCCTGATCGAAGTCAAAAAAGAGCAGGCAAACAACTTCACGAAAAACTCCTTTTTCGGCGGCGAGAGCAAAAATTCCATAGCTTGGGACTACGAGATCAAAAACGGCTCCAAGCGCGCGTGGAACGTGGTTTTGCAAGAGCGAGCGCCCGTCTCGACGCATGAGGACGTAAAGGTCGCGCTGAAAAACTCGCCCGAGCAGAGCAGCCTCGGCAAGGACGGACTGCTTAGCTGGGACTTTGAGCTAAAGCCGGGCGAGAGCAAAAAGATCCGCTTCGGCTACGAGCTAAGCAAACCGAAGAAATAACGAGCTTTGGCGCGGTGCGGTTAAATTTTGCGCAGCGGAGTAGCTTTTGCGGTGCGGCCAAATTTTATGCGGCCCCGCTTTACGAGACGGGCCCCTCTCGCCGCGCCGCTGAATTTTACGCGGCAGACCGACTTTTTGCGGCTCGATTAAATTTTGCCGGCATAAAACCAAGGTGCGGCTTTAGAGCTTATCTGAAATTTTTGGCGCCGCGCCGAGTAAAATTTGAGTGCCGCGAAAACCAAAATTTAAATATTACGGCGATTTAAAATTGGCTAGCGCGAGATCTTAAATTTAGCGATGCAAAGGGGTTTTGGCGCGGATATAAAAACTTTTAGCATCGCGTAAATTTATCTCAAATTTAAAAAGCTCAGGGCGATGGATGCGGAGCAAAGGTATAAATTTTACGCGGCGGCGAGGTGTGCATTTGCTTCGCTGGCGGTATTTAAAGGATCGTTATGAAATTTCGCAAACTTAAATTTAAAATCCTAGCGGGCACGCTGCTTCTTATAATAATACTCTGCGCCGCATTTGTCCGTATAATCCCAGATTTTTCCACCTCACAAGGCTTCACCGTAGTTTCCCTTCCCGACTACAACAAATACAAGCGAGGATACTGTCTAAAAGAGAATAGAGTTTTAAGCAACGAAGAATTGCTTCAAAATGCCGCTATAAATTATTTTAAAAGATATTACGACTATGAAATTTTGCGAAATACCATTATCGATGAGCACGATATAAAAAATTTCGGCCATAGTTTTTA
>CAURGM010000026.1:0-25867 GCA_963524395.1 uncultured Campylobacter sp.
AAAATCGCCAAGAAATAGCGGCGGAATTGCGAGGTAGAATTTCGTTTCGTAATTTAATGGCAAAATTTTATCGAGATTTCGCAGGTGGAATTTTGCGTCCAAATTTTTAATAGGTGAAATTTTACGTAAATAACTCGTGATGATGTGATGAAATAATAGGGCGCGTAATTTGGATTTAAAATTCTCCAAAAAATAAATTTAATTGGCGAAAATTCTAATGGCAAAAATGCGGGCGCAAATGCTTCGGCTACAGAAAATTCCAATATCAAAAAATATAATTTTAGAAATTCCGCCTCGCAAAGCTCTGGCAGCGAAGATCGGGGCGCTGAAAATTTAAGCGGCGAAAATCCCGATGCCAAAAATTCTAGCGCGCAAAATGATGGTGCGTAAAATTTAGCTCGCATGATAAAAAATAAAGCTACGTTAAAATTTAAAAATTTCATCGCCTGCGCACGCTCTTTTTGGATCCGCACAAAGCTCGCGCGTGCAGGTGCAACTCTTTGCTACTCATTCCCGCCGAAGCCGTTTGTCTCGAAAGATCAAGCATCGTCGCAAAACCGAGCGGAGTGGGTAAAAATTTAAAAAATCAAAATTTTAAAAGTCTAAATTTTAAAAACCAAAACGCTACGAGTACAAATTGCGAGGCAAATCGTTACATAGACTTTAGCGCGGATTACGACACGGATCGCAACATACGCCTTAAACATATTGTTGCAGCACATGCCAAAGCATAAACTTTAACGCAGATCGAGACTTAAATTTAAATATATGCCACGATATAAATTCTAGCGCGGATTATGACATAAATCTCGTTAAAGGTCACGGCATGAACCCAAGCATAGATTATTACGACATACGCCTCGGAGCGTATCGAGACATAAATTCTGACAGGGATCGCGCCGTGAATTTTAAAATTTCAAACGCAAATTTAAAAACGAATTTAGCAGTTTTAAAAGCAGATTTAAGGACGGATTTTAGACGATGGAATTTTTAAATTTAAAAGTTGCTGCCGCCGTGTTCGCGCTGCTGCTTGCAGGCTGCGACGGATGGAAGCACCATCTAAGCAGTGACGGCACCTCGCTCGCCTCCAAGTTCTACTCCTCCGAGCGCACACTAAAGATCGAGGGCAACGACAAGCCGCTCGTGCTGTTTTTCTACACGAGCAGCCGAATTTAGAAATTCTAAAATTTTAAAATTTAGATAAAATTCTACGATTTGGAATTTTGATGAAATTTCTGCAGCTACCAGCTCCCGCTAGCACCGCCTCCGCCGAAACTTCCGCCGCCCCCACTGAAGCCGCCTCCGCTAAAACCGCCATTTCCTTTAAATCTGCCAAAATCCCCGGATGAGCCGCCTCTCATGCGCGATGAGCGCGCGATTTCGCTTATGATGTCCGCGCTCGAGATTATATCCTCGTCGCTTACTCTGCGACGCGTCACGCGGCGGCTTAGTAACGCGAAAAGTAGGACCGCAAAAAGTACCATAAAGATCGCAAAGTCCTTGTTGCTCGGGTCCTGCTGCGCGTTGGCGTTAAGCGGATCAAATTTTATATCGCCGCCTTCGATCGTGCTAATGATCGCTGAAATCCCGCTAATGACGCCACTTTCGTAATCCCCCTGCCTAAAATAGGGTAGAATTTTATTGTTGATGATGCGCTTTGCGCGCATATCGGTTAGCACGCCCTCTAGCCCATATCCGACCTCGATACGCACTTTATGCTCGTGCGGAGCGACGAGGAGCAGTACGCCGTTGTCGCACCCTTTTTGCCCGATACCAAGAGCGCGCGCCTGCTCTACGCCGATTTCCTCGATAGAGTAATCTCCGAGCGATTTTAGGCTTATGAACATGATCTGGTTTGTGGAATTTTTATCGAAAGTCGTTAAAATTTCATTCAGACTCTCTCTCGCGGCTGGGCGTAAAATACCAGCCTCATCGATTACAGCGGTGCCGTTTGGGCGGGCCAGATACTCGCTGGGCGCGGCAACGCTTATTACAAATAGCGCCATTATGGCAAAAGCAAATCTCCAAGCCACTCTCATTGCAGCTCCACCAAGGTCTCTTCTATATCGTTATTTTCGCTATCTTTAGGCACTCGCATGGCTAGCTCGCACAGCGCGTCCATCGCCTTTAAAACGGCAGGCTCAAGGCCTTGCGTGCTAGGGTTAAATTCCGTCGTGATATGTTCAAACTCGCCCTTAGAGATAAACTCTGCCGCCCGCGTGCCGCAGATGATATGAGCGCAGCGCTCGCGGACGCAGACACAAAACATTATCGCTTCTTTTACGCTGCCGTAGCGCTCGTAAAATTTTAGCATCGCAAACTCGCCCGAGAGCCGAAGTCTGCGAGATTTAGGTGTGATTAGAGTTAAAAGCGCGGGACATTTAGCTAGCAGAGCTTTAATCGCAGTGAAGCTAAGTGCTACGATTTGCAGTAGCTCAGCTTTGCTTATTTGCGGCACGAAGCACAGAACGATGCCGATCGCAAACGCCGTCACTGCCGCCGCGCTATAGCTAGCTTCGCAGTCCTCGCTTGCTTCGCGCGCGACCACGCAGACGATCTGCGCACCGCTTGCAGCTTCGGCTTTCGTGATTAGCTCATGGATTTTTTGTTTGCACTGCTCGCTTAGCATTTGCCGCCTTTAGCGTTATTTAAACGAAACGCTAGGGGCTTTTTGGCTTGAGCTATCAGCGCTAAAGCTAGGTTTGGCGCCGCCTAGTCCTACGATGCGCGCGATGATGTTCGTAGGAAAGGTTCTAATTAGCTTGTTGTATTCCTGCACCGAGGCGATGTAGTCCTTGCGCGCTACGGCGATGCGGTTTTCCGTGCCTTCGAGCTGATTTTGCAGATCGGCGAAATTCTGATTTGCCTTAAGATCCGGGTAGCGCTCGACTACCAGCATTAAGCGCGATAGGGCTGAGCTAAGCTCGCCTTGAGCGCCGTTAAATTTCGCAAACGCCTCCGGATCTTGCGCTAAACTTTCTGCATTGATATTGACAGCGGTTGCCTTAGCGCGGGCATTTATGACGCCTTCTAAGGTATCTTTTTCATGGCTAGCGTAGCCCTTGACGGTTTCTACGAAATTTGGAATCAAATCGGCGCGGCGCTGATATTGATTTTGTACCTGGCTCCACGCGGCCTTAACTTCTTCATCTTTGCTTACGAGTTTATTGTAAACAGGCACTGCAAATATCGCAAACGCGATCGCTGCAATCACTAAGACGATTAGAGCTTTGATTAAGATATGAAGCCCTCCTTTTTGGCGCGGATACTCTCCTCCGCCAAAGCTCTCGCCTCGCGCGGATAAGCCTTTATCGTCGTAACCTATACGCTCGTTATTTTCTCCTTGCAGCTCTTTCATTGAAATCTCCTTGGGATGTTGGAATTTAATTTGACTAAAATTTCATATTCGATCGTGCCGAAGCGCTTTGCCCAGGCTCGCGCATCGTCCAGCACGCAGATGCGCTCGCCGCCGAATTCTGCACAGAAGCTATCCATCGACATTTTTCCGAGCATTTTTTGCCCGCTTGCAAGCGCTAGCTCGCCCTCGCCGTCGTAGCGAAATAGCCCATCGGCGTAGCCCAGATCGTATGTGCCGATCCTCATATCGCGTGGCGCTTCAAATTTCGCGCCGTAGCCCACGCGCTCGCCTTTTTTCAACACGCGCGAGCTGATCAGATCGGCATAGAGCTTTAGCACAGGGCGTAAATTTAGGCTCTCGTCAAATTGCGGATAGCCGAACTGCGCCATGCCTACGCGTACGTATTCGTCCTCAAAGCCCGCACTTCGCTCGATAGCTGCGGAGTTACTCGAATGAAATTTTAAATTTTCAAAGCCCGCGGCGGCGGCCTTTTGCCTCGCAAGACGCTTAAATTCTATAAAATTTTGCCTCTGCGCGAAAAAATCGCCGTTTAGCTCGTCGCTTGCGCGAAAGTGTGTGAAAAAGCCACGTAGCTTAAATCCGCCCTGCTTGCACAGCCTAAGCGCCTCATCTAGCTCGCTCGCAGCGATGCCGTTGCGGTGCATAGCAGTATCTGCAGCGATATAAATTTTAACCCCCCGCTTAAGGCGCGCGAAGTAGCTCAGATCATTTACCGCGTAGCAAAACCGCTCGTCCTCGTCCCCGCGCGGAATGTGCGAGAGCACTAAAATTTCATCAAATAAATCCGCGATCTGCGCAGCTTCCGCAGCACTTCGCGTTACGGCGCGTACGAAGCCTAGCTTTGCCGCTTCCTCGCAGCAAATCCTGCAGCCATGACCGTATGAATTATCCTTGGCTACCAAAAATACTCGCTCCGCTTCACCTACTTTGGCGGCGATTTGCGCTAGATTGTGCGCATAAGCGGCGCGATCTAAGATAATCTCAGACATCGAAATTTAGCCCATAAGTGCGGTATAAATATGGCAGCAGCTTGCGCACGGCGTAATCGTAGCCGTAGAATTTCGCATAAACTTCTTTCAAGCTAGCCTCACCTGCGCGCTCGAAATCAAATACGTCGGTATCCGCGATTTTTGGCACGCGCTCATCTAAGAATTTAAAAAATTCCACTCTCGCAGCCAAAAGCTCTTTTATATTTTTCTCAACCTCTTGCTTTTCAGATTCGTTCATCTCTGGTCCTTTAAATTTTCTAGTTTACCTAAAAATACGCGCTGCATCTCGTCGCGAAACTCAGGGCTGCGAGCCTCGAAGCGAGTTACGATCACAGGCGTGGTGTTGCTTGCCCGTACGAGCGCCCAGCCGTCATCAAACCGCACTCTGATGCCGTCGATCTCGATAATATCGCGGATGGGTGGCAGCTCCGCGATACCTGCGTGGATTTGAGCTTTAAGAGCTTCGATGATCTTAAATTTCGCCTCCTCACTCGTATTAAATTTTATCTCGTCGGTGCTAAAAACTCGCGGTAGCTTGTCTAGTTCGGCGTCTAAATCATATCCTTTAGCTACGAGCTCAAGCACACGCATCATCGCATATACGCCGTCATCAAAGCCGAAATATCGCTCTTTAAAGTAAATATGCCCGCTAACCTCGGCGGCAAGGTCGATACCGAGCTCCTTCATCGCCTTTTTGATATTGCTGTGGCCGGTCTTGCCCATGAAGCTTTTGCCGATCTTATCGATGGTATCATACATCGCTTGAGAGCATTTGACCTCGCCTAGGATGCGCGGATGGGTCATATTTAGGGCAAGCAGGCAGGCTAGCTCGTCGCCTTTGATGTTGCGGCGCGGAGTTAGCACGGCGATTCTATCGGCATCTCCGTCAAAACCAAAACCCAAGCTCACGCCGTCTTGCTTCATCGCAGCTTTAAGATCCGCTAAATTTTTCTCCTCGCTAGGATCTGGGTGGTGGTTTGGAAAGTTGCCGTCTGGCTGCGGGAACAAAACTTTAGCGTTTAGTCCTAGCCTTTCGACAATTTTAGTAGTCGTAACGCCTGCGGCGCCGTTTGCGCAGTCGATTATAAAAGGTGCGGCAAAGCCCTTAAGAGCCGCAAATTCTTTCTCAAAATATGCTAGATACTCGCTTAAGATGTCGTATCTCTCGGTGCTTGTATCGGTTGGAATTTTAAAATTTGAACTCATCAGCTCTCGCACCTGCGCACCTAGGCGCTTCAAATCCGAGCCAAAGAAGCTATCCGTGCCGATCGTGATCTTAAAGCCGTTGTAATTTTTGGGATTGTGCGAGCCTGTAATCATTACGTTTGCGTCAAATTTATGCGTAAATACGCTAAAATAGCCCACCGGCGTCGGCAGCAAGCCGATATTATAAACCCGCAACCCGGCAAAATTTAGCCCGCTTACGAAATAGCCGAAAAGCTCATCCGCGCTGAGGCGGGCGTCGTATCCCACGCTAACGCGCTCAAGCCCCAGATTTGCGATATGTTTGCCAAGCGCGAAGCCGATCGCCTTTACGCTGCGCTCGTTTAGCTCCTCGCCCACGATGCCGCGAATATCGTATTCTCTAAAGATATCTTCGATCATAAAATTCCTTTAAATTTAAATCGCGGTATTTTATAAAAACTTGCTTAATATTTATATTATAAATGATAAAATCGCCGCTAAAATTCCAAAGGATTATTATGAAAAAATTTATTCTAGCAGCGATTTTAGCGGCTTTTGCTTGCGCGGGCGATTACGAGCTCGTAGGTAGCGTAAATACTTCGTTTAGAATTTTTGGCAAAGACGATCGCATCGAAGTTATCGCGGTTAAAGATCCTAAGATCGACGGCGTGACCTGCTACGTCTCTTACGCCAAAAAAGGCGGTGCCAAAGAGATCATCGGCGTGGAGGAGGACCGCTCCGAAGCCTCTGTGTCGTGCGTGCAGACAGCGCCTAAAATCATCATCAAAGAGGAGTTGAAAAAAGAGGATATTTTTGAAAAACGCAGCTCGTTAATTTTCAAAAAGACCCACGTAGTTAGGCTTTACGACGCAGTGCAGGGCTCGATAATCTATTTGGTTTATTCAGACAAAGTGATCGATGGCTCGCCTAATAACTCGATCTCGGCGATCCCGTGCCACCAAGCCGTGGGCGACGTGTGCGAGCTCGCATATACCCAAGGCAAAAAATAATAATAAGGAATTCCGCAAAGATAAAATTTTATCGCAGCGGAATTTTAAATTAGAAATTATGTGATGAGTTGACGCACGAAATTTAATAGAATTTACTAAATTTCGCAGCATTTTATAAAATTTTATCCGCGCCGTTAAATTCCTAAGCGAATGCCTAAGATGAGAATTTTACCGCTTTATCAAAGCATCTTAACGCATATTCGCGCTACGCTAGTAGGCGTGCGCTTGCGAGTCATAAAATGAAAAATTAAGCAATTTTTGCTAAAATCTCGCGATTTTGAAAACCCTCGTAAATCTAAAGGAAATCAATGAAGACATTTTTTAGTATGGAGTGCGCGTCAGTGATGCTACTGATTTTGGCACTAGCCTGTGCGATCGCCACTTTCGTAGAGACCGCTTACGGTACGGAAGTAGCTTGGGCGATGGTTTATTCTACTGCATGGTTTGGCGCGCTGATGGTGCTTTTGGGAATAAATTTGACCTACAATATCTATCGCTACCGCATGATTAAGCTTCGCACGCTACCTGCGCTAATCTTTCACGCAAGCTTTTTGTTTATGCTTGCTGGAGCGATTTTGACGAGATATTTCGGCTTTGAGGGCAATATCCATATAAGAGAGGGCGGCGAGAGCTCGATCGTAACGACTAAAGACGAGGTCGTTCAGCTTCTTACTTTAGGCAGCGACGGCGAGTTTATATCTGCTGACGAGAGCAAATTTTTAAACGGCGCAGGACGGATGAACTTCGATCTCAATCTAGACGTAGAGGGTAGGATCGCAAATTTAAAATTTAAAGAGCTCGTAGAACACGGCGAGCTAAAATGGGTGCAAGATCCGACCGGACAGGCTCCTGCGCGCGTGGAGCTATTATTTTCAAACAATGTCGGCAGCCAAAACGTCTCCTTGCAATCGGGCGAAAGCATGGAGATAGGCGAGCTTAGTATCACTTTTAACGCAGAGCCTAAAAGTAAGAATTTCATCTACATAAAATCCAAAGACGGCAAATTCTATCTAAACTCAAGTCTTGATATAAACGCCACTAAAATGGCTGATATGAGCACTGCGCCGCTTAAGAAAAACGAGGATAATCCTCTAGGCAATCTCTTGCTTTACAACTTTGAGGGAATAAATTTCGCTCCCGTTAGCCTGCTTAGCTCCGCGGTCGAGAAATTCGTCCCGGTAGCTGCGAATTTACCGGGTGAGCCCGGCGTAGTAGCTACGCTAAGCTTTGCGGGGCAGAGTCGCGAAATCTACGTGCCTAGGGATTCGCATGGCGCTAGCTACAAGGTGGGGGATAAGAATTTCATCGTAGCCTTAGCGCCAAAGATGCTTCATCTGCCTTTTAAAATCGCGCTTCGCGACTTTGTGATGGATCGCTATCCAGGCACCAATTCGCCCTCCGGATATAAAAGTGAAATCATGCTAAAAGACGGCAATACGAGCTTTGATTATGATATTTTTATGAATCACGTGCTCGATTACGGCGGATACCGATTTTTCCAAAGCTCATACGACACGGATGAGCGTGGTACCGTGCTTTCGGTCAATAAAGACCCCGGCAAAGTTCCAACTTACATCGGTTATTTTTTGCTTTGCGTGGGGATGTTTTTTAACTTTTTCAACCGAGGCTCGCGCTTTTTCAAGCTCTCGCGCTTAATCAGCGAAAATACGCATCTTGCTCGAGAAAAAGATGTAAATTCTAAAAATTCCGCGTCTAGCTCGGTGCCCGTAAGCTCCACAGAAAGCTCCATATCAAAACGCATCAAAAAATCGCGACGCGGTACTAAAGGCGCAGCATTAGCATTAGTAGGCGCATTGGCTTTGAGTTTGGCTGCATTGTATCCTAGTGCAGCAAATGCAGAACAAAACTCCACGACTCAAAATTCTACTTCGCAAAAATCCGCCTCAAATGCAGCTACAGAAAATCCAGCGCCGCAAAGCCCGGCTAGCGTGCAAGATCCGGCTTCGCAAAATTCTGCGCAAAATTCCGTGCAGAATTCCGCTGCTGAAAATTCCAAGCAGAGCTCCGCTTCGCAAGAATCTGCAGCCGAGCAAGACTCCATCCCGCCGCATAATTTTTCTACTATGGGAGGCGAGCTAGCCGTGCCGAAATTTGATCCTAAATTTAGTGAGGATTTAGCAAGCCTCGTAATTCAGGGATTTGATGGGCGAATGGAGCCTTTTGATACAGTTTCTAGGGAGCTTTTAAATAAAATTTACCGTGCCGACAACTACAAGGCGCCAAATGGCGAAATTTTAAACCATAACGCCGCTGCGCTTTCGTTTATGCTAAATCAAAGCTACTGGAGGCGTGCGCCGATCATCAAGGTTAGTGAGCCAGAGCTTAAGAAAATTCTAGGTATGGATGAGAAGCAAAGCCACGCCAGCATGATGGATTTTTTTGAATTTAAAGGCGGCGAGAGCTACTACAAGCTCGATAAAATGGTCGAGGAGATCAATCGCAAGCCTTTGGGCAATCGCGGCGTGCTAGATAAAGAGATCATCAAGGTAAATGAGCGCGTAAACGTCTTTTATTCGGCGTTTATGGGGGATTATTTTAGAATTATTCCGGTTAAGAACGCTAAAAATAACGAGTGGCTTTCGCCGCTATATCTAGGCGATGCGCTGGATCAAAACGAATCTGCTGAAGTTAAAAAGATGATGGGGATATTCGTTTCGTCCGTGGTCTATGCCCAAGAAAGCGGGGATTGGAGCGGCGCAGAAAAGATGCTAAGCTACGTCAAAAAATACCAAGCACAAAACGGCGCAAACCTAATGCCTAGCGAGAGTGCGATAAAATATGAAATTTTATTTAATAAGGCTAAAATTTTTTCTCGCCTCTTTCCGATCTACACTATCTCGGGGTTTTTGCTTCTGATCTTTATCTTTTTGCGGATGATGAAGCCCACTCTTCGCTTAGGCGGCGCGTTTAAGCTCGTTTATATCGTAAATATCGTCGCTTTTATCGCGCATACTGCAGGTCTTGCGCTGCGCGGCTATGTCTCGGGGCACGCGCCGTGGAGCAACTCCTACGAATCGCTCATCTACATCGCGTGGGCGCTGTCGCTAAGCGGAATATTTTTCTCGCGCAAATCCGCTATTTCGCTGGCGCTAACGTCGATAATGGCGGGCATAACGCTGATGGTGGCGCATCTTAGTGACATCGATCCGCAGATCACCAATCTCCAGCCGGTTCTAAAATCGCACTGGCTTACGATCCATGTCTCGGTAATCACCGCGAGCTACGGATTTTTAGGCCTTTGCATGCTGCTTGGAATTTTCACCCTCGTGATGTTTTTATTCGACAAGAAAAACCCTGAGATCGCTCGCAATATCGCAGAAGCCACGCATATCAACGAAATGTCGATGATCCTAGGTCTTTGCTTACTGACGGTGGGCAACTTCCTAGGCGGCGTGTGGGCGAATGAAAGCTGGGGGCGCTACTGGGGCTGGGATCCGAAGGAAACCTGGGCGCTCATTACGATTTTCATCTACGCGGTAGTCGTACATTTTAGGTTTATGCCTAAGCTCAATAAGCAGTTCGCCTTTGCCGTAGCCTCGATGTTTGCGTATTTTAGCGTCATAATGACCTATTTTGGCGTAAATTTCTATCTAAGCGGAATGCACTCATACGCTAGTGGCGAGCGCATTCCAGTGCCTGGCTGGACGTACGTGATGGTCGCTTCGATGGTGGCCCTTGCGATCGCGGCGTATTTTCGCTCGGGCAAATCGGCTAGACTTTAGATAGGTGGGGCCCAAATTTCAGAATAATAATTTTGAAATTTCGCCCTGATTTTGCAGCTTGCCGAGGCTTTAGGGATTTATGAAATTTATCTTTAAATTTCGGCTAGACTTTAAAACCCCGTAGAATTTTATAGAATTTTACGGCTCACGATTGCGCTAAATTTTAAAATTTTGCATCGCGACAGAATTCTTTGATGCTTGAAATTTTAAGACGTCGTAAAATTTTAATGATTTGGAATTTGCACCGCTATGGGGTTTTAATGTTTTAAATTTTACTTCTAGTGGAATTTTTTCATACGACGGAAGCGCGACGTAATTTAGAATTTTAAAATTTCAGCTAGCGCGCCAGTGTAAAATTCGCCCCGCCGCTGCCATAACCGAGCAGTGAAATTTTAAAATTTGATTTTATAAATTCTATGCTCGTCTTTAAATTTAAAATCTCGCGCTTTATGGAATTTTATTTATGATGTCGAAATTTTAAAATTTCGCACGCCATTGTCGCAATAACTCTTGCGCGACAAAATTTTAAAATTTTAAATTCCGCGCCATGATAGAATATGATAGAATTTGAAAATTTATAAAATTTTAAGCCACGAAAACGCCTCGCCCGGCATTAAAATTATCTTAAAATATAATTTAGCTTGCAAGGTTAAGCTAAATTTCTGCTTATAATCATATTGATTTAATCTTTATTTGGCTAAAATTGACGCTTGTCAATTTCTTAATTTGAAAGGATAAAGATGTCTGATCTAAAACAGGATAGACGAGGCTTTATCGGGCTTACTTTCGGCGCGGTTGCCGCTGTGGGTGGCGTTTTCGCACTCGTGGGGATGAAGAAATCGTGGGATCCGTTACCTAGCGTGCGCGCCGCCGGCGTCACTACAGTAGATTTAAGTCCGATCAAAGAGGGCGAGCTGTATCAAACGCAGTGGCGCAAAAAGCCGATTTTCGTGCTTAAAAAGACTGCCGATATGCCTAAAAACGATGCCCGTGACGTCGTCGTAGGGGATGCTAGATATACGCTTTGCATCGGTCTTTGCACCCATTTGGGCTGTATTCCTAGCTACAAGCCATCGACGCAACAATTCATCTGTGCATGTCACGGCGGAATTTTCGATGCTAACGGCGTAAATGTGTTTGGTCCGCCGCCGCGTCCTATGGATATACCGCCCTTTAAAATCGACGGAACGAAACTCGTTTTAGGCGAAGAGGGCCCCGAATACCAAGCCCTAAAGCAGAAAGCATAGGAGGCGCAGATGGCACATATAAGAAAAGCTACGGGAGTTTGGGATTGGTTCGACCAAAGGCTCGCCGTAACGAAATTTTTCAAGGTGATGGTAAGCGAGTATTGGATTCCTAAAAATATCAGCTTCCTTTGGGCGATGGGCGTTATTTTAATGACGCTATTTATAGTTTTGTTCATAAGCGGACTGATGCTCGTGATGTATTATAAGCCAGATGTCAATTTGGCATTCGATAGCGTAAATTTCACGATTATGAAAGAGGTCGAATACGGCTGGCTATGGCGACATATCCACGCGGTATCGGCATCAGTTGTATTTTTGATCTTATACATTCATACTTTAGTAGCTATTTATTACCGCTCGTATAAGCAAGGACGAGAGATGATTTGGGTAAGCGGAATGCTGCTTTTCATCATCTTTTCGGCGGAGGCTTTCAGTGGCTATATGCTTCCATGGGGGCAGATGAGCTACTGGGCGGCGATGGTTATTACGAATTTATTCGGTGGAATTCCCGTAGTTGGCGATGCAATAGTCGAATGGATTCGCGGCGATTATGCTGTTAGTGATCCAACGCTGACGCGATTTTTTATGCTTCACGTCTGCTTACTGCCTCTCGTGGTGGTTGCGGTGCTGGCGGTGCATTTTTATTCGCTTAGATTTCCGCATGTGAATAACCTAGACGGCGAGGAGATTGACTTTGAGCTCGAAGGCGAGAAGTATCTGCAGGGCAAAACGGGCGAAAGCAAGGTAATTCCGTTTTGGCCGGGCTTTTTGGCGAAGGATTTTTTCTATGTCAGCATCTTTATGATATTTTTCTTTTATCTAGTGGGCTTCCACTTCGATTTTGCGATGGATCCGATAAATTTCGAGCCGGCAAACAGCCTCAAAACCCCGACGCATATCTATCCGGAATGGTACTTCCTCTGGGAATATGAAATTCTGCGCGGATTTTACTTCGACGTAGGACCGCTTAAGGCCGCCGACATCGGGCTTATCGCATTTGCCTTCGCTGGAGTTTCGCTATTTTTCATACCGCTATTTGATCGCAGCAGCGTAGTAGCACCCGCACATAAAAACAAGGCGTTTTTCATCTGGTTTTGGGTTTTGGTAATCGACATGATCCTGCTTAGCCTATTCGGAAAGCTCCCCGCAGACGGTATGGAGCTCGGTATCGAAAATAAATACTGGGGCTTTGCCCTATCGATCATCTATATCGGATTGCTTGTCGTAGTGCTTCCACTAATTACAATCGCAGAAAGAAAGAGGGTCTAGCCATGAAAGAGATAAGAACCCTAATCTTAGTGCTTTTTTGTGTGGGAATTTTATACTGGTTTATCGAGCCTTATGCTCATACTAAGCTTAGTCCGCACACCGATCCGGTAAATTATGACTTTGCAGCAGGCGATACGGCTTTGGCCGCGCATAACGTAGCCGCAGCAGAAAGCGCTTTGGCCGCAGCTGAAAAAGGCGGGGATGAGACGATGATAAAAAATTCTAAAAAAGCCCTAGCCAGCGCGAAAGAGCAACAAGACAAAACGGTGCTTTTTTGGGATGAGATAAATAAAATCGATCTTAGCAAAGGCGATGCCGTGCGAGGCGCCGAAACCTTTACAAATGCAGGCTGCACCGCATGTCATGGAGTAAAAAGTGCAAATATCCCAGCTCCTATGGACGCAGCAAGCGCTAGTGCCGCATACGGCGTCAATCCTCCGGATCTTAGCAGCGCAGGCTATCTATACACCGATAAATTCTTAGCTGCACTCATCAAAGATCCGATCATGGCTCTTAAGCTAGATCAGAAATTTGGCGACGAAAAGCCTTTTCCGATGCCCGGGTTTTTCGGTGCGGGCGGTGATCTAAATCAAGAGATCGCTGATATCGTAGCCTATCTAAAATCGCTCGCTCCTAGCGAGGATAAGCTAATCGCCTCTGAGGCTGCTGCTAGCGGCATCAAGCAAGGCACCGAACTAAATGAAGCGCAGAAAAAATTCCTTTTAAGCAAGGCGGTTTTTGAGGATGCTTGTCTAAGATGCCACGACGTCAAATATGATAAGCTCTTTGCATCCGGCGACAAGGCTAGCTTGGCTGCGTATATGGGCTCGACGCCTCCTGATCTTTCGATGATGATCCGTTCTAAGGGCGCCAACTATCTGCACGAGTTTATCAATGATACGCAAAAGAAGCTTCCGGGCACTTCGATGCCGCGCGTAGGCTTGAACGAAAACGCTGAAGCTAAGGTCGTAGAGTATCTGGCTGACGTAGGCGACAGCAAAAAATCGCAGCGTGAAGCTACAACCATAAATATTATGATCTATTTCTTGATCCTTTCTGTTTTTGCAGGTCTTTGGAAAAGCAAAATTTGGTCGAAACTTCATTAAAATTTTAGCAGTCGGAGCAAAATCCGACTGTCTTTTAAAATTCCGCCATATCCTAAATTCTATTAAATTCTATCTATCAAAAAGCTCTTGCAATTGAGAATTTAGCCGCTTTCGTGCTTTATGATAACCGCTTTTTTTATTACTTTTTAAGATTTTTCTACATATAATTGCCGCTCGATTTTGAAATTTAATGTATGAATTTAACTCAAGAAGGTTCAGATGAAATTTTTTAAATTTGCGCTTTTAGCTCTAATTTTTCCGCTTGCTATGCTTTTTGCGGATACGGATTATCGCGCCGAAGCAGCGACGATAAAAGAGAAATTCGCTCAAGCGATCAAACTTTATGTCGATGGTAATAATTCTGAGGCTAGAAAGATAACTCAAGAGGCGTATTTTGGGCATTTTGAAAATCTAGAAGCTGGTATCCGCATAAATTTGGGACAGAAAAAATCCTACGATATGGAGAAGCAATTCGGCGATATCCGTAAAGCGATCAAAGCTGAAAAGCCTCTAAATGAGATCCAAGCAATGATCGATAATCTAAATCGCGAGATTGACGAGGTTCTGCCTGTGATTGAATCTGGTCATCGTCTCGTAGCCGAGTATCAAGACGGAGGCGATGGCAGCACTTCTGCGCCAGCCTCAGGCGGGAATTCCGCAGCATCCGGTACAACTTCGCCGTGGATGAGCGTCTATACGGAATTTAAAGCTGAGCTGGATAACGCTAAAGCTGCGTTTGATAAGAAAGACACTGCTGCGCTAAAAGCTGCGCTAAATCGCGCTAAATTTGATATCTACCGCAACGAACGTCTAGAGGAGGCAGTGCGAAAATATGTCTCATCTCAGACCGATCAATCAATCCAGCAAATTATCGGAAATCTCTTGCGCGAGGATGCGGATACAGACAAATCAAAATTTGACGAAGCGATAAACGCTCTAGATAATCTAGCATTAAAAGCCGTAAATGATTTGCCGCAAGAAAGCTACTCCATAGCGCCGCAGACTGCGTTAGCACAAAGCGATACTAGCGAGGATGAGGGCAAGGATTTCACGCCGATTGTGCAAAATATCAAAGACAAAATGGCTAAGGTTTTGCAGCTTTACGAGAGCGGCAAGGTTGATGACGCGATCGACGAGAGCGGTAATATCTACTTCGACGAATATGAAGAGAGCGGTATGGAAAATATCGTCGGTGCTAAAAATACTCAGCTTAAGCTAGATACAGAAGCAAGTTTTAATAAAATTTCGGCTCTTATGCGCGCGGGTGCTTCCAAAGAGCAGATCGTAGCGGCGCAAAACAAGCTATTTGATCAGCTTACCCAAAGCCTAGAGCTAACGAAGAAATCAAGCAATTGGGATCTATTTTTATACGCGTTTATCATCATCTTGCGCGAAGGATTTGAAGCGCTCATCATCGTAGCCGCGGTCATCGCTCTACTTATAAAATCCGGCAACTCAAAGCACCTAAATATCGTTTACAGCGCTCTTGGCGTAGCGGTTGTGCTAAGTATCGCTACGGCTTACGGGTTGAATTATATCTTCGGTAGTGAAAATGCAGGACAAACGCGCGAAGTGATGGAGGGCGCGGTGATGTTAATCGCCGTAGTTCTGCTATTTTACGTGGGCTTTTGGCTTCTTTCGAATGCAAGCTCCAAAAAGTGGAGCGCCTATATCCAAGGTCAAATTTCAAACAGCCTAAGCTCTGGCGATAGCAAGATGCTTTGGTGGACGGTATTTTTAGCGGTTTATCGCGAGGGCGCAGAGACGGTGCTATTTTATCTGGCACTACTTTTCGATGCTAAAAGTCCAGCAGCTACTAGCATGGTAGCAGCAGGCTTTGTAGCTGGTCTGGCGGCTCTTATTATAGTTTATATCGTCATCAAAAAATTCTCGCTTAAAATCGCTATCAAGCCATTTTTCATTGCTACATCGGTCATCATATTTTATATGTCCGTCGTATTCGTGGGCAAGGGCGTGATGGAGCTAGTCGAGGGCAAGGTATTCGTGCCTACCGTAATAGATGGGCTTCCAACGATTACGTGGATCGGATTTTATCCTTACGTCCAAAGCCTCGTGCCGCAAGCGGTGATGATCGTGCTTTTGATCGCAGGAATTTTGATCTTAAAAAACAAGCAAAAAAACAATTCTTAATAAAGGAGTGAAAAGATGAAAAAGATTTTTTCAGGTATGTTGGCACTAAGCCTAGCCTCTGTTATAGCAATGGCGGGAGAGCATCCAATCGGCGAGCCAATTGAGCAAAATGGAATGGAGATCGCTGCTGTGTATCTTCAGCCTATCGATATGGAGCCTAAAGGCATCGATCTAGCTCCTAGCAAAGCGGACATCCACCTTGAGGCGGATATCCACGCCATCAAAGGCAACGCAAACGGATTTGGCGAGGGCGAGTGGATCCCTTACCTAAAGATCGCTTACGTGCTTAAAAACCTAGATACAGGCAAGATTCAAAAAGGAAATTTCATGCCGATGGTAGCTAGCGACGGCCCTCACTACGGCGCCAATATCAAGATGGTAAACGGTGTAGGCAACTACGAGCTAACCTATAACATCGAAAATCCAAGCGCCAACGGATTTGGCCGCCACGCGGACAAAGCGACCGGCGTAGGCAAATGGTGGGAACCGTTCTCGGTTAAATACACCTTCCAATACACAGGCGCTCCTAAAGAGTAAATCGTAGCGGGCCTCGCCGAGTTCGTTTTCGGCGGAGCCCTAGCAGTATTGGGTTTTAGCCGCACGCTTTAAATTTAAGGCGGTTAAATTTAGCCCATTTAAAATTGAATCGCTACGTCGTAGCTAAAACGTATCGTTTTTGCTTTAATGCGTTTAAGCTTACGAATCTTTTAGCTGGGGCAAAATTTTAAAATTTCAAGAGGCTTGAAATTTTAAAATTTTAAATTTAGCGCGCCGCGAGGGCGAGACAAAACAAAAGCAAGAGCGAGGCGAAATTTCTCTTTGTCGGCAGACTCTTGCCGTTGCAAATTTTTTGCAAGCGGGTTTGAAATTTTAAAATTTACAAAACGACGTAGGTTTTAAAATTTTAAAATTTAAGCAATTATAGGCGATTTACGCGCATTAAGCTCTGAGGATTTTTAATGACGATATTTTTTTATCACGTTAGCTTGGCTCTGTTTCCGCTTGCATTTTTAAGCGCGTATCTGGGCGGTAGGCGCTTTATTAGCGCATCGTTTTTGCCCGCGCTTTTGGGAGCTGCATTCGGGGCGCTGTGCTTTAGCGCATTTGCGCGCTCGGCAAACGCCGATACAGGCAAGATTATATTTGACGCGCTCGCGCTCTTGGCGCTGTTAGCGCTGCCTCTTGCGTTTAAGCTTAAACGCTTCTATCTTACCGCCGCAGTTATTTTTGCTCTTGGCTGCGCGTATGGATTTGAATACCGCTTCATAGGGATGAATTTTAAAATTTTCTCCGGCGAGCTACTGGACAGCTTCAGCCTAACCAACCTCTTTATGGCGGTTTTAGGCGCGCTGGCGCTCATTTTATTCTACTTCATTTACCGCGCGGTTTTGGCTCGCACCGGCAAAGGTGCAAAGCTGGCGTCATTCGTCATCGCGTGGGCGTTTGCCTTTATCGCCAAAATCGGCTTTTTGGGCCTTGATCTGCGCCAAGCGGACGCGCCGAAAGCCCTAAGCGCGCAGGGCTTTGAAGGACTTTCAAACGCGATCGGCTCGTCCGAGTTTCTAAGCGTCATCGCCAAAATCATCCATTACAACAACTCCTATCTGACGCTAGCCCTTTGCCTTATAGCCGCGCTAGTTGCGCTGCTTACGGTATTGCGTGCGCCAAGGCGCGTACCTCGCGAAGCGGATATTATAAAATTTAGAGAGGTTAAAGCGGGCAGATTCGCCATTTTTAGAGATTTCAGCTTAATCTTATCGCTTGGAATTTTAATAAGCTTTTTGGGGCTTTATTATATCTTGGTCGCCTCAAGACCGCCCGCGATTGATGAGCCTAAGATTATTGAGCCGCAAGGCACGGAGTTTGTGATCAACGCAAATATCGTAAAGGACGGCAAGCTGCACCGCTTCGCCTACGTCACGGACGACGGACATAAGGTCAGGTTTTTTCTACTAAACCGCTTCACGGACAAATTTGCCCCTGTCGCGGTTTTTGACGCGTGCTCGATCTGCGGCGATATGGGCTATATCAAAAAAGGCGACGAGCTCATCTGTATCGCTTGCAACGTGCGGATCTTTCTGCCTAGCGTCGGCAAGCTTGGCGGCTGCAACCCGCTCCCGCTAGATTATAAATTTGACGGACAGAATATCACCATCGCGCTTAAGACGATCGAGGACGGCGCGTCCTATTTCTCGGAGATAGTGGATAAAAAGGTAATCGATCCGGTCAGCAGAAAAGAGATTTTAAACACCTCTAAATTTAGCTATCTTTACTACGGACGCACCTACTTTTTCGAAAGCAAAGAAAATGAGGACGCTTTCACCGCGCATCCCGAGCGCTACGTGGATTTTAACGGCACGCTAAAGGAGCTTAAATAATGTTTTTACGCATAATCAAATCCTCCATTTTAAACTCCAAAGACAGTAAATTCTTAGCGTTTTTGACCATATTTTTATCGGTGTCGCTGATCGCTTGCATGCTAAATATCACGCTAAAAATCGGCGACGAGGTCGCCAAGGAGCTGCGCAGCTACGGCTCTAATATCGTCGTGCTGCCGCGCTCGCAAAGCCTAAGTATCGAGATCGGCGGACGCGAATACTCGCCGCTTAAGAACGACGATTTCTTAAAAGAAAGCGATCTGCATAAGATCAAAGAAATTTTTTGGCGCAACAATATCACCGCCTTTGCGCCCTTTTTAACTACCCGCGCGGGAGATTACGACGTCGTGGGAACATATTTCGAAAAGGACGTAGGCGTTAGCGACGAACCTGATTTCAGATCGGGCGTGCGCTCGCTCTATCCGTTTTGGAGCGTAGAGGGACAGTGGGTAAAGGACGGCGCCGATGACGAAGTGCTCGCAGGCGACGCGCTGGGGCTAAAGATCGGCGATACGGTTAAGCTTGGAGGTTATGAGGTTAAGGTCGTTGGGATTTTGCACGGCGCGGAGGATGAATCCAAAAAGCTGATCGCAAATTTATCGCTGGTGCAAAAGCTAACGCACAAAGAGGGTCTCATCGCCAAGGCAGAAGTCAGTGCCATGACTATCCCCGAAGACGATCTGTCCGTAAAGGCAAGAAGGAGCCTTGATAATCTAGACGCCACAGAATACGACACCTGGTATTGCTCAGCATACGTAAGCTCCATCGCATATCAGATCACCGAGGAATATCCAAACGCGACCGCCAAAGCGGTACTTAGTGTCAGCGAAGCTCAAAGCGGCATCACGAAGAAGATTCAAAATTTAATGGGCGTCGTAAGTATTCTATCTCTGCTAATCTCAAGCATCTGCATCACGAGCCTGCTAAGCAGCGAAATTTACAAGCGCAAAAAGGAGATCGGCTTGCTTAAGGCGCTGGGAGCGAGCAATTTTATGATCTATATCCAGTTCGCCGCCGAAATTTTCGTTATCTGCATAGCGAGCTCGCTCGTGGGCGCAGTCGTGGGCTACGCGCTTAGCTGGGCGATCGCGTATCAAATTTTTGGCTCATTCATCGGCGTGTCGCTGATGGTCTTTCCGCTTAGCATCGTCTTTGGACTTCTTATTTGCATTATCGGCTCGATCTTACCGCTACGCGGAGTGATCAAGCTACTGCCTGCGGAGGTGCTTTATGGTAGGAAATAACGGAGCGTTTTTTAGAGGCGCGATCTTTAAAAGTATCATCAACAGCGGCATTCGCAGCTTCGTGATTTTCGTCGCGATCATGCTAGGCAGCGCGGTTTGCGCGGCGTTCGTAAATATCTACGCCGACATCGATAAAAAGGTCGCCAGCGAGCTAAACAGCTACGGCGCAAATTTAATCGTAAGCCCTGCGAATTTAGAAAATTCTCATATGGACGAAGCGGCGCTCGATGCAAAATTTGCCAAAATTCCAGCTCTAAAAAGCGCGAATAAATATCTTTTTGGCAGCGCAAATTTGGGCGTAAACTCAGGCATCATCATGGGGGTAAATTTCTCCTCTCTGCGCGATACGATGCCGTTTTTGGATCTTAAAGAGGGCTCGTTTATCGGCGTGGATTTCGACGATAAAAACGCGCTCATCGGGCAGGATCTTGCCAAACTTTTGGGCGCGAAGCTCGGCGACAGTATCGAGATCACGCCGATTGGCTCAAACGAAACGAGCAAGGTTAAGATAAAAGGCATCGTCTATGACGGACAGAAAGAGGACGGCATGCTGCTAATCTCGCTGCCGCTGGCGCAAAAAATTTTAAATCAGCCTGCGCAGGTAAATTACGCAGAAGCGATCGTAAGCGGCGATTTTAAGCAGCTTAGCGAAATTTCAAAAAGCCTGAGCGACGCGCAGATGAGCTTCGCGCCGATCGGCAAGGTATCCAAGACCCAGGGCATCATCTTAAACAAAATCAAGCTTTTGATGCTTCTTATCGGCATTACGATCCTTCTGATCACCTCGGTCTGCATCAATACGAGCCTTAGCTCGATCCTGCTTTCGCGCATCAAAGAGTTCGCGCTCATCCGCGCAATCGGCGCGAGCAAACAAAATTTGCTCCACCTGATCCTGAGTGAAATTTTAACCGTCTGCGTCGCAGGCTCGCTAGCAGGGGTCTTCGTGGGATACCTGCTCGCGATCTTGCTGGGGCATCTGATATTTTCAAGCAGCGTGGATTTTAGGCTAATCAGCCTCTTTGCGGCGGTCGCGCTGAGCCTGATTTTTGCGCTCGCGGCAAGCTACTATCCGATCAAAAAGGCGCTGAATCCGAATTTAGCGAATCTATTAAGGGAATGACATGGAAATTTTAAAATTTGAAGGCATCTGCAAATACTTCGGCGAGGTTAAGGCGCTCGATAATATCAGCTTCGACGTTTTAAGCGGCGAGTGGGTCAGCATAATGGGCCCAAGCGGTAGCGGCAAAAGCACGCTCGTAAATATCCTAAGCCTGATGGACACCCCTACCGCGGGCAGATATATCCTGGGCGGAGCCGACGCGAGCGTGCTAAACGACGAGCAAATTTTAGAATTTCGCCGTAAAAAGATCGGCCTCGTGTTTCAGCAGTTTCACTTAATCCCCTATCTAACGGCCGTCGAAAACGTCATGCTAAATCAATACTACCACAGCTGCGTGGACGAGGACAGCGCCAAAGCCGCACTTGAGAAAGTAGGGCTCGGGCACCGCATCACGCACCGCCCTAGCGAGCTTAGCGGCGGCGAGCAGCAGCGTGTCTGCATCGCGCGTGCACTCATCAACGACCCCGACATCATCATCGCGGATGAACCTACGGGCAACCTCGACGAGGCCAACGAGCGCGTGGTTTTGCAACTCTTTCAGACGCTTCGCAGCGAGGGCAAGACGCTGCTTTTGGTCACGCATAACGAAGAGCTCGGCAAATTTGCCGACAAAGTGGTGCGCCTAAGACACGGCAAGCTCGATCGAATAGAGCTTTTGGATCAAAGCACGATGAAGCACAATCTCGGCTCGCAAGATAAAATTTCAGATTGCGATCCAAACAAAAGCGCTTCGCAAAGCTCTAGCGGCGAAAATTTAAAAGCGAAGAACGGCGATAAAAATTCGAGCACGAGTGAGAAAAATTCCGCCTCGCAAAGCTCTGGCGGCGAAGATCAGAGTGCCGAAAATTCTAACGGCGAAAATCAAGGTGCCAAAAATTCGGGTGCGCAGAATTCCGGTGCGTAAAATTTAGCTCACATGATGAAAAATGAAGCTACGTTAAAATTTAAAAATTTCACCGCCCGCCCGCGCTTTTTTTGGATTCGCACAAAGCTCGCGCGAGCAGGCGCGGCTCTTTGCTGCGCGCGTCCTGCCGAAGCCGTTTGCCTCAAAAGATCAAGCCCCGATGCAAAGCCAAGCGGAGTGGGTAAAAATTTTAAAAGCCGAAACGCTACGAGCGCGGATTGCGACGCGGATCGTAACATACGCCTAGGCGCGGGTCACGATATAAATTTCCGCCCAGATCGCGTCGCAAATTTTAAAATTTCAAACGCAAATTTAAAAGCAGATTTAGCGCGCCCGAAGGCGGATTTTAGATGATGAAATTTTTAAATTTAAAAGTTGCCGCCGCCATACTTGCGCTACTGCTCGCAGGTTGCGACGGATGGAAGCACCATCTAAGCACTGACGGCGCCTCGCTCGCCTCCAAGTTCGACCCCTCCGAGCGCACGCTAAAGATCGAGGGTAACGACAAGCCGCTCGTGCTGTTTTTCTATACCAGAGGCTGCGGCGCGTGCAAAGCCCAAGTACCCGTGCTAAACGAGCTGCAAGCTAGCGGCAACGCGCTAGTTATTGGCGTTTTGGGCGACGGCAAAGGTCTGGAAGCCGATGCGGCAGTCGCGCGCGAAAAGGGGATAAAATTCCCAAGCGTAAGCGGCGCAAGCTCGGTGAAATACTTTGAAACCATCGTAGGCGGTATTTTCGGCACCCCCACGTCGGTAATCTACGATAAAAACGGCAAAGCGGTCAAAAAGCTCATCGGCCTCTACCCCAAATCCGCCTTCGAAACCCAGCTCAAACTCGTAAATTAGCCTGCCCAAAGGGGGCCTAATGTTTGGTAAATTTCGCTAAAATCGGCTTAAAATTTCATCTTAAGGAAACGATATGTTTACAAAAACCGCATTAGCAGCCGCCCTAGCCCTTAGTTGCGCACTCGCAGCGCCTTATGAGCCCTACGATCACGACGCGATGATAAAGACGGCGCCGGACGGCTCGCGCGCCCTGGATATCGGCGGCATCTACCGCTCCGTGGATAATCTCTGCGCCCACGCATGCGAGTATCCGCTAAACTTCGACAGCGGGAAGGATGCCGAGATCGCCTACCGGGATGCGCGAGCGCTTGAAGAAATTTTTAAATTTCTAAGTCAAGAGCTGTTTAAAAAGGATATCGACGCCAAGGATCGCTACGAGTTTGAGCATAAATTTGCCCGAATTTACGTCATTCAGCACAATTTTGATATCAAAGGCGCCGCAGAAAAGGCGGACGCGCTCTACGATAAACTCGTGCAAGAAGCGCCAAAAGACGGCGAGATGCGCACGGAATACGGCGAGTTTTTACTAAACTCCTCCCGCGATCAAAAGGCGCAGCAGATGCTCTTGGGCGCGCTTGAGCTCGGCTCGATGCGCGCGCACCACGCTCTTGCGCTGTTTAGTTTGATGCATGACGATAAAGAGGGCGCGATTAAGCACTTGCAGACCTACCTTGAGGCCTATCCGAAAAATAGCTCCGCCGCGCAGCTGCTCGAGTGGCTAAAAAGCGGCAATATCAAGATCGAAAAGAAGCAGCAGTGAGTAAAAAATCCCTTGCCTTAGGCGCCGCTGCGATGCTTTGCGGCGCACTAAGCCTAAATGCCGAGGCTTCGGCGATGCAGAGCGCGCAAATAGATTTGAAATTTAACGCCGCAAATTTTACGCAAGAAAGCGTGATCGTAGGCGGCAAAAAGATAAAATTTCGCGCTTACAAAAACATAATCTACGTCGCAAAACCCGTAAGCGCGCGCTATCAGAGCATGAATATCTTCATCCCGCAGCAGTATTTTGAGGGGCGCAAGAGCGGCAAATTTGACGCCGCGAGCGCGCCTATATTTTTGCCAAACGGCGTGGGCGGCTACATGCCGGGCGAAGCAGGCGAGGTCAAAATAGACGCAAGCGGCAAGCCAAACGCGATCGCTACGGCGCTTTCGCGCGGTTACGTCGTAGCCGCTCCCGCAGCGCGCGGACGCACGCTAAAGGGCGCAAACGGCGATTATATCGGTAAGGCGCCCGCGGCAATCGTCGATCTAAAGGCGGCCGTGCGGTATCTGAAATTTAACGACGCGGCGATACCTGGGGACGTAAACAAGATCGTCTCAAACGGCACGAGCGCGGGCGGAGCGCTCTCGGCGCTTTTGGGCACGAGCGGGGACGAGGCTGCGTACGAGCCGTATCTGAACGATCTGGGTGCTGCGAAGGCTAGCGATAAAATTTACGCGGCGTCCGCATACTGCCCGATCACAAATCTAAAGCACGCGGACGCGGCGTATGAGTGGATGTTCGGCGCGCAGAGCGAATATGAAAAGATGGATTTTAGCGGCCTTGATGCGGCGGGATTTAACGAACGCGGCGAAAATTCTAGCGGCGCTGAAAAAAATTCCAAAAAAGGCACAAATCAAAGCGCCGCAAAGCCCGCGCGCAAGATGCTAAGCGGCAAACTAAGCGCGGCGCAGATTAAAATTTCAGACGAGCTAAAGGCGCAATTCCCCGCCTATCTGAACTCGCTAAGCTTAAAGGACGGGGGCGGCCGCGCGCTAAGCCTGGATAAGAACGGCGACGGCAGCTTTAAAGATTACATAAACGGGCTTATATCGGCCTCGTTTGCTAATTTTGCGGCGAAAAATCCGCGCGCAAAGGCGCCCCTATACCTAGCCGCCAAGATTAAGGACGACGCATCGCAATCGCATATGCTTTTTTGGGGCTATGCGACCTCCGAGCCGCGCGCCAAGACCCCTCCCGCATTCGACGGCTTCGCGCTTGAAAATCCCGAAAACGAGCTGTTCGGCGGCGCCAAATTTAACGCGGCTCATTTTACGGATTTTAGCGCGATGAATGACCCCGCCAAAGGGGTGCTAATCGCAGATGCGCGGATCGTAGAGATGATGGATGCGATGAGCTTCGTGCGCAACGAAAACGGCGCGAAATTTTACCGCATCCGACACGGCGCGAGCGATCGCGATACGGCGCTTGCGATCCCTGCGGTTTTGGCGCTTAGCTTGCAAAATGCGGGCAAAAACGTCGATTTTGCGGTGCCTTGGGGGCAAGGACACGGCGGAGATTACGATCTTGAGGAGCTTTTTAACTGGATCGACGAAATAGTCGCGCGCTAGGCTTAACGGGCAGAATTTTACTTTGTAATTTAGAATTTTGCCCGCAGCTCTGCCCTAAATTTTATCGCCCAAACACTCTCTAGCGGATACGCCGCGCGGCGTAAAATTTCGCTGCAAAATTCTATCGCGTTAAAATTTCGGCGTTGATGTAAAACTCGCAATGGCTTGAAATTTTGCAGCCAGCATTCAAAAAATTCCATAGAATTTTATCGCAGCAAAACGGCGCGAATTAAATTTTATCGGCTGCGACGATTTATGACGCGGAGTTTTAGCGCGATCTACGCTAAAATTTCGGCACAATCAAATTCTGCAGACTAAATTTTAAATTTAAAGACCGAAGTATGCGATAAAATTTCGCGGCGTTTATACTATCCGATCGCAGCTCTTTGAGCGCGCAGTATCGCATAATGGGTGCACATTCGGCGTGCGGATGATTAAAGCGCAAAAACTCCAAGCGAGCGCGGCAAGCAGGCTAAATTTAAAGGCGTGCATTCGCGATTTTCTGCGGATCCAAACCCGCTCTCGCTATCCATTAAACCTACTTCAATAATCCATCGGTACTAAAAAGCGCCGTTTGGGGTCTGTATCTTTACGCCGTGCGCATAAATTTCATAATTTAACGGCGCGCTTTTAAGCACCGTTTAGCCTATTAAAGACCAACGCACGCTGCGGCAGCATCGTTTCCTAAAACCGAGTATGCTAGCATCTTTGCGGCAGCGCAACTCGGCGCCAAATTTAACGCTAGCTAGCATTGTGCTGCCTTTAACTCGCGCGGTAGGCGCTCTATCTATGGCAACGCAACTTCGGCATTAAATTTAAACGCGCTGTCTTTGCGCCGCCTCTCTAGCTCGACGTGTGGCGACACCCTTTGCACTCTTTGCGACGCGAGGCCTAAATGTAAGCCCTTCCCTCGCTGCGCCGCGAAAAAGTTTTTAAAATTTTAACGCCCTAGCCTTTCGCGATCTC
>CAURGM010000027.1:0-25100 GCA_963524395.1 uncultured Campylobacter sp.
ATGGAATTTTAAAAATGTTAGAATGCTACTTTTGGGAAGAGAATAATTTTTTTGAGAACATGGTAAATAATAACTAAAAACAAAGTCCCTGAAAATCCGTCAAATAAAGCAAACTATGCTCAATCTGTAAAATCATAGTTCTTATACTCGTACTCTCTTTGAGCAAAACTACTTTGAAAGTTTTAACTTATCTCGAATCAAAATAAATTGATTTCATTCTTCATACTTTTGCTTTTATAATAATACTTTTATAATTTTTGTATTACAATACCGAAATTTTTTCAAGGAGCGATGATGAAGAATTTTTTTAAAATTTTAATCTTGGGTTTGCTTTTTTTAAGCACCGCTTTTGGCGCTAAAATCCCGCAAGATACGATTATCGTGGGGATCGAAGCCGAGACGCCGCGGATAAATCCGCTTTATGACGAGGATCACGATCCGACGCTTTCGCTTGTGTTTTCCGGCCTTACGAACCACGACGAAAACTCAAATTTAGTCCCGGAGCTTGCGACCTCGTGGAAGGTTAGCGAGGACGGTAAGGTTTATGAATTTGTGCTTAGAGAGGATGTTTTGTGGCACGATGGGGTAAAATTCGGTCCGGAAGATGTTAAATTTACGATAGAGGCGGCAAAAGATGAGAAACTAAATGCTCCTGCGATATCAAACTACGAGATGGTAAAAAGCGTTGAAGTAACGAGCCCAAATAGCGTAAAGATCACGCTAAGCGAGCCGTTTCCGCCATTTTTAGATACGCTTAGTTTCGGTATGTTGCCGAAGCATATCTTAGAGGGCAAAGACATCAACAGCGACGAGTTTAACAACAAGCCGATAGGAACCGGAGCCTATAAAGTTACCGAGTGGAAAAAGGGAGAGTATATAGAATTCGTAGCCAACGATAAATTTTATAAAGGCGCTCCAAAAACCAAAAATATCTTCTTAAAAGTTCTAGCTGATGCGAATATCAGGCTGCTTCAGTTAAAAAGCGGCGAAATCGATGCCGCGCTAATCGATCCAAGCGGCGTAAAATCGGTGGAAAAAAGCAAAACCCTCAAAGTTCTTCGTTTTGCGAGCGCCGATTACAGGGCGCTGATGTTTAATATGAACGACGAGCTTTTCAAAGATAAAAATGTAAGAAAAGCGATAAATTACGCCGTAGATAAGTCAAGCTTCGTCAATGTTTTGCTTCACGGATACGGCTTTGAGGCGTACAACCCGATTCAAACAAGCTGGGCAAACAGCGACGATAAGGAGCTTATGTTTAAATACAACCCGAAAAAGGCGGATGAGCTTTTAAAACAGAGCGGCTGGAGTAAAAACAAAAAAGGCTTTTATGAAAAAGAGGGCAAAATACTCGGTTTTGAAATTTTGGCTTTTAATACCGACCCGTTTAGAGTATCGCTAGCAAAAGCCCTTAGCAGCGAGCTGGTAAAATTTGGAATCGACGCCAAAGCATACGGCAAGCCTAAAACCGCTTTTGAAATTTCTAAAGTACAGAGTTTCATAATCGGCTGGGGCAGCCCTTTTGATCCAGATTTTCATACGTACAGAATTTTCGGGAGTTTTGCCGACGTAGATAAGAATGAAAACGGCTGGAACTATAGCCACTATAGCGACGAGAACGTCGATAAGGCTCTAAAAAGCGCAAGAAACACCCAAAATATGGACGAAAGAAAGAAATTCTACAAAGAATTTCTAAAAGCGATCCACGATAATCCTCCTTTTGTTTTCATAGCTTATCTTGATTTTCCACTTGTTTATAACAACGAAATTTCAGGCATTAAAACAAGAAATTTGGGGCATCACGGCGCTGGATTTTTGTGGAATATCCACGAATGGCAAAAGCAAGTTAAGTAGTTGAAAAATTTAATCTTTAAGAGAGTAGCGTCGAGTTTGGCGCTGCTCTTTTTTCTATCTTTGATCGTTTTTTTGCTGATTTTTATCCTGCCTGGAAGCGTTACGGACGCTATGTTTTCGCGCCCGGAGGCGGTGAGCGAGAGCGTAAAAAAACAGATCGAGATAAATTTGGGCTTAGATAAAAACGTATTTTTACAATACTTCTCGTGGATCTTTGCATTTTTACAAGGAGATTTCGGGCTATCTTTGATAAGCGGCGAAAGTATTTCCGCTATCATCGCAAAAAGGCTTCCAAATACCATCGCCCTATCGCTCGCATCGTTTTTTTTCATAAGTATGTTTTCACTTATCCTGGGCTTTATTTGCGCTATTTATAAGAATAAATTTATAGATATTTTTATAAATGTCACAACTTTTCTGCTCGCCTGTTTGCCGCATTTTTGGGTTGGGCTTGCTTTTATTCTTGTTTTTAGCCTGATTTTAGGGCTTTTTCCCAGCTCGGGAGTAAATGAGATCAGCCAAAGCGGGATTTCTCTCAAACACCTATTTTTACCGCTTTTAAGCGTAGTTTTGCCCCATCTTGGGCTTAATATTAAATTTATCAAGGACACCTTTTTAGAGAGCCTAAGCAAGGATTTTATCCAAGCATCTTATGCAAGAGGGCTTGAAAAAAGCAGAATTTATCTTCTGGCATTTCAGGACGCGCTGCCCGTTATAGTGCAGTATCTAGGAACTCTAATGGGAGGTATTTTTGCAGGATCATACGTAGTCGAGAGCGTATTTTCATACCCGGGCATCGGCGAGCTTGCAATAAGCTCGGTCGTTTCAAAAGACTATCCCGTGGTTATTAGCGTGGTGCTGCTTAGCGCCGTTTTTGTTATATTGTCAAATTTACTGGCGCAGATCATCGCGATCATGCTCGATAAGAGGAATTTATGAAAATTTATAAATTTTTCTTAGCGATTTTTGTATTTTTTGTTATCTTGGCGATTTTCGCTCCGTTTTTTGCGCCGTTTGATCCCAACTTTAGCGATTTTCAAAACGTAAATTTAGCCCCGAGCCAAACTCATATTTTCGGAACGGATTTTATGGGTAGAGATCTGCTAAGTCGCGTATTTTACGCCCTTAGAACATCGCTTATCGTAGGGGTCGGAGCAAGTTTCATAACCACCCTCATTGCCTCTTTTTACGCCTACATCGCAACGCTTAATTCAAATTTTATAAAAGAGCTTTTTGACAGGTTGATAGATGCGTTTTTGTCCCTGCCCAGCATTATATTTATTATGATTTTTTCATCGATTTCCGGCGGCAGGCTATTTACGATTATTCTTATAATCGGACTTTGCTCGTGGATGCAAAGCGCAAAGGTTATTTTGGGCGCTCTTAAAACGATGCTTAAGAGCGATTTTATAGCTCAAGCCAAAATAAACGGAGCGACGCATTTTAAACTTATATTTTTTGAAGCGCTTCCAAATTTAAAGGCTCTACTTTTTACGCTTTTCGGTATCAACGCCGCGCACGCAATCGCCATGGAAGCAACACTTAGCTTTTTCGGAGTAGGAAGCGATCTGTCCGCGATCAGTCTCGGGCTTATGCTAAATGAAAGCACGCAGGCACTATTTATGGGCTCTTGGTGGGTCGTGCTTTTCCCTGGGGCTGTGCTGTTTTTGCTCATACTCTCTTTTGCGATTTTAAGCACGAGCTCAAACGGCAAGGGTATAAAGATATGATCGAGATAGAAAATTTAAATCTAAATTTTAAAAATAGGCCGATTTTATCAAATCTTGATTTTAGCCTCGCTCAAAACGAATGCGTCGCGATAACCGGAAATAGCGGCTGCGGAAAGTCGATGTTTGCAAAGGCGATGATAAGGCTTTTTGATGACGATTTTAGCCTTAGCGCCGATAAATTTAAAATTTGCGGCAGAGATATTTTGGCTCTTGATCAAAATGAGCTTAGAGAGCATAGGCGAAATGTCTGCGCTCTGATCTTTCAAAACAGCCACGGCTCCTTTCATCCCATGCTAAACGTAGGCGATCATTTCAATCTCTATCTTAAAAAAACTATGCAAATAGACCTTATTAAAAAAACCGCTTTTGAGTATTTTGCCAAATTCGGCTTTGACGACGCAAACACGCTTTGGCATAAATTTTCTTATGAGCTAAGCGGCGGGGAGGCGAGCAGAGTTCAGATAGTTTTGGCGCTTTGTTTGAAACCTAAAATTTTAATATGCGACGAGATAACAAGCTCGCTCGATACTCTAAACAAAAGAAATATTATAAACATGCTAAATTCCCTTAAGCGCGAGATCGGCATTATATTTATCACGCATGAGCTCGGGCTTATCTCGCATCTGACGAGTAGAATTTTAAATCTCAAAAACGGAAAATTTCAATGATATTAGAGGTTAAAAACATATCGAAAAATTTCGAATTTAGAGAGCATTTCGGACACAAGCAGATCTGTTTAGAGGTGCTAAATAATATCAGCTTTAATCTCGAAAGCGGCGAGAATTTATCCATCCTCGGGCAAAGCGGAAGCGGCAAAAGCACTCTGGCTAAAATTTTGGCTCTAGTTATAAAACAAAGCGGTGGCGAGATATTTTTTGAGGGCAAAAATCTATCAAATTTAAACCAAAACGAGGTTTTGCGATATAGAAGCCAGATCCGTCTCGTGATGCAAAATCAAAAATTATGCCTAAACCCCGCCCTTAAAATCAAAACCCAGATTAAAAACATAAAGAATTATCTTAAACTAAATTTTGATGATGAGCTTGTAGGCACGCTTTTAAAAACGCTAAATTTGCCCGCAGAAATTCTAGCTAAGCTCCCGCATCAAATCAGCGGCGGCGAGGCCGAGCGAGTAGGCATGCTAATAGCCATGCTCTCAAACCCGAAACTCCTAATCCTCGATGAGATAACGAGCGGGCTTGATTTCGAGGCAAAAGAGAGGCTTTTGGATATGCTTTTGACTCTTAATAAAAGCATAAATATCATATTTATAACTCACGATTTGATGAGCGCGAGAAGGGTTGCAGACAAGGTTTTGCTGCTCGAAAAAGGAAAGCAAATTTTCTTCGGCGACTTTGAAAATATTAAAGAGTGTCCTAAATTTTTAGAGCTTTCAGAGGCTTTGAGTTATTAAGCGCTGCGCGCGATGTTTATACTAGGCGGGGGCGTCTTAAATACCCCGATACGCCGTAAATTTTAATGTATTACGACCAAAATCCCAAAAAGCAATCCTTTTTGCTCTTTTTTAATCTCTACGGGCGGGCACTTTGGATTTTAGGCATTTTCGTTTCCTTTTATATTCGTTTTGATATAATTTTTCTGAAAAATGGGTGTCAAACGGCACCAAACCGTCAAACATAGATTTTTTAACCCAAAAACAAAGTGAAAGGAGACATTATGTCAGTTGAAGAAGATATTGATATTCTGTTTATAGATGAAGACTATGTAAATATCGTACCGCAGGATCTGCTAGAGCGCGGTATACGCCTAAGAGAGAAGCTCGGATTTTATTTTATTGCTTGGAAATTTGATGATGCGATAGAAGTACTAAAAATCACAAGAGATAAAGGTATGATTATCCTAGGAGTAGACGTATATCGCCTAAGCGGCAATAAGCCCATAATCACATACGATAGCTGGGATACCGAAGAGGAAGACGACAATGCATTCGAAGTAGCAACCCAATATATCACTAATTATCGCGCTAGAAACGGAGATGATTTTGCATATTGCCCAGTCATTTGCCCCGGGCGGGTGTCCAAATGAAAATTTTAACTTCCAATGCAGAATATGCTGGTTTTGCTCATATTCTGATAAATATAAAATGTGTGTCAAACTAAATGACAATATGTGCGTAGATGGGATATAAAAGATTTTAGGAGTAGCTTTGAAAGGCAACAAAGTAGTTTTAATACTATCGATCGAAAGCGATAGGGATCTATCCGAAACAATAAGCAGCAACGGCATATCTGCAACAAAAGTCTGGCAAAAAGGAGATTTGAAACTAAAAGGTTCTATTTTAAAATACAGAAATTTTGGCTTTAGCATAGAGGAAAAATTTTATGATATACCTTTTGCGGGAGATCTAATTAAAAAATTTTTAGCAGATATAAATGTCGCGAGGAGTATAAAATTACAAAGCGTGAAAAAGCTGCTAAGAGTCGTAGTTTACAGTTATAATAGCTTGCCCAGTCTATATTATAATGCAAATTTACTGAAACTATTAGCAGATAATAATGTGGATTTGGACAACGACATATACTGCCTAGATGGATAAATTTGAATTGCATACTAAAATAAAGGCGCTAAAGACGCGGCTTAAACTGCAAAAGCCGGAAATTATAACAAATCCTGTACAAAAGGATGAGCTTGTCGAACAAGATCTGTGCGATTTAGACCATGGCACGATCAAACTCCTATCGGGAGATTTACAGGTTTTCAATGACTATACTTTTAGGTATTATATCCTGGATTTTATTGATTTTTACGAGCGCTTCGGCGATGAGGCGATTATAGAAGATATGTTCATTCAAGCATTTGCACCGCCTATGCGGCGGGCGCGAGCGAAACAATTTAGCAGGGATGAGGTAAAAATAATCATAGATTTTTTACAAAAACACTATGAAAATATTACAAGAATTACGCATACCAAGAAATATAAAAAGTTAAAACCCTACGAACAAGAAGAAATTTATATACCATTCAAACATTTTGAAAAAGAGATAAAAAGCGCTATAAAATTTTGGAGAAAAGTATTATAATGGAATTTTATAAGGATTGGCAAATGCGCTTAATAGAGACCGATTTGAGTAAATATGAGGAATATATCTATTTCTTTATAGAGAAAAACAGGGCGTATTTTAGCGCCTATCAAGAGCAGATATTTCCTTTCGATATGGAGTACATACCTAGCTTATTGTGGTTGCTTGCATCTTTTGCAGAAACTACGATTAAAATTTTTGATGATTTGGACGAAAAGACAATAAATGAAATTTTTGATTTTGTGGAAAAGGGAGCGGCAAGCGAAGACGAATACATCGGCACGGCGTTTTGCACCGGCTTTGTTGAGACAATTATAAATATTGCGAAAAAAGACGAATATAAGATAATTAGCAAATATTTTAGAGATGAAACACAAGGATACGCCGCCGCTTGGATGAAATTTGGCGAATAGCTAGATCGGGCTTTATTAAAGTCATATTTTAAAACAATAAGGAGCTGTATGCCTAAACATGAATTTTTACTCAAAAAGACAAAAGAAAATATCTTCTCTAAAGAGCGTTGCGTAGTAATTAGCGATGATCTGATACTTCATATTTCGTACTCTCTTGAGTGGGTACAAACCACATGGAACGATGAGGTAAATTTGAAAAAAGGTCTAAATTACTATGGCTATAGCTGGATAGAAGATAAAGCTAAATTTAGAGATATAATATGCTCTTGGAGATCGCTTTTCTTGAGCGCGGATGAGCAGATTGTTTTTGATAAAAACTGCGCGCTAAATAAATCCTCGGTTATCGAGCAATTAGACGGCCTATTGGAACTAATCGATTCGGCAATTAAAAACGATTTATATATTTTGCATTTAGGAATTTAGCGAGTGTGCCGCGATTTAATAATAAAACGGAAGAAAGACCATGAAAAGAAATTATAAAAAGATAATACCCGTAAGAGGTAGAAGGAAATTTTCGATTAATAATTTTAGAGAAATTTTCGCGGAGGGCGATATATTGCAAATCGACCAAAGACGGTTTTTATTTTGTAGCTGGAATAACCTGCTGCGTATAAACGGCGATAATTCGGGGGAGTTTATAGTATTGCCACCCGAAGCTAATGCGAAAAATAATAATGGTCTGATTTCTAAAAAGTGGATATTGGAGAATTTAGATTTTGTATGTGATCTGGAGTCTCCCAGAAATATAAGCATATTTTCTTATTACGATAGTTTTTTAACCGAATACAAAAGGATAAATGATAAAATTCCTGCAAAATTTACTTATAAATTTTTAGAATTCAAAGACGATCTAAAAAATGGAGATATTATAGAATGTCATAAGGCTTTTCGTCCATATGATCGAAAGATAAAATTTATAGTCGCAACCGATACGGAAGGGTGCCCGAGACTACCCTATCTGGAGGGGTTTTATTCCGGTATGTTTGCGCCTATCGGCTATAGCGATAAAATGCGCTCGGATAAAGGACGGGAATATGTGATAAGCTCGGGTTGGCTAATTAAGAACTGGGAAGCCGCCTTTCTCGGTAATTGCGATATAAGGCACACTTATGTAAATTTACAAAACCGAAAAGAGATTTTAAATTTTACCGATAAGCAGTTGGAAAATTTTATAAAAATAAAGCGAAAGAGATTTAAATTTAAATGGAAAAAGTAGATAAGGATTTTAAAGCGAGCTTGTATAGTATCACGCAGCAAAAGGGCTTTGAAAGGCGACGACAATGATAAAAAGCATTATAGACCCAACTAATTTCGATATAGAATTTAGAAAAATAAGTAGAAATAAAAGAGGCGTAGCCAGATCAAGAATAGATTTTGAAAATATCGATGTCGAGGCTAAAATTAGATTAATTATGTTTCTAATTTCAAAAGCAAGCCGCTTAGATAGCGTAGTTTATAAAATTCTTTTTTGGGAAAGAGATGAGAAAATAGAGGAGTATCTTCTTAAAAATATGAAGGGGCGATACACAAAAGCTAGGCCCTATAAAAACGGCGCCAGAGCGGGCGTTATCTTTATAAAAGAAAAAGCGCTTGAGCCAAATTTTTTGAGGTCCATACTGCTGCACCATTTTAATTTTGAGCTGGCAAAAGAGCCATCTTTGAATATCAGAGTTCAATTAGCCGCAAACAATAAAGAGAAATTTTCGATTTTATTTGATATATACGATGACCGAGGCTGCTATGTGTATTACTTTTAAAATTTTATAATGAAAATATTTGAGGAAGGAAGATATGGCAATTTGGCAATGTAGGTTTTTTATTCTGCCCAAAAGCGATACCTACGATCTACAATACGATCCGCAATATAGCGATATAAAGCTCTTTGAAGACGATAAATATTGGAAAAAAGCAAAGATCAAAAAAGAGATATTTTCTGAAATTTCGCGCCTATTAAAGCCCGAAAAATCTTGGTCTAACGAAATAGATCTATACGGAAGCGAAAACGGCAATCGCTTAGAGGTATTTTTTGATGCTAATAATATAATAGAGTCCGTTACGTTTCGTATCGATTTTAGATCCGAGTACGAAGCCGTATTAAGGGGCATAATATCATTGTGTGAGAAAAACGGCTTTTGCATTATAGATGGCAATTTAAATAATTTAAAATTATCCTTTAATGCTATAAAAGAGGCAATCAACAAATCCAAAAACAAAGAATTTTTTACAGAACTTGTTAGAAATAGTATAATAGGCGATAAAGACGGGTAGCCCATCATAGAGGCCGTAGATGATTTCAAATTTAAGGACGATTAAAAATGATTGTAAAATGTATAAAAGAGGACGAGCATGGGCATTTGGGGTTAAACAGAACCTATTTTGTTCATGGTATCCAATATGAAGAGGGACAGGTTTATTATTGCATATTACCGTTTGCAGATGATATAGATTACAATCGATTTAATAGCGAATATTTTCAAGTAATTGATGAAACGGTGCCTACGAATTGGAAATTTGGGATGCATAGGGGATTTTTTGGATGTTTTACCGCATCTTACGAAGAGCTCATAGCAGACGCGGATCATTATGGAAAGCTTATCGACGGAGACCCAATAGAAGAGGAAATTTTTAGGAAGAGAAGAGCCGAGATGATCGATGATGTATATAATACCCATATCATCAAAGATCTTAACCGTTTCATATATGATCTAAGCTCTAACCTGTCGGTGCAAATGAATATTGCAAATAAAGTGCTGGATATAGAGATATCTGACGCAAACGCTGGGGCCAAACATCGCAAAATGAATATTTTAAAGGATGACGGATATAGCTGGTATTTGATAGAATCGGACGCGAGCACCTTTAAAGCCAATGCTACTAATGATTATTTAAGACCCGTATTAAAATATCTTAAATTGTGGCTAGGCAGAAAGAATTTTAGATAACCGGGCAGAAAGGTTTAATATGGCAAGCGCGACCGATAAAGAAATTTTTATAAAAATTTTTAATGAAGATATCGATGTATGGCGCCCGGCAAAGGCTGCTCAAATCGCACAATATATTTTTAAAATTACCGATACGACGAAATTTGAATCCGAACTGGATGAAATTTTAGAATTCAAACAGGGCGATATTGTAAAATGTAGAGAAAAAGACGGCGATTTCTATGCTTTTGAGCTATTATAAAAAACCCGCCTTATAAATAGCAACGCACTTATCATATGGCTTGATTTAATCCCATTTTTCGCTATAATGAGCGTCAAATTTCACTCACGGGGATAGCGATGAGCCTTGTTTCTTACGAATTAAAAAAGCAAAAACTAGATGGAGCGCGCAATGTGGCGCTTTGGAAGGCGCGTGGCGGCGTGGCGGTAGTGGTGCTGGCGCTGTTTATTGCTATGCGCAAGGATTTCGGAGATTTCTCATTCCTGTTTTTATTAGTGTTGCTAGCTCTTGCTTATCCTGCTTACAAATACCTAGCCGTGCGTATTTCGCGTAAATTTGAAGCGCTCAGTGAAGAGGCCTTTAAAAACGAATTTCTGCTTTGGATCGCAAAGGAGCTGCGTCTTACCTTTCAGCCTTTCGGCGCGTTTTTACTCGATGAAATTTACAAAAATCCGCTCCGTAAAGAGGCGAATCTATGCACTTGCAAGCACGCGATAGTGGGCAAGACGCCCGAATTTGGCATAAAAATCGGCGACATCTGCCTAAGTCGCGATTTCGATAAAAACAGAGAAAATCGGGTATTTGAGCTGGATAAAATTCTGCATCTCAAAAAAAAGGATGATACTGCGATCTTCGACGGACTTTTTGCAAAATTTGATTTTAACGAGACTTTCGATAGTAAAATTTTAGTCGTGCCGCGCGGAGAGTTTATCTTCGGCGCATCGGATCTGAAGCTACTTAAAGACAGCCCGCACTTAAGCGCGTCGTTTGACGTATATCTAAACAATCCCGCTGCCGCCGCATTTTTGCAAAACAAAAAAATTTTAGAAAATATGCAGACGATCACCGTAAATTTATTTGGTAAAACCGAGCTTTATCTGGGCGAAAACAGCCTTGTAATCGGCGTTGAAAATAGCGAAATTTTCAAATCCGCGCCGAGCTCGCAAAGCGCGAAGCTGCTCGAAAGCCTAAATAAAATGATCGAGATCGCTAAAATTTTTGCCTATCTCAAAAAGCTCGGGCAGGTGGAATAATCTACGCTTTAAATTTGAGCGAGCGCTATTGGGCAATTTTATTTTTGCAAATCCGATCATAATCGCTCATAATTTAAGTAATTCACACCTCGAGAGGGGCGAATTACTTAGTGAATAATTTTGCCTTTCCATTAGTATTAAACGCTTAAATTTTTACAAAATTCTATGGCGGCGCTTAAAAAATTCTAAAATCTCTCGAAATTTTACTGGCACCCTTCGCATTCTATCGAGCGGTCCGCGACATTGTTTAGCTTCTCGCTATCGGGGCTTTCGGAGCGCAGGTAGTAGGTCGATTTTAGCCCCAGCTGCCACGCAAGCGTGTAAATTTCGCTCAGATAGCCGCCACTTGCCTTATCTAGGCTCATGAAGATATTTAGGCTCTGGCCTTGATCGATCCATTTTTGGCGGATGGCGCCCGCCTTTACGAGCAGGCGCTGATCGAGCTCGTACGCAGGCACGTACGCCTGCCACGTTTTCGGGCTTAAATTCGGCACGACGACCGGGATCATGCCGCTTAGGTTATGCTCGAACCACTTGCGCTTATATACCGGCTCTATCGTCTGCGTGGTGCCTACGAGTATGCTGATGCTCGATGTCGGCGCGATTGCCATCAGATAGCCGTTTCGCATGCCGTCGCGCTTTACTTTCTCGCGCAACCCGTCCCAATCGCAGCTACTCTGCTCAAAAAGCCCACCGCGCTTAACGAGCGCTTTGGCGTTTTCGTTCGCTAAATCGATCGGGAAAATTCCTTCGCTCCACTTCGAGCCCGTAAAATCAGGATACCTTCCCTTTTCTACGGCTAAATTTGAACTTGCCTTGATCGCGTTAAAACTCACGTTTTCCATTATTCTATCGATCAGCTCGAAGTGCTCGTAGCTGCCCCACTTCACGCCGCGCTCGGCAAGCATCTGCGCTTCGCCCATTACGCCGAGCCCTATCGCGCGGGTTTTTAGATTGGTATGTTTGACCTTGGCGTGCGGGTAAAAATTTAGATCAATGACGTTATCGAGCATCCTCACGGCGATCGGCATCACGCGAGTTATCTCCTCGCGGCTGTTGATTTTGCTTAAATTTACGCTTGCAAGGTTGCAAACCGCCGTCGCGCCCTCGCTGCAGCCCTTTTCTACGATAAAAATTTCTTTGCCGCCCAGCGTGTCTAGCGCGGTGATCTTTTTCGCCTTTTTTACAATGCCCGCATCGGTCGCCACATCTTCGTTTTCCTCAAACAGCCTCTCGCTGCCGTCGGCAAAGACGACTTTGATTTTGTAGTGGTTCGGCGCCGTGTTTTGAAAGATCTCGGTGCATAAATTTGAGCTCCTGATTAAGCCTTGATGCGCGTTTGGATTGATGCGGTTGGCGTTATCTTTGAAGCACAAAAAGGGCATGCCCGTCTCAAAATAGCTCGTTAAAATTTTCTTCCAAAGCTCCTTTGCCAGGATGGTAGATTTTGAAATTTTATCGTCGGCCTCGTATTGCTCGTAGCGCGCCTCAAATTCCGCGCCATACAGATCGCTCAGATCGCTTACTTCGGCGGGATCAAATAGCGTCCACTTGCCGCCGCTTTGAAGCCTTTTCATAAACAGATCGTTTATCCACAGCGCGGGGAAAATTTCATGCGCGCGACGCCTCTCCTCGCCCGAGTTTTTGCGCAGATCGAGGAAGTCGCTCACGTCCATGTGCCACGGCTCGATATACACGGCGATAGCGCCCTTGCGCGTGCCCAGCTGATCGACGGCGACGGCGATGTCGTTCGTGATCTTTAAAAACGGGATGATGCCGCCTGCGGCGTTTTTATGTCCGTCGATGCTGCCGCCCATCGCGCGCACCTTGCACCAGTCCCAGCCGATACCGCCGCCGAATTTACTTAGAAGCGCCATCTCCTTGTAACTATCGAAAATTCCCTCGATATTATCGGGCGTGCTTCCCACGTAGCAGCTGCTTAGCTGATGTCGCGTCGTGCGGGCGTTTGAGAGCGTAGGAGTCGCAAGCATGACTTCAAATTTAGATATAAGATCGTAAAATTTTTTCGCCCAGCTCTGGCAGTCAAGCTCGTTTTGCGCGAGGAACATCGCGATCGCCATAAACATCTGCTGCGGAAGCTCGATCGGCGCGCCGCTTTTATCCTTGATGAGGTAGCGATCGTAAAGCGTCTTGATGCCTAGATAATTAAACTGCAAATCGCGCTGCGGCTGCAGATAGGAATTTAGATCCTCTAGATCGTATTTTTCCTTTAAGCCGAGCATTATGCGGCCCGCCGCCTCGCCGCGAGCGAAGTAATCTTTTAGGCTGTTGTAACCGCTAAAGCCCGTTACTTTGTGATACAGATCGTATAAAAATAACCGCGCGGCGACGAAGGTCCAGTTCGGGCGGTCCACGTCGATCTTCTCGACTGCGGTTTTGATGAGGGTTTGTTGAATCTCTTCGGTGGTGATCATATCGCGAAACTGGATCTTTGCGTCCACCTCAAGCTCGCTAAGGCTTACGTTTTCCAGCCCCTCCACTGCCTCGCTCGTGTATTTTTTGATCTTGCTTACGTCAAGTTCCTCGGTTCTGCCGTTGCGTTTGATTACTTTCATATCGTTCCTTGAAATTTAAAAATGCAAATTTAGCGTTAGTTTCCCAATATAAAATACGTCGTCAAAAGAGGCGGCGTAATAAATGCCGCTCATAATCCGCCGTCTTTTAAATTTACGCTAGCTGCGCTGCAAAACCGCGCATTATAGCCAAAATTGCTTAAGTCTATCTGTCATTGTAGGTATGAGATTTTGGCTTGTAAATTTTCAAATTTAGCGAAGTGGGCGGAAACGATGCGGTAAAATTTGAGCGGAATTTTATGGCGCCGCTGCGAAATTATGCAGGTAAAAATTTACGCGAAGCTTTGCGAAATTCTGCGCCGAAAAAGCAAGAAACAAAAAGAGCTTTGCAAGCGGATTTAAAATTTGCTCGCAAAGCTTTAAAATTTAATTGTGCGGTAGTGGGATAGGCTTTCCGTTTAAGATCATAGAGTTGCTTGCTTTATCGAAGCTAAACTCCATCTTAACCCCATCTCCGTCTGGCTTAAGAAACTGCGAGCCGTAAACTTCCGCCATCGGCGCAAAATCGCGCAAGCTGTCATAAGGCGATAGGAAGTCCGTGATGGTCGTATTTATCGTAGCTTTGCCGTCCAAGCTCATGCGCTTAAAAAGCTGCGTCTCGTCGATGTAGCCGCCTACTAGCGCGCTTGCGTTAAAAGCAAATTTCTTACCGAGGCTATTTTCAAACGAAAAATCATTCACGTTGATTTTCATATCATCTTTTAGCAGCTTCATAAAAAGCTCTTTATTTTCCGCTAATTTTTCACCTTCTTGCGGATTTGAGATAATAGACAGATATTTTTCGAAAAGTGCGGCGCTAAAGCTGGTATCGACGCCCAAATGGATGTTTCGCACTAGCACATCGGCGATTTTTAGGCTTTGGGCTTTATCGCTTTCGTTGAAATTTAAAATTCCATCTTTTACGCGGTAGCTACCTTCCGTGCTCATATCCGTAACTACAACGAAGCGCTGCTTATCTACAGTTACGACGAGCTCTTTTGTGCTGCCTGCAAAATCTATGTCATTCAAAAAGAGCTTAGTTATATTATCGTCTAGATCTTGGATGCCATTTTTAAAGTTTGCCTCATAGATAAGATCCTTTATATCAAGACCCGAATCCTTGCCGTCATCTATAAAAATTTCACCGATTTTAAAGCCCAAGGCTTTTATCGTTTTGCCGCTCATATCGCTCGTGCCGTTTAGGCTAAGGCCTGCAAGACGTCCTATTCCGCCATCTTCGAGCACATTTATATCGGCTAGCTTTGCGCTAAATTTAACCTCGGTAGGCCCGTAGTTTAGATGCGTGCTAAGCGGCGCGTCAGTCTTAAACAGCTTCTTGCAAGGCTCCGCGTAATATGGAGTCTTAATCGTTAAAATTCCGTCGCTCTCAAATCCATCCGCAGCGTTTTTTACGCTATGCTTGATAGTGTAGTCGTAGCGAAAAGCAAAATCTTCCGGGAAAATTTTAGCAGGATCCGGCTCGTCCGTATCGTTGCTATCTTGCGCGCCAGCTTTTTCCTTTAGCTTGCTAAAGCCCTCAGCAAGGCTTTTTTGTAATTTCTCTTTTTTTACTACGCCTTCGATAAAGCCGCTTGAGTTGCTATCTCCAGGATAAAATTTAGCGCTTTTAGTCTCGAAAATTTCGTTTCTAGCGATAAATTCCGCAATCTGCTGCTCAATTGCCGCGCTGGCACTCTTGCCGACCGCACCGTCAACCGTTTTGGTTATGCTATCGTTTACACTTTTAGCTACTCCCGTTTTAGCGTCCTTCGTCGCTACAAAAACGCCCACTATAAGCGCTACGATGAGCACTAAAGCCGCGATGATCTTTTTCATCATCTCTCCTTTAAATTTAAAATTTATTTGGGTGCGTATTTTGCCGTAAATTTCTAAAATTTTCAAATTCTAGCTTAGTATGCTTTAACCTAAAAGAAGTTATAATCGCGATATTAATATCAAAATTTAGGAAAACTTATGGCAAAACAAACGAAATATATTTTCGTCACCGGCGGAGTGCTGAGCTCGCTGGGTAAGGGCATTGCGGCGGCGTCGATCGCGACGCTTTTAAAGCATGCGGGGCAAAAGGTGCGCATACTAAAGGCGGATCCTTATATCAACGTCGATCCCGGCACCATGAGCCCGCTGGAGCACGGAGAGGTTTTCGTCACCGACGACGGCGCGGAGACCGATCTGGATCTTGGGCATTATGAGCGGTTCTTGGATGAAAATTTAAGCCAAGATAACAACTTCACCACGGGCAAAGTTTACAGCTCCGTCATCGAGAAGGAGCGCAGGGGCGATTATCTGGGCAAAACGATCCAGGTTATTCCTCACATCGTAGGCGAGATCGTGCGCCGCATAAAAAAGGCGGGCGAGGGCAACGACGTGCTGATCGTCGAGATCGGCGGCACCGTGGGCGACATCGAGGGGCTACCGTTTTTAGAGGCGATCCGCGCGATGAGAGTGGAGCTTGGCAGAGTAAATACGATGAATATCCACCTCACGCTCGTGCCTTTCATCAAGGTAGCGGGCGAGCTCAAAACCAAGCCCACACAGCACAGCGTAGGCGAGTTGCGCCGCATCGGTATCAGCCCAGATATGATAATCTGCCGCTCCGAAATGCCGCTAAATCGCGCGCTTAAAGACAAGATCGCGCTAAGCTGCGGAGTGGATAAAAACTGCGTCATCGAAAGCCCCGATAGCGCGAGCATCTATCAGATCCCGCTTGCGTTTTTGAAGCAGGATATTTTAACGCCGATCGCGGAGACTTTAAGCTTAAATAAGCTCGAAGTCGATATGAGCAACTGGGACAGCCTAGTTAAGCGCGTCATCGTGCCTACGAACGAAACTACGATCGCCTTCGTCGGCAAATATATCGATCTGAAAGAAAGCTACAAATCCCTCACCGAGGGAATCATCCACGCGGGCGCTACGCTTGATACGCGGATAAGCTTAAAGTGGGTAGATAGCGAAAAAATTGAAGCAAGCAATGTGGATGAAATTTTCCGCGACGTAAACGGAATTTTGGTAGCAGGCGGCTTCGGCTCGCGCGGGATAGAGGGTAAAATTTTAGCCATAAACTATGCGCGGGTACGCAAGGTGCCGTTTTTAGGTATCTGCTTGGGGATGCAGCTTGCGATGGTGGAGTTTGCGCGCAATGTCTTAAAACTGAAAAACGCCAACTCTGCAGAATTTGACCCGCAGACCGAAGATCCGGTGATCTACCTCATCGACAGCTTCATCGACGCAAGTGGCAAAAAGCAGATTCGCACGCACAAATCCCCTATGGGCGGCACTATGCGGCTAGGCGGCTATGACTGCGACGTCAAAAAGGGCTCGCTTTTGGGTAAAATTTACGGCGAGCAAAAAACTATCCGCGAGCGCCACCGCCACCGCTACGAAGCCAATCCGAAGTACCGCGCCGAGTTTGAAAAGCACGGTCTTATCGTCTGCGGCGAGAGCGACGGGCTTATCGAAGCGGTCGAGCTAAAAAACCATCCGTTTTTTCTGGGCGTGCAGTTTCACCCGGAATTTACCAGCCGTTTAGTGCGCCCAAATCCCGCTATTTTGGGCTTTATCGAAGCATCTATAAAAAATGCTAGGTAAAAATGAGATAAGGGAAATTCTAAAATCGAGATTTGCGGGCGATCGACACAATAAAATTTCTGAAATTCCCTTACCTTGCGAGCTGAAGGATACCTATAAGGCGGCTTTGCGCATAAAAACTGCCATCGAAGAAAACCAGCGCATAGCCGTAGTCGGCGATTACGACGTCGACGGTATCGTAAGCACCGTCATAATGAGCGATTTTTTCAATCAAATAGGCGCGGATTACGTTATCAAGATACCAAATCGCTTCACCGACGGATACGGGCTAAACAGCGAGATCATAGGCGAACTTGAGGACGTCGATCTCATCATCACCGTAGATAACGGCACCTCCGCGACGGAAGCTGCCGAAATTTGCGCTCAAAAGGGGATCGATCTCATCATCACCGATCACCACATGCCTCCGCCCGTGCTGCCTAGAGCTTACGCGATAATCAATCCGAAGCAGCCCGATTGCACCTTCCCGAATATCGAAATTTGCGGCGCGCAGGTGGCCTGGTATCTCGTGGGGGCGCTAAAAGAAACCCTCGGCGTAAACTATGATATGGCAAGCTCAATGGATATCCTCATCATCGCCATAATCGCCGATATGATGGAGCTGCGCGATATGAACCGCGCGCTTTTGCGTTTCGGCATCAAGCGGCTAAATAGCTCAAACCGCGCCTGCTTCAAGGCAATTAAGGAGCACTATTTCAAAAAACACTTCGAATTCGACGATATCAGCTACACGATCGCGCCGCTAATCAACTGTACGGGGCGGATGGACGATGCTACGATGTCGTATAACTTTTTATGCGCCAAAAATATCAGAGAGGCAAACCACTACCTAGAGACGATAAATTCTATCAACAACTCGCGCAAAGAGGAGGAGAAAAGCCTCTACGACGAGATCGTAAAAAGCGTCGATCCGAGCGACAACGTCATCGTCGTGTGGGGTCCGCAGTGGCACGAAGGGATCATCGGCATCGTCGCAAGCCGCCTAAGCAAGACCTACAAAAAGCCCGCGATCGTCTTTAGCGTAAGCGACTCGCGCGCCAAAGGAAGCGCGCGTAGCATCGGTAAATTCGACATTTTAGAGCTGATCTCCTCGCAAAGCGAAATTTTAACGACCTTCGGCGGACACAAGGGCGCTGCGGGCGTGGGGATCGATCCTGCGCTGCTTCAGGAGTTTAAGCGCCGCGTAAATGAGCGTATAACGCCTAAGGATCTGAGCGATTTTAGCGCGCAAGACGATCTGCTGGGCGAGCTGGACGCGTCGCAGATAGATTTCGAGCTGCTTGAAATTTTAGAATTTTACGAGCCCTACGGGCAGAAAAATCCGCGCCCGCTCTTTTGCATCAAAGGCGCGCGCGCCCGCAACATCAGAGAGATCGGCAAGGAGGGCAAGCATATCAAAATGGCGCTTGACAAAAACGGCGGCAGCGTCGAGGCGCTGTTTTTCAACTACGACTTTTTGCCGCGCGCGGGCGAGCGAGTGGACGCGATCTTTACGATTAGCAAAAATAACTTCCGCGGCACGATCACGCCAGAGCTTATCATCAAGGAGCTGGTCCCGAGCGAGAGCTAAATTTTAAAATTTAGACCGGTCTGGCGTGTATTTCGCGCAGGGCACGGCCTTTAAATTTACGCTTAATCTATGAGCTAGGCGCGCATTGCGTACTCGGCGGGTTTCCCCTACTACGGCGTCCGTCTGCTCTACTCGCCCGATATGTATTGCACGCTCGGCGCGGCTTTGAAATTTAACGCGCGAGCTATGGATTTGACTTGCGATGCGAGCTCAAGCGTGCGATTTCGGGGCTAGACACAGCGCGCAAACGCGATGCGTTATTTTCAGCTCCCGCACGGTTTGCAAAACAGACGAAATTTTTTGGCGCGATAAAAGTGAAATTTAAATGTTTTGGAATTTTAAAATTTTGTGAGAGCGAACGGGAGCAGGAGGGAGCAAACAAAGCGATCCTGCAAATGGAATTTCGGATAAAATTTTATGAAGCGGCGGGCGGGCTAAATTTTAAAATTTAGCCCGCCCTTAAGCTTAGAGGCTAAAAAACCACCACTAAAAACCACTTAAACGGCACCGGCGCGAAGATCGCGTGCGGCAAACCCGCAGGCATTACGATGCTTTGTCCCGCTTTTACGCGGTGCTTCTGCCCGTCGATCGTGAAATCGCCCTCCCCCTCAAGCACGTAAACGAACGCGTCGCCGTCGGATTTGTGCGAGCTGATCTCCTCACCGCCGTCGAAGGCAAAAAGAGTCATATTCAGCGCAGGATTTTGCGCGAGGGTGCGCGAAATCACCTTATGAGGGGCCACTTCGACTAGCGAAGCAAGCTCTACGGCCTTGGCGGCGTCAATATTTTTGATGTGTTGCATAAGCTCTCCTTGAAATGAAATTTGATCGATTTTAGCTAAAATTTAGCAAGCCCGCTTTGATGATCATCAATCCGGATCCGCGCTGAAAGGATTTTTCAGAAAGATCGGAACGAAGCTTATCAGATATAGCGCGACCGCGGCGATGAAAAGCGCCGAGGGGATCATCACGTATAAAACAAAGCTCTCGCCAGCAAAAACGGCTCTTAAACCTCCCGCGAGCAGAGCCAAAACGAGCGCCGCGCGGCTTAGGCGCGGAAAATTTAGCGGCGAAATTCCACTGTGGCGCTGTCCAGCGATCATCCCTACGAAAAGTATCGCTCCGTAGATATAGCAGATCGCGATGACGTGTAGCGGCGCGGCAGCGTACCCCCCGCGTATCAGCTCCCAGCCCAGCCACGCATAGCCCGCCGCGCACGCAGCCTGCAACGCGTAGTAAAACGCCATATAGTGGCGGCTTAAAATTTCGGCGTAGTGCAGCTCGCGAAGTTTTGCCAAAAACAAAAACCCGATGCCAAGCGCGATAAATCCGCACGTCGCCTCGCTTAAAAATGGCGTCGCGAGCGCCAAAGCGAAGGCGAGGAAAGCGGCTAAATTTTTGTAGATAAAATTTGGAATAAAAACGGCGTCCTTCAGCCCCGCCTCTCTTAGCGCTTCGTTGCCGATGACGACGCTTATGCGGTAGCTTACGACGGCGATTGCCGCGACGTTGATATGCACGAAGCTAAGCAAAAACTTCTCATCCGCGCTCGCGCCGTAGGCCGCAGAGCAGGCGCAAAACGCCGCAAGGACCGATAGGATGCTAAAATTATTCGAATTTTTATCCAGCCACAAAAGCCGCGCCGCAAAGATGAAAAATATCGCCCAAAACAGCGCCGTGATCGCAGCCGCAAGCCGTAAATTTAAAAAGCTCGCGATAAAAGCCGCGATCAAGCAGGCGGCAAAGGCAAGCGAGACGGGCTTTAGCGAGCCCTCGAAGTTCGTCCAATCGGGCAGCGCGGTAAGCAAAAACGCCGCGTAGATGCACGAAGGCGCCAAAAACAGAAAGTAAAACTTATGCGCGCTCACATAATCGATCTCAAGCGCATCGGGTGCTAAAAAGCTAAACGCGCCCAGCGCCGCAAAAAAGCAGGCGCAAAGAACGAAGGCGCGCATCGGATGGGAGAAAAAATTCCTAGCGCGCTCATCTTTAAATTTAGGCGCGTAAAAGCCTAGCTCTTGCTGCTGTGCCCCGCACGGCTCGGAATGTTTGAGCTCCTGCGGCAAAACTGGCTCTGCTTGATTTTGCATGGAATTAGCTTTGGAATTCCGATCGGAATTTTTAGCGCTTTGCGAGAAGTTCTGAACAGAATTTGGCTCGGCGCTTCCGCCGTTTTGTGAGAAATCCCACGCGAAATTTTGATTTTTAAAGCTTTGCGGGCGGGCGGGTTTGAAATTTTGACTTTGATCGGAATTCTTGACGCTTTGTAAGAAGCTTAGCGGGAAATTCCGTTCGGAATTTTTACCATCCCGCGAGAAGTCCTGAGCGGAATTTTGATTTTTAAATCCTCGCGCAGGCTCCGCCTCCAAATTTCGATCGGATTTTTTGACACTCTGCGAAAGATTCTGCTCGGAGTCCCCAACTCTCTGTAAGAGATCTAGCTCGAAATTTTGCTTGAAATTCTTAGTACTCTGCGGGAATTTCGGCTCAAGATTTCGGTCGTAATTTTTGACGCTCTGCGAGAAACTTGGCTCAAAATTTCGGCCCGAATTCCCGAAGCCTTGCATAGACCCGGCTTCCCTGCCGCGAGCGGAATTTTTAAAGTTTCGGGTAAAATTTAGATCGGAAATTTTGAAATTTTGCGCGGGTGCGGCTTCCAAGCTCCGTGTAAAATCTTTAAAATTCCGTGCGAAATCGAGAGCGTAAATTTTAAAATTTCGCGTAGGAATTCCGCCTGAATTTTTAAAATAATCTGCGCCAAATCCACAACGCAGACGGGCGTATGGGTTCGTACCAAATCTGCAATGCGGGCAGGCGGCACGAGCAGGGCGATCGGATACGCGCTGTAAACAAGCGCCCGCGCTAGAGCCGCAGTATGTATCGCTGCTAAATTTCGTCGAATTTTGTGCTACAAAACCGCAGCACACTGCGCCATTCAAGAGCACGCTCGCACTATAATCGCAGTTCGCATGGCTGCGCAGTTCGCATGGCTGCGCAGTTCGTATTTCGGTACGGCAAAACCACGGCGCCCGGTGTCCTGCAAGAGCCTGTGTCCGCCCGCGCCGAAATCGCGGCATCTAGTACTTCGTAAGAGCCCGTGTCTGCGTATGCCGAGATCGTCGTAGCTAGCGCCCGGCAAATGCCCGTGTCCAAATGCGATCAGATCGCGATGCGCGCCAAAGCTTCGCTTGCTCGCGTCTGAGCCGCAACGTAAGTTCAAATTTCGTGCGGAACCTCCCTGTTTGCGCGCATTAAAGATAAAATTTCTATTCATAATAGCTTACTCCCCCAAACTGCTCGCTTACCACGCGCTCTTCGTACCGCTCGTCGCGCGCGCTTAGCGGCTCATCCAGCCTCACGACGCGTCTAAGCCCCATCCCTTTGGGCTCAAGCTCGATGATCTCGTGGCTTAGGCGTGCGGCTTCGAAGCGGTCGTGGGTCACCAAAAGGCAGGCAAGCCCCTCGCGCTCGATCTTTGAGACTAAAATTTCGATCAGCGCGCCGCGCAGATCGCGATCCAGACCTACAAATGGCTCATCAAGCAGCGCCAGATCGCAGCCGCTAAGGATCGTGCGTAAAAACGCCGTACGCTTTTGCATACCGCCGCTTAGCTCGCGCGGGAATTTATTCAGATCACTCGGGCTTAGCCCGATCTTTGCGGCGAGGGCGTAAATTTCGTTCACGCCCGCAGGGCTAAAAATTTCGATATTTTTAAGTGCCGTGAGGTTCGGCAGCAGGCGGTTTTCTTGAAACAAAAAGCTGATTTTCTTAAAGCCGTTTTCAATCTGTCCGCTTTTTTTATCCTCCAGCCCGCAGACCAGCCGCAAAAGCGAGGTCTTGCCGCAGCCGCTGGGGCCAAAAAGCGTCTTTACTTCGCCCGAGCGGAGTCGCAGCGAAAAATCGGAAATTATAACGTCGCGCAGAATTTCATAGCGCAGATTTGAAATTTTTAGCATCATCTGCTCCACGGCATCAGTAAAATTTCAAGCGGCTTGGTAACGAGATAATCGAAAAGCGCCGTAAAGGCTATGACTAGGCACACATACGCCATGACCTCGACCGTATCGATATTGACGCGCGCTTCGGCTATCTTTGCGCCGATGCCGTCGTTCGCGCCTAAAAGCTCCGCCATCACAAGCACCTTCGCGCCGTTGCTGACCGCGACGTAGATCGCGGGAAGCAGCCGCTCGATTAGGTGCGGCGCGTAGAGGTAGCGCAGTTTTTTTAAAATTGAGCTTTTGTAGCTGTCGAAAAGCTCGGTGTATTCGGCGCTCACGCTAGCCATCGCCTGCGCCGCGGACGCAAAAGTCATCGGTGCGACTACGATAACGACGGTAAAAAGCACGCTTGTATCGCCGAAATGAAACCAAAATATCGCAAGCACGATCCAGACGATGGGCGGCGTCGAGAGAAGCACGGTAATTAGCGGGTTTAAAAAGGCTCGCAGGCTTTTGAAATACCCCGCCGCAAGTCCGCTGCAAATCCCCGCAAAAAGCGCGAGAAAGGTGCCTGCAAGCGCACGTTTAAGCGATAAGGCTAAATCATTTGCGGCGAAATTTTTTAAAATTTCGCACGCCTTAGAAAAAACAGTCGCGGGTTCTGGCAGAATGAGCGGCCCATAGGCCTCGCTCGCTACCTGCCAGACGGCTATGAAAAAGCAGACCGCCCCTAGGCTCGCAAAGCCGCCCCACAGATAGTCTATGACGTAAAACGCGGGGTTTTGAGCTTTGCGAATTTTATCGATTTTTAGCATAGAAAAAATTCGTCCTTAGGCATCGCGCCGCCGAGGAGCTTAGGGTTAAATTCCATCAAAATTTCATAAAATTTCAAAAGCTCGTCCTTGATCTCGCTAGGTTTTTTGACGCATAAATTCGATGTATCGATACTCATAAATATCGCAGGCGGCGGCGCGGGAAAGAAATTCGTCCCGATCGCCGCGGCGCTTTGTTTGTTTGCCTTTATCCACGCAAGCGCGTCTGCCAGATCGGCGTTTAAAATTTCAAAATCCGCCTTTTTCGCGGCGTAAAAATCGGTATCGGCGATGATGCCTGCTTGCGGGATGATGGGCTTTACCGAAAACGCCTGCGCCCACATATCGCTTAAATTTGCCCCTCGTTGCACGGCGATACCCGATACTTTACCCTTTAAGATCATGGCGCTTGCTAGCGGCTCCACCGTGATCGCGACGTCGTAGTCCTTAGCCAAAAACAGCTGCGCGCTCTCTGCGGGGCTGGCAGTGTAGTCGATGTTTAGCCCGCTAATGCCCTGCTTTTTCGCTATGGCTCGCACGATGATGTCTAGCATATCGTTTTTAAAAGGCATGACGATCTTCTTGCCCTTCAGCTGCGCAAATTCCGTTATCTTCTCGCCCTTGCTCATCACGAAATTTAGCCCCTCGGTGAGGATATTTACCATGCCGATCTTGCGCCCCTGATTTGCGAGGTTCACCCCTACGTTGCTAGGGCTCATCATGACCTTGTACTCGCCGTTTGCCACGCCCGCGCGAAGCTGATCGGGATCGCGCCAAAGCTCAAGCTTCGCGTCGTATTTTTTGCCGATCTGCCCCTGCATGCACGCAACGCCGATGATGAGGCTAGGCATCGCAGGCGCGCCGTAGATAGTGAAGGCCTCCTTTGCAAAAAGAGGGCTAACAAGCCCGCTAGCCGCCAACGCAGACGTTAGTTTTAAGAAATTTCTTCTTTGCATCTTTTCCTCTTTTCATTCCTGCCAAACGGCAAGATTTTGATAATCGATGTGCAATTATATCAAAAACAGGAGTGATTCGGTTTGATTAAGCTCAATAGTCCGGCTTTAAATTTTAATGCGCTAAAATTTAAAACGCCCGCAGCGGTAAAATTTTATGCTAAAATGGAGAGAAATTCAATTCAAGGACACAAAATGAGAAGCGACATCATCAAAAAAGGCTATACACGCGCGCCGCACAGAAGCTTGCTAAGAGCGACAGGGTTAAAGGACAAAGACTTTGAAAAGCCCTTCATCGGCGTGGCAAACAGCTTTATCGAGATCATCCCGGGGCACTTTTTCCTCAACAAATACTCCGAAATTTTAAAAGACGAGATCCGCAAAAACGGCTGCGTGCCCTTTGAGTTTAACTGTA
>CAURGM010000028.1:0-23998 GCA_963524395.1 uncultured Campylobacter sp.
ATATATCTCATTTTTGCTCCATGATTTGATTTGCGGGAGTTTGTTTGCGCGCAGAATTTTGCTTTGAATTGCGCTTTAAATTTTGCTTCGGCGCGCTGAAATTCTGCGCCGGTTTTATGCGAAATTTCACTTCCGCACGCCGCCCCGCTACGGCGAAATTTTAAACTTAGAGTTTTGAATTTATCCTTAAACTCAGGGCGCGCGAGCTATAAATTTAAGGCGCGGACTAAATTTAGCTCACGAACTCTCGGTATTTTACGCCGCCGCAGATACAGCGCGCAGAATTTAAATCCTTTGCTCGGCGCAAAAAGCGGCGTAAAATTTCAAATTGCGGCTAAATTTTAAAATTTGCGATACTGCCTCGCCAAAACGGCGCAAAATTTTAAAATTTAGAGTTTTTCGTTCTGCGAGCTATTTTAGCGGCGTGAAAGCAGTACAAAATTTAAAATTTATGGACAGCGGAAAAATCGTGCAGAAGCAAAGCAAGCGACACAAGCGAATGAAATTTTAAATTACGGCTCCATAAAATTTAAAACGACGCGCTGCAAGCGAGCTCTCGCAAAATAGGGTTTTAGCGCGCGCTTAGCTCGTGCACCAGATCCACCAGATATTTGGCGTTTTGCACGCTTACGTCGGGCAAAATTCCATGCCCTAGATTAAAGATATGCGCGGCACCCTTCATCTCTGCTAAAATCTCGCGCACGCCCGATTCTATCGCGCCGCGGTTGTATAGCCGCATCGGCTCCAGGTTGCCCTGAAGCGCAAATTTGCCCCCGAGCTGTTCGCGCGCAAGCCCAATAGGAGTGCTCCAATCCACGCCCCATACGTCAAAGCTCGCCTCGCCTCGCTGCGCCGCGATACTGCTCAGCCGCGACATCTGCGCGCCCGTACCCTTGGCAAAGACGATAAGCGGGATATGCGGGAATTTCGCCTTTAAAAATTTCGTGATTTCCAAGATGTATCGCCAGCCGAACTCCTCATACGCGCTCGGCTCCAGCGCGCCCGCCCAGCTATCGAAGATCTGCACCGCATCGACGCCCGAGCCGATCTGTCGCGCTAGATAAAGCTTCGTCGCCTCCGTAATGAGGCGTAAAATTTCATGCAGAAGCTGCGGATTTTCGTAGAGCATCCTTTTGCAAACGGCGTAATTTTTGCTGCCGCCGCCCTCGATCATATAGGTAGCGATCGTCCACGGCGCGCCGCAAAAGCCGATGAGCGCTTTGTCCACGGCAAGGCGCGAGCGAGTAAGCGAGATCGTATCATAAACGTATCCGAGCTCCGCCGCGGCCTTTTGCGGATCAAGGTGCGCCAAATCGCCCCGGGAGCGGATCGGATTGCTAAAGCGCGGCCCTTCGCCCGCTTCGAAGCGCAGATCCATACCCATCTGCATCGGCACTACCAAAATATCGCTAAAAAGTATCGCCGCATCGACGCCCAAAATCTCCACGGGCTGGATCGTCACCTCGCTTGCGGCGCGGTAGTCGCGGCACAGGCTCAAAAAATCGCCCGCCCTCTCGCGCACTGCCATGTATTGCGGCAGGTAGCGCCCCGCCTGGCGCATCATCCAAATGGGCGTGTATGGGGTCTCTTTGCCGAAGCATGCGTCGATGAAAACCATTTTTATCCTTTAAATTTACTCAAAATATACAAAGCCAAACAAACCGCGAAGATAGCTCCTGCGAGCAAAAGCATATCCAAAGGGGTAGTAAAATCGGTGTGCAAAATTCTCTTGAAAAAATCCACTACGAGCACCATTATGATGACGCTGCCGAGTTTGTGCTTCAGCTCCTCGAGCGATGCGATCTTTAAAACTTGCAAATTCAGATCCACAAACTCGTCGATAAACAGCTCATAAATTCCAAATACGAAGATTAGCAGCACTATAGCGACCAGATACAGATCGATCGCCGTTATTATTTCGCTTAAAATGCCAATATAAAGCGCTCGCTCGCTCTGCGGCGCTAGAAAACAATCCACGATTTTATAAAGCGCCGAGCCGATTTCGTAGCTTGCCATCACAAATATCGTCGCACTAGCCGCAACACAAAAAAGCACGGGCAGGAGGGTTAAAAATTTGCTGCAAAGTAAAAATTTCTCAAATATAGCTTTCATTTCTTCCTTAAATTTTAATTCGAGTAGCGCGCTACACAAACGGACGTATAAATTTAAAAGCCGCTCCATGCCGAAGTGTCCGTTTAAATTTACGCTCGTTTGCAATCGCGTAAATTTACCCCATTTAGTCGCGTCCGTTTGAGTCTTTAAAATTTTGCGCCAGGTTAAAGGCGCAAAATTTCAGCTCGCGGTCTTAAATTTTAACTAGACCAATTTGCAAATTTATTCGCACGGTCTCGGCGCCGAAATCACGCGCGCAACCGTATCCGCGCACAAAGGCTCGGCAACTCTGCTAAATTTATCTTACTTGTCTTGTTGCATATCGATCCAGCGAAGCGCGATGCGTACGGCATTTGTCGCCGCTCCGACGCGGATCTGATCGGCGCTGCACCAAAGATGCAGAATTTTATCGTCGAAATTGTCCCTGCGGAGCCTGCCGACGTAGGTTTCGTTCGTGTCGCTCGAAAGCAGCGGCATCGGGTATTCGTTTTTGCTCGGATCGTCTGCAAGCACGATGCTAGGCGCGTTTCTTAAAATTTCGCGCACACGGCTAATCTCGAAATCTTTTTTAAATTTAATCGTGATCGCCTCGCTGTGGCTGCGCAGCACCGGCACGCGCACGCAGGTAGCCGAAACGGCGAAGTTTTTATGCAAAATTTTCTGCGTTTCGTTCACCATCTTCATCTCTTCTTTGGTGTAGTCGTTATCCAAAAAGACGTCGATGTGCGGGATGACGTTAAATGCTAGCTGGTGCGCGAAAACTTTAGGTTTGCACTCGTCAAGTTTAAATTCAAAGAATTTTTGCAGCTGAAACACAAGCTCCTCCATGCCCTCTTTGCCTGCGCCGCTGGCGGCTTGGTAGGTGCTTACGTCCACGCGCTCTATTTCAAATGCATCATCAAGCGGCTTAAGAATTTGAACCATCTGGATGGTCGAGCAGTTCGGATTAGCGATGATGCCCGTCTCTTCCCATAGCTTTATATCCTGCGGGTTGCACTCTGGCACTACGAGCGGGACGTCTTCTTGCATACGAAAGTGGCTAGTGTTGTCTATCACCACCGCGCCGCTTGCCGCAGCAAATGGCACGTAGTGCGCCGAAATGGAGCCGCCCGCGCTAAAAAACGCGATGTCGATCTCGTTTTCGTCGAAGGTACTATCCGTTAGCTCCCTCACGACGTATTCTTTGCCGCGGAATTCCACCTTCTCGCCCGCACTCTTTGCGCTTGCAAGCGGCAGTATGTCCTTTACAGGGAAGTTCATCTCGTCTAAGACGCGCAAAATCTCCTCGCCTACGGCGCCGGTAGCGCCTACGATGGCGATATTGTAACTACTCATCCTCTCCTCCTTTTAAAATTTCATCGCCAGGGCCGTCCCTCTGCGAATCTTTGCTATCTAAATTTGAATTTAGTAAATTTTCATCCTGCGCAAGCTCGTCCGCTTCGCCCTCGTCGCCCTCCTCGGCTTTCGGGCAGGTTGCGATGCTCACTACGTCATCGCCCTCGACATTTACGACGATGACGCCGCTGGTGTTGCGACCCGCTTTGCGGATGCTTTGCATATCGACGCGGATCATCTTGCCGCTGGTGGTTAGCGCCATAAGATCCATCTCCTCATCGACCATCACGACGCCGATGAGCTCTCCCGTGCGGTTGGTGAGCTTCATGCAGATGACGCCCTTGCCGCCGCGATTTGTGAGACGATACTCGCTCGCGGTCGTACGTTTGCCGATACCCTTTTGGCTCACGCTTAAAATTTCTTGCATATCGCTTAGAATAAACGCGGCGCCGATGACCTCGTCGCCTTTTTCTTTAAATTTAATACCCTTTACGCCGCGAGCGATGCGCCCCATCTGGCGAATTTTATTTAGATTAAATTTAAGGCACATTCCCTTTTTCGTAGCGATGAAGAGCATATTTTCGTTGGCACTTTGCGGCTCGCCGTCTTGCGCGCCCTCGCCTTGCGAAATTTCATCTGAAATTTCATCCGCGCTTCCCTCCAAAATATCCTGCTCGATCTGCTCTAAAACTTCCTCGGCTTCGCCGCCGTCCAGATCGTCGCCGCTTAGAGTGCCTCCTTTGTAGTTTTGCATCTCCTCGGCGCTGTTTGGAGCGATAAGCGCGGTCACTAGCGTATCGTCCTCATCCAGGCTGATAGCACGGATTCCGAGTGAACGGATGTTTTTAAACTCGCTTAAATTCGTGCGTTTTACGATGCCGTTGCGAGTGAAAAATACGAGCGACTTGCTCGGATCAAAATCGGTCGTAGGGATGATCGCCATGATCTTTTCGTCTGCGCCGAGCTGGATTAAATTTACTACCGCCTTGCCCTTTGCAGTGCGCGAGCCCTCTGGGATTTTATAGACCTTGAGCCAGTAAAGCTGCCCGCGGTCGGTGATAAACATAAGCGTGTCGTGGGTGTTGGACGTAAAAAAGCTCTCGATGAAGTCATCGTCGTACGTCGTGACCGCCACGCGCCCCTTGCCGCCGCGCTTTTGCTTCTCATAAGTCTTGCTAGGCACGCGCTTAATATAGCCGCGGTGAGTGATCGTAACGACCATATTTTCATTCGCAATTAAATCTTCGATGTCGATATCCTCGTAGTCATCGACGATTTCAGTGATGCGCGGGCATCTGAATTTATCCTTGATCTCCAAAAGCTCATCTTTGATGATCCCCTCAATTAGCTCCTCGCTCTTTAGGATCGCATCAAGCCGCTTTATCTCGGCTAAAATTTCTTTTAGTTCCTCCTCGATCTTTTCACGCTCAAGTCCGGTGAGGCGGCTTAGCCTCATATCCAAAATCGCGCCCGATTGCGCCTCGCTGAGACCAAATCTACTCATTAAATTTTCGCGCGCGACGTTGGTGTCGGCGGAATTTCTAATCACGTCGATCACTTCGTCGATATTATCTAGCGCGATCTTTAAGCCTTCTAGGATGTGCGCTCTAACGCGCGCTTTTTGAAGCTCAAAAATCGTGCGGCGGATGATGACGGTTTTTCTGTGGTTCAAAAACAGTTTCAAAAGCTCTATCAGCGTAAAAATCTTCGGCTCTTTACCGTCGATTGCGAGCATTATCACGCCGAAAGTCGCCTCCATCGTAGTTTGCTTAAATAGATTATTCAGCACGATCTCGCTCATTGCGTCGCGCTTAAGCTCGATTACCACGCGAATTCCGTCGCGATCGCTCTCGTCGCGCACCTCGGAGATGCCCTCGATCTGCTTTTCTTTTACGAGATCTGCGATCTGCTCGATCAGGCGCGCTTTATTGGTCTGATACGGCAGCTCGTCGATTACGATGACGTCTTTACTAGCCTTTTTTTCGATATGGGTTTTAGCGCGAATTTTAACGCGCCCTCTGCCCGTTTTATACGCTTCGATGATCCCCTTTTTGCCGTAGATTATGCCGCCGGTCGGAAAATCAGGGCCCTTGATCTCGCCCATTATCTCCTCTAGGCTTGCGTTTTTATTCTCAAGTAGTATCAAAAGACCGCCCACGAGCTCATCTAGGCTGTGCGGCGGGATATTCGTCGCCATTCCAACGGCGATTCCGCTCGAGCCGTTAAGCAGCAAATTCGGCACGCGCGCAGGCAGGACGTCGGGTTCGTTCAGGCTCTCGTCGTAGTTCGGCACGAAATCGACCGTCTCTTTATCCAGGTCTTTTAGCAGTTCCTCGGCTAGCGGCGTCATACGCGCTTCGGTGTACCTCATCGCCGCCGCGCCGTCGCCGTCGATCGAACCGAAGTTGCCTTGACCGTCGACGGAAGGAATTCTCATCGAAAAGCTCTGCGCCATTCGCACGAGCGCATCGTAAACAGCGGTATCGCCGTGCGGATGGTATTTACCGATGACATCGCCTACGATACGAGCGGATTTTTTGTAAGGCTGGCGAGAGCCCACGCCAAGATCGTTCATCGCGTATAAAATTCGCCTATGCACCGGCTTTAGACCGTCTCTGGCGTCCGGTAGCGCACGACCGATGATGACGCTCATTGAGTAATCAAGATAGCTCGTCTTGATCGATTCTTCGACGTCGATATCGATGATCTCCTGATTTTCAAACATATTTGATTGCATAAATATCCTTTTAAATTTTAAAGCGCGATTATAGCGAATTATTCTTTTGCATTAGCTAAAACCAAGCCGCATACGGGCATAAAGCCGCCATCGATCAAGCTCTCGCGCGCTTGCAGCATGCTAAGGCCTGAGGTGATGATGTCGTCTACTAGGATCACGGGGAATTGCGGTGGGGTTAAAATTTTAAAATTTCGCTTGTGTTTTAGGCGAAATTCCAAACTCTGCCCCGTGTATTTGACGCGGTTTTGCGCGCGTAGGCAGTGAAATTTCGGCTCGATTATTTCGCTTTTTAGCGCGCGAGCTAAGATCGCCGTGTGCGAATATCCGCTACGAGCATCATCATCCAGCGGCACGGCGTTAAATTTAAAAATCCCATCCGTTTTAAACGTTTCGTAATTTTGCGGATTTGCAGAAATTTCGCGCTGCAGATGAAGCGGGAATTTCGCTAGGCTTAAATAAGCTATGCGCGCAAGCACCGCAGCGCCGTATTCGTGATGTTTAGAAAGTATAAGCTCGCGAATTTCGGAGTAGCCGTAGTAGTAAAACACGCTAAAGCCCTCCACCTGCCGCATACTTAGGCGGCATTCGGCTAAATTTGCGGCGCAGGCGGCGCAGATCGTGCGCAGGCTAAACGCGCCGCAATTTACGCAGCGCATCTAAAGCGTCAAGATGATTTGATCGGCGGATTTTTTGACGATGTCGCCAAGCAAGCTTTGCACAAAAGGATTAAGCGATCTGGCCGTGCGAAGCGCGGTAAATTGGCTCTGATCCTGCGAAACGCGCTTAGTAGTGGTTTTGTTGCCCTGCACGATAGAGATCGCGACCTCGCCTCTTGCGCTCATATTTTCCTTCGAGTAGCCGTTGATCGCCGCCGAGATGCTTCTAATGTTTACGGTTACGATATTCGGGCTTGCCGGATCGATCTTTACGCCGCGAGCCTCAAGCTCCGCGCGTAAAGCTTTGTCGAACCACGCCGAGAGATTGTTTTTTAAAAGTACCTCATCGACCAGCTTGCCGTTATTATCGTTGATGACGGCGATTACCATCTGATTTTCGCGCTGATCGTTGATCGCGTTGATATTTACCGACTTGCCGCTTACGGTCTGATCGGCCTTAGAAAGATACGGATTTAAGCTGATGACGCTGCTGGTTTGCGAGCAGGCGACAAAAAATAGCGCAAATACGCCGATTAAAAATTTTTTCATTTTTATCCTTTTTCTGAAATTCGGGCGCATTGTAGCACTAAATTTAAAATTTATAGATTTTTTTGTATCATTGCGAGATCAAAGGAGAAATTTTGCAAGCACTCGCTTTAAAATACAGACCCAAAAGCTTCGATCAGCTCATCGGTCAAGACGCCGTCGCCAAAAGCCTCGCGCACGCGCTGGATTCGGGCAGGCTGAGCCACGCATATCTTTTCAGCGGACTTCGCGGCAGCGGCAAAACCTCGACGGCTAGGATTTTTGCCAAAGCGCTTTTATGCGACAAAGGCCCCACCGGCAAGCCGTGCGAGCTCTGCGATAACTGCGTAATGGCAAACGAGGGGCGCCACATCGACATCATCGAGATGGACGCCGCCAGCCACCGCAAGATCGACGATATTCGCGAGCTCATCGAGCAGACAAAGTATCATCCCGCAAGCGCGCGCTTTAAAATTTTCATCATCGACGAGGTGCATATGCTCACCAAAGAGGCTTCCAACGCGCTTTTAAAGACGCTTGAGGAGCCGCCTAGCTACGTAAAATTTATCCTTGCGACCACCGATCCGCTCAAGCTTCCCGTCACGGTTCTATCGCGCACGCAGCACTTTCGCTTTAAGCCGATCGCCAAAAGCGCCGTCGTAGCGCATCTAGAGCAAATTTTAAAAACTGAAAACATCGCTTACGAAGAGGGCGCGCTCGAAATTCTAGCGCGCAGCGGCTCGGGCTCGCTACGAGACACGCTCACGCTCCTCGATCAGGCGATTATCTTTAGCCGCGAAGGTATCACCGAGCGTGCGATCGCCGATATGTTAGGCTTGCTCGATCCTGCTAAAATAGGCGAAATTTTAGACGTAGTGCTGCGCCAAGACCGTGCGGGCGCGATCGAGATCATCAAAGAGGTCGAAAACTACAACGCCGAGACGATAATCGACGAGATGATCGCAAATTTAAAAGATAAATTCCTGCGCCGCGACGCGAAATTTAGCCTGCTGATGTATGAGCGGTTTTTCCGCATTTTAGCGGGCGCTAAGAGCATGCTCGCCATCAGCCCCGACAACACCTACGCGATTTCTATGATGATTTTTATGATGATGGAGGCGGTCAATCTGCGCGAGATCGACGAGCTGATCGAGGTCGGCAGATCCCTGGATCAAGGCGAGGGCTATCCTTCCGCTTCGGCGCCTAATTTAAACGCGCAAAACTCTGCGCCGAATTTTAGGTCAAATTTCAACCAAAGCGCGACTTTTGTGCCAAACAGCGAGCCGGACGGCGCAACTTTTACGTCAAGCGACCAGGGTAGCGCTACAAGCGAAGTGCCGAGCTTTACTGCGAGCGCGAAACGTCCCGCAAGCCCTGCGCAAAACTTCGGTGCGGCAAAACAAAGCACTGACGCGAGCGACGAAATAAAACCAAACGCAGGCAGCGACGCGCAGACTAAAAATTCTAGCCCATCCGCCAAAACGGGCGCTCAAAATGAAATTTACGAGAATTTTCTAGCCAAAATTTACGACCGCGATTACGATCTGGGCGAGAAATTTAGCAAGTGCGTGGAATTTTTAAAATTTGAGCGCGGCACGCTGTATCTGCTCTCGCGCGCGCAGGGGCAGGACAGAGAGTACCTGCGCAAGGGCTCGCGAGCGATAAATAGCGTGCTAAAATCGCTCTTCGGCGAGAGCGCGAAAATCAAAATCGAGCAGGACGCGCCGCAAAAGCAAAATTCTGCGGAAAATAGCGCAGAAAATTCTGCCCCGAGCAGCGTAGATGGCGTAGCAAAGGACGCTACAAGCAGTGCAGAAAAACCGCTTGAAAATTCTAGCGGTACGACGAGTAGCGCGCAAAATTCCGATTCGGGCGCAAGCAAGACCGCAAACTCCGAGCAAAATGAAATTTCAAACGGCGGCGAAAATTCCGAAGAAAATTCCGCGCCGAAAGCGGCAAAACCGCAAAAAAACGGCGCTAGCGGCGAGGGCGAAAAACAGCCGCCCAAGGACGATCTGCTAAGATCCACCGATCCGCAAAACTACGCCGCAAAGCTTCGCGATACAAGCAAGAGCGTGCGCGCCGCCAAGGCAGGCCTCGCCGAGCTCGCAAACGGCGCGCAGGACGGCAAGGAAATTTTAATCTCCGAGATGAATAGACTCTTCGGCGAGCCCACCAAAATCACGGAATAGCACTCGCTACGGATAAATTTACGCCGCATCGCGCGATTTTAAATTTTAAGCGTGCAAAAACGATATCGAAATTTACGCGGCGAGAGAGCCTGTGCGATTTTAAAATTTAAGCGGCAAGGCAGCATCTAAATTTACGCGACAGACCAAAGTCGCGCGATAAATTTTAAAATTTTGCGGCGCGCGATCGAGCTCTAAAAAGCAAGCTTTAAATTTGATCGTCAAAGCGAGCTCTAAATTTTCACCAAAACAAAGCAGGCTTCAAATTTAACCGCGCTGGCGATCTAAAATTCATACGCCGCGGCAGCCTAAATTTAGCGCGCCGCAAGTATCCGCGCAGTCTGTCCCATGCGAGCTCAAAATTTAAATTTAAACGCACTCTCCGCAGTTCAAAAATAAAATTTGCGCGTTTGCATAGCGAATATAAAATTCCGCGCTCATCCGCACCCTGCCCTCCGCGATACGACTTTAGCCGTACCGTGCTCCCGCCTGATGCGCTCTCTCAAACTTTCATCAAACTTTGCAATTACGGTTTTATCCACATCTGCGCGGCTGCTCGTGCAAAAACGCAGGCTACGATCGCTCGCGGGCGCCGTAAGTCAAAGCCGAATTTCGCCAAAAGTAAAACCGCGGCGAACCGAGCCGCCCTGAAATTTTAAAAATTTATCTCGCAAACGGGCTGCGGTTCGCGATGCACGCTCATGAATTTTACGCAAGCGCGGCGGGCGAATTAGCTAAAATTTAGCGCTTTTGGTGTAGAATTCGAGCAAATTTCAATCCAAAGGTCATTAAAATGCGCGGATATAAAATTTTCTCCGGCACCGCAAATCCCGAATTTGCCAAAAAAATCTCCAAATATCTCTCGCTGCCGCTTAGCGAGTGCGCGATCAAAACCTTTAGCGACGGCGAAATCAGCGTCCAGATCGGCGAGAGCGTGCGCGGCAAGGACGTCTTCGTCATCCAACCGACCTGCGCGCCCGCAAACTCCAATCTGATGGAGCTTCTGATCCTAACCGACGCGCTGAAGCGCTCCAGCGCGAACTCGATCACGGCGGTCGTGCCCTACTTCGGCTACGCTCGCCAAGACCGCAAAGCAGCCCCGCGCGTACCGATCAGCGCGAAGCTCGTGGCAAATATGATGCAGACGGCGGGAATCGACCGCGTCGTTACGATGGATCTGCACGCGGGGCAGATACAGGGCTTTTTCGACGTGCCGGTCGATAACCTCTACGGCTCGCTGATATTTTTGGACTACCTGAAAGAGAAAAATTTAAAAAATCCGATCATCGCTAGCCCCGACGTTGGCGGCGTCGCGCGCGCCAGAAGCTTCGCCAAAAAGCTCTCGCTCGATCTAGTCATCGTCGATAAGCGCCGCGAGGAGGCGAACAAAAGCGAAGTGATGAATATCATCGGCGACGTCGCGGGCAAGGACGTGATCCTAATCGACGATATGATCGATACCGCGGGCACCATCGTCAAGGCCGCGGGCGCGTTTAAGGAACAGGGCGCGAAGAGCGTCAGCGCGTTTTGTACGCACGCCGTGCTGAGCGGCCCGGCATACGAGCGCATCGAAAGCGGCGCGCTAGACGGCCTCGTCGTGACCGACACAATCCCGCTAAAGCAGGAAAGCGACCGCATTAAGGTAATCAGCGTCGCTCCGCTTTTCGGCGAGGTCATCAGGCGCGTATATCACGACGAGAGCGTAAACAGCTTATTCAAATAAAATTTTAAAATTTAAAACGCGGCGCGGTTTGTTTTATACAGCCGCGGAAATGCAAACTAGGCGCTTTGCAGTAAGAGGTCGCGGCTCAGCTGCAAGTCAAGCGTTTATGCCTGCGGGCTCTAAATTTGCAGCGTTGAGCTCGCTGCGATTTGACTATTGCGGACAGAGATATTTAACTGCGACGCGAAATTTAGCTTCTAGGCGGCAAATTTAACTCTGCGTGACATTTACTACGCGCGGCGGAAATTTTAACTGCAACCGCAGAGTAAATTTACCGCACTAACCGCTGCAAGCCGCATTTTAATCCGCCATATTAACTCCGTTAGACTGCGTTTTAAATTTGCCGTAAAATTTTCCATATATTTGGTGAGATCGCGCAGCGCCCCGCGCTTTAAATTTATGATAATTGCCGCGCATTCGCCATCTGTCCGTGCAGCTGTTTTTTTATAAAACTCGTATCCGCTAAATCGTGCAAACCGCGTTTTAAATTTCGCCGCTTCATTGGCGGGGGAGCTATCGATATGTCGGCAGCCCGCAAGCGATCCGCTTCTTTAAATTTTACTGCTCAATCTCGCTGCATATTTTTACAATTCCGCGATTAAAAGCCCGCGAACTGCCAAAAATTCTTTATGGTTTAATCAAATGTAATACCGGCGCGTGCGTTGCGCTTGAGCAGGTCGCTAAAATTTCTTTATGATTTCCATCAAGCGCTTAACCATGGCCGCGATCGCGTCATTTTCATAGCTATCGTCTGTATTTTGCAACGCTATGGTTTTCATATTGCCGAAAAATCCCGGATCGTAATGCTCGATGTCATTTTGCACGTAGCTTCTTAAAATTTGGCCGTTTCTTACGAGTTGAACCTCATAGATAAACTCTATGCCACCAATTCTATCGCTAGGAAACGGAGTAGCTTCGCCCGTAAAGCCCCTGTGGTGCTTTATTGTAATTTTAAGCTCATCGGTAGAGTTTTGATCCAGCAGGTTCGCCTCTTTTAGCGCCGCTAAAAGCTGCTCGTTGTACTTTTTCTCGACCGCTTCCGGCGATTGATAGACAAATTTTTTCGGATTATGGTTTTGGATGTGGTAGTAGGTAATGCCCTTGAATTTATACGCGCTTGCGATCGGTACTTTCGGCTGAGACTGCCCACAACCTACGAAAAATAGCGCCGCAAAAAGCAAAGCAAAAATTTTTTTCATTTTTTCTCCTTTAAAATTTTGTGCAATTATACAAAAACGGGGTTTAGCCCGGGCTAAATTTCCGATCTTTTGGTGCCGCTACGCGTTTAAATTTTGATAAATTTAAGCGGAAGCGCAAAATTTTAAGTAGAGCTCGTCGGCTAAATTTCAAATCCTTTAAATTTGCAACCCATTTAAATTTTAAAGCCTCTTTAAATTTAAAATTTAATCCGAATTTGATCTGAAATTTTATAAAATTACGCCGTTCTAAACGGGCTTTAAAGCGTGCGCAAGCTGTTTCGCAAGCCCGAAAGAAAGGAAGCTGATGCCTACTTTTAGCACCAAAAACTACAAAGCCGCCCTTCGCAGCCGTGGCGCACGAACCACGAGCGCAGGCGGATTCAGCGTCAAAAACGACAACTCTTTCATCGTGATATTCTCCGTTACGATGATGGCTTTTATATTTTTTTACGGCGTTTTAACCGGGCTTGATTTAGATAAGCTCTTTTTCGCAGAAAGCCGTGGAGGAGGGCGTTACAGTAATGGGCTATTGGGACTTATAATCGCCGGTATAGCTTGGTACAAAGGAAGTGACGGCGATGGGCTGTATAAATTTAACGACTATGCGATCACCTTCGTCTCGGGCGCGCATAATAGAGAAATCCTGCTCTCTAATATCGACTACATTAAGCTTACGCCCGGCTTTTTACGCACCTGCACGAGCTACACGGCGCTTAAGCACTCCCGCTACGTAAAAAACGAGCAACTCTTTAAATTTGGGATCGGATCGATGATCGTGCTATGGCTAGTGGGTATCGCCATGAGCGAGCGCGTGGGAATGGCATTCGTGATCATGGTCGCGGGCGTCGTGATCTTTATCTTCGCCAAGGCACTCTCATCATGGCGGCTAAACGGCGACTTTCACGACATCTTGCTGCGCGACACCGTGCTGATCCGCGGCAAGGATCTAAACGACCGCGTGCTGTGGTTTGCGATCACGCCCAGTCGCAACGACCGCCGCAGGCTGCGCGCCTATTTCAAAGAGCATCTTGATTTCGACATCGACGGCGACTGATTTTAGCTTAAAATTTAGAGGCTTGGGCGCGGATAGAGCAGTAGAATTTCACAACGCAAAATTTAAGACAAATTTCACACGGCAGAATTCCACGATGCAAATTCTACCCAGCAAAATTTCAAGACGTAAAATTCTACGATATAAATTTGCAGGGCAAAATTTGGCAGCGTAAATTTCAAAGCCGCGAATACACGGCGCGATATTTGCGGCTCTATACGGCAAACCTCACCTCGCTTAGCCGCCCCAAATTATCAAACGAAAATAGCGCATCATTTTAAAATTCGCTACGATCTTGCCCGTCGCTTCGCTAAATTTCGTGCCGTTTCTAAGCAAAAGCGCCCCCGATAAAACGGCGTGATTTAGCTTAAATGCGCCTATATAATCGCGCGCCAAAGAGATAAGCTCGCTTGCGTTCATGCTGCTTACGATCGTATCATCTGGCGCCACGCACTTGCCTGCCGCGAACGCCACAAACACCGCTCCGCCGGCGTGCAGGCAGCGGTAGTAATATAACGGCTCCTGCGATAGCCCGCACGCAATCGCGCTTAGAGCATGCCCGTTTATCTCCGCGCTTAGTGCGAGCTTAGGCGTGCTAAGCTCCTCTAGCCCGTGCCGCAAGCCGAAGTCGCGCACATCTCGCGCAAGGGCGAGCAGCCGCTCATCAAGGCGGTTTATGTTTTCGTATCCCCACAGCCGCGTGCGGCTGGCGTTTGCTTCGCTGCCGATATACCAGATGGTGCGCGGTGCATCATCGCCGAAGAGGGTCTCGCCGCGCTTTAGATCCACAGACTGGCGCCTGCCCTTTACGATCAGCTTTGAGCCCGCCTATTGCACCCTTGCGCCGCAACCCAAACACGCCGAAAACAGATCAGCAAAGCTGCTCCTATCCACGCCTAAGCGATCTAAAATTTCATTTTTTTCCTTTGATATCACGCCGATAAATTTAGCGCTTTTGCGGGCTTTATTGATCGTTTTTCTCTCTTATACGCCGCTTTGTTATAAAAGCTCGCGCTATGGAAATTTCATGCAGCGCGCAGTAAAAATTTAATCAAATTTACAAAACCGCAACGGATAAAATTTCATAGCGGGCGCCGTCGGAATAGAATTTTGCAGCCGAGCTGCGGACGCGACTGTAATGATCGGCTGGGGTGCAAAATTCAGACCGCTCGCGGGATGTTAAATTTGAAAGGCAAAAAATTTTAGCCTAACGGCATGCGGCAGAATTCTACGACCGAGCAGCGAGCGCTAGAGCTTAAAACAGCGCAAAACCGGCGCGCAGCAGCGAATGTATCAGCCCAGGCAGCAAGCGATAGTTAAAGCCGTGCGGTCATAAAATTTAGATCGCCTCTTAAGATCGTGAAATTTAAAGATGAAATTTCATACCGAACGGCGAGCCGCTAAATTTAAACGCCCGAGCGATCGTTAAAATTTAAAGGCGAAATTTTACAGCCGCGCGGCAAAAGATGAAATTTGGGCCATCCGTGTAAGTATAAAATTTAATCGATCTTCAGCACGCTCAAAAACGCCTCGCTCGGCAAATTTACCCTGCCGATCGCCTTCATGCGCTTCTTGCCCTCTTTTTGCTTTTCGAGCAGCTTGCGCTTGCGCGTGATGTCGCCGCCGTAGCATTTGGCGGTCACGTTTTTGCCCATGGCGCGGACGTTTTCGCGCGCGATGATCTTGTTGCCGATGCTTGCTTGGATCGCGACCTCAAAAAGCTGCCGCGGTACGATCTCCTTCATCGCTTTGACGAGGTCGCGCCCCTTGGATTCGGCCTTTGAGGCGGGCACGATGATCGAGAGCGCATCGACTGCTTCGCCCGCGACGCGGATGTCGAGCTTGACTAGATCGCCGCGCCTGTAATCAATCGGCTCGTAATCAAAGCTCGCATATCCCTTGGTGCAGGATTTGAGCTTGTCGTAAAAGTCCATTATGATCTCGTTTGTCGGCACGTCATATTCGAGCAGGACGCGCTCAGGCGTGATGTAATCCATCTTGGTTTGGATGCCGCGGCGTAAATTTAAAAGGCTGATGAGATTGCCCAAAAACTCGCTCGGAGTGATGATGGTCGCCCTGACGTAGGGCTCCTCGATGCGCTCGATAAAATTTGGCGCTGGAAGCTCACTGGGGCTGTGTATCCGCACGCACGAGCCGTCCGTGAGATACACGGCGTATGTGACGGTCGGCGCCGTGGCGATTAGATCGAGATCAAACTCGCGCTCGAGCCGCTCTTTTACGACCTCCATATGTAGTAGCCCCAAAAACCCGACGCGAAAGCCAAATCCTAGTGCGAGCGACGTTTCGGGCTCGTAGCTAAGCGAGCTGTCGTTTAGGCTGAGCTTATCCAAAGCGTCGCGCAGATCTTCAAATTTATCGGTCTGCACGGGATAGATGCCCGCAAACACGAAGGGCTTGGCCTTCTCAAAGCCGCCCACGGGCGCGACGGCACGTTTTTTAAAAAGCGTGATCGTATCGCCCACCTGCACGTCGGCGACGTTTTTTAGCCCCATTACTACGATGCCCACTTCGCCGCTGCTAAGCTCGCGAGTTTTGGCGGGCGCAAGCGGATTGGGATACATCAGATCAAGCACTTCGTGGCGGTTCTCGCTACCCATGATATAGACCTCGTCGCCCTTTTTCAGTACGCCGTCATATAGCCTCGCAAGCGCGAGCGCGCCTAGGTAGTTATCAAACCAGCTGTCGTAGATTAGCGCCTTAAGCGGCGCGTCGTCGTCCGTTTTAGGCGCGGGGATGCGAGTGATTATCGCCTCTAAGAGCTCCTTGATGCCCACGCCCGTTTTGGCGCTAACCTCGATCGCACTGCTACAATCAAGCCCGATGACGTGTTCGATCTCATCTTTTACGCGCTGCGGATCGGCGGCGGGTAGATCGATTTTGTTGAGCACAGGGATGATCTCGAGGTTGTGCTGCAGCGCGATATAGACGTTTGCGATCGTCTGCGCCTGCACGCCCTGGCTCGCATCCACGACGAGGATCGCCCCCTCGCAGCTAGCCAGCGAGCGCGAGACCTCGTAGCTAAAATCCACGTGGCCCGGGGTATCGATCAAATTTAAAACGTATTTCTCGCCGCCAAGCTCGTACTCGAGCCGCACGGACTGCGCCTTGATCGTGATGCCGCGCTCCTTTTCGATATCCATCGTATCCATGATCTGGCTGCTCATCTGGCGCGCCTCGACGGCGTTGCACTCGCTAATCAGGCGGTCTGCGAGCGTGGATTTGCCGTGGTCGATATGCGCGATGATGCTGAAATTTCTGATATTTTTTGTTTTCAAGTGGCTTTTCCTGATGAAATTTTAAGCCGCATTGTGCCGAAATTTCATTTAAAAACGGGTAAATAGGCTAATGGAGGAATGGAATTTATGAGGCGAAATTTATACGGTAGCTCTAGGCGGATTGGAATTTTACGAAACGGAATTTTGAAGGGTAAGGAGGAATGCGGACGGCTTTGAGTAATTTTAAATTTTATCGGCGGTGCGTTTTGCCGCGATAGAATTTTAGGATGAGAGTTGAGAGCAGATTTTACTAATTGAATTTTGCGACTGCATTGAAATACAAAATCTCGCGCAATAAAAATTTACAATAAGCCTTGCATGATCACGCTACGCGAAACTTGCAACGCTGATAGCTCAGCATTTTAATAAACAGGAGGAGGATCGCCATATAAAATTTTACTTTGAAATTCTGCTACGAAGAATCTAATACGCAAAATTTTATGGCATTACAAGTATGCAAACTTCGGTAAGTAAAATTTTTCGCCAAGTTTTATAGTAAAATTTCGCAATTTAAAATTCCAAAAAATTTATTTCATGGAATTTTTAGGAAAAAATTTGCAAAGCAAAATTTTAAAATATTTGTCGCCAAGAAAACCAAAATTTCGCTCATAAAAAAAGGCTAGCCAGGAGGCTAGCCTTTATGCTACGAGCTTACGCAGATACTACCAATCGGTCTTTTGATTGTAAATATCGCGAATGTCTCCTGTACCTAGCTTGCTAGTCGAAGTGTCGCTAGTGCTATTATCCGCTGTGCTACCACCAGCGAATGATCCCACGTCATCTACTGTACCGGACTTGACTTGACCCTCTCCACCCCAGACTGTAGGTCTAACAGCTCTTACATTTACAGTAAGAGGATTGAAATACTGTGGCACACCAGGGAACCTGCTAGAGTAAGCTCCAGTAGTAGGAGGTACGGTAAACATAGTTCTCTGATTTTCAGCAGGCGTATGGATAAGCCATGGGTTAGTTTCAATACGTATCCTAGCCTGGCCTGGTACGGTAGCCTGGATAGCTATATCTTCCTTGCCGCCGCTTACTACATTACCTCTGCGAACAGTTACGCCAGTAGGCGTAAAGCTAGTATAAGCGCTTACAAATTCTGCTCCTATATTATTTAAAGTAGCTCTAGTATTTACTACGAATTTCGTAAAATCAGTCAGGCTAGAATCCTGAGCCGCTAGCACGGTAAATATATTCGAGCCAGGGGCTTCATAAGCAAGTTCCGCGCTAGGAGCAGGCATATTCGCGCACCTATCGGTTCTACCGCAATAGATCTGCGTATAAATAGGTACGGTTACCCCGGTTCTGGTAGTAGCCTGATACACCCTGGATCCTAGGCTCTTGTCATACGACGTACCATAGACAAATAGTGCATAAGTGCCTACGTTATCGCTAAAGTCTATAACGGTTTTACCTGTTGCATAGGTCTTACTATTGGAATTAGCAGCGGCTATATAAGCAGCCTTACTTGCAGCTCCGGTCTCGCTAACCTTTCTAGTGATAAAGGCATCAAAATCTTCCTTAGACAGCTTTATATCGTTTTTATTGTAGTCCTCAGAGTCGGTATCAGAGATAGCTTTGTATGAGCTATCGAATTTCGACGGCCAAAATTTTCCAAAGGTCTTAAGAGCGGTTCCGTCTTGAATATCAAAGTCACTAGCGTAGATGAGCACCGGAGTACTAGGGGTTTTATGCATCCTAGCGAAATTAAAATACACGGTCGAACCGGGAGTCTGCCCCTCTCTAAATCCTTGTGCCAAAATTCTAAAATCCGTTGACTTTGAATCGTAATTAATTCCTGTGACACCTTTCGGTCTATTGATAAGTCCGCCTATTAATGAAGCATCGGAATAATAATTAAGCGCCGTTCTAAGCGGTATAGGCAAGCCGTAACCCGTATCGGCAGCAGAAGCAGCTTCCTCCCAACCTCCGGTAACAGTTGCGCTTAAGGTCCTTGCGTTATATGTATAGCATCTGCTATCATATCCCGTAGAGCCTAGGCACTCGTTAGAATTCTTAGCGAAAAACTGTGTACCACCAGGGATATTGTAGACAACGGTAGGTCTATTAGGATATGGCACGTAATTTGTAGCTCCGCCGGTTCTGATAGCGGTAGCTGTGGAGCAACGTCCGTCGGCACTATTGCTAGCGCAATCAAATCCAAAATTTAGCGCAAAATCAAGATCGCTCGAAAATCCGCACACGGCTTGAGGAGTGCCGCCAACATCTTGCTTATATCCGTCATAAAGCGTAGCGATGACATCCTTATAAACTTTGTCAGATAGATACGCCACGGCATTAACTTTAAGTTTGGCAAGCTGGCTTATCTGACGCGTTACAGCTAAATTCTGTGCGGGATTTTCGCCTGGATATACTACAACATTATTCTCAATATACGGATCATTAAAATATGTATATGCGGATGTTCCGCCGGTGATATTATTATCACCTACGCCAGTTGTTATACCATTATCAAGGCTTACGAGCGACATTCTGATACGATCCGGTCGGTATCGCAATACAATATTGTCGTTTATAGCTTTATCTTTGTTAGCAGCAATTCTCATGCCTACGTCGCAACCTACCATACCTTTAGCGTCCGGAGTATTGCTAGATGAATTGATAATACATTTAGCACTCTTCCACTTTTTAGAGTATGTCTGATCGGAGTAAGCATCCGTCCATGAGTTATCATAGACGCTTACCAGTACATCACCGACATTATAGTAGTTAAAAATTTTATCAGCATTTGCACCTAATCCTTCAGTATAAATGACGGCATTTTCTTTATCTTTATCCGCAGAAGCTTTTCTAGACTGAGTCATCAAATAAGCGCCTTGAGAATTGCCTTTGCCGCTGAATTTCGCCACACCTCCAGTCTCTACGATATCTCTAGCATTAAAATCCGCCCATAAGCTTACGGCATTTTTATCCCATACTCTTCTATACGATGCGTCGAATTTTGAGCTTGTACCATTTAACACGCACGAAACATCATCACTCTTGCCAAAAGAGCCCTTTTTGATAGTCGATGGATCGATCTCGTATTTGCCTGTCTCGACATTGTATTTAGCACCGGAATACTCTACTGCAGTACCGCCGTAGCAACCGTCTTGCTTTACACCGCGTTTTAATGTAGTAGTGGCTGTTTTTCTATCGACATAATAAGACTGGGTATCTACATTAGCCACACATTCATTAGATATGAATGGGCGCAAGTAAGTCTGGATGCCACGGATCTTAGTCGATATATCTTGAGTATCGTCGGAATCCGTACCATAGCTTTTACGTAGATGATAGCGCTGATTACCTAGGTCGCCGCCAATTCTTGCAGTATAGTTAGGTACGCCGTTATCGCTGTAACTTCTAGCTGATATTACGTGCGCTAAAATATCTGCGTTCTGCTCATAGTCACCACCCACGCGAAGTTCGGTAGGATTATAAACATCGGTACTAACGCCTTTTTTAGTTATATCGCCACTAGCGGTAGTATCTACGATCTTGCTATATTTACCGGAATTATTTAGCGCATCGGTATCTACTTTGAAATACGCAGGGCGGAGTACGAAGTTATCGCTACCGCATATATGGAACGAGCCGTCTTTTGACATTTTAATTCCGAACTCATTGCTAGCCGTATCTATACTATTTTTAAGCTCATCCAGCTTCTTTTGTATAATATTATCCCAGATATCCTTCTTTTGTTCCGCAGTCAGACTTTTATTGCACCAATCAAAATCTTCATTGGCTTCACAATACCCGTATTGCTTCTTAAGCTCCCATTTTTTAAGCTCTAAATAGTAAGCCTTAGGATCCTCACTGTTTAAGTCCTTATCTTTTATATACTTATCTAAATCGGATCTCGAGGTAGCTTGCTCGTCAGGACGATAACTAAGCATAAATGTAAGACCTTGATACGCATCACCTATCTCTATATTATTTAGAGTTAAAATGCTCTTGTTTTTAAAATCTAATTCCTTATCTACAGAATAGGAATCGCCATTTAGCTTAAACGGAATTTTTAAGGTATCAGTTACTGATCGGCATGCATAAACTACGCTATTTTTCTTATCATCCTCACTGACTTTGTCTGACGTAGTAGCAGCATTTTTTGCCCTGATGACGGACAAATATAATTTTCCTCCCAAGCCAAATTTCTCAAGCTTTCTATCCTTGCTACCGATATATACGAGCTTACCTGTATTAGGATCTTTTTTAAAGTAAGGAGAATTCGCAGCCGCACCGATATAATCTGTACATTTACCGGTTTTATCGTCATAAGACTTACAATATTGGCTCTCGTAATCTGGTCTAAAGATGAGTTTTGCATCAAAAGGCTTATCGGAGATTTGAGTATATAGCCTATCATCGTCGTCGCTATTACTAAAATTCTTATTTACTACTTGCAAACCACTTAGCGGCTGGATATCAACACTTTTAGAAACCTTCGTTGCATCGCATAGCTCAAGTTCAGAGGCACTATCCATATCTAGGACGACTCGCTGACCGCCGCCGATATCTAGACTCATCTTGTAGCTTAATGTCACGGCAGGAGCTTGAAGAATTTTTGCACCGGTATTAACGGTAGCGTTAAACTCACCATACGCCGCCTTACCTGGTCTCATTAGACCGCCCACCGGAGTAGTCGTGCCAGCTTTTATCTCTCCTGCACCCTCGCCGATATAGAATTTTAAGACATTATTATCTAGCGTCGTAAATTGCCTATCATTATAGATAGGATCCGTAACATTTGGGGTGCCGCCATTTATGACATCTTTCATCGTCTTATATGCACCCTTTTGACCATCGCGTAGATAGACCAGTTTCTCTGCAGCCGCTGCAGGTATGGTATTTGTAGTGGTAGTGATAGGATCGTTTATGGCTAGTTCATTATTTATAGTAGAACTATCTTTGGTATAGGCAGCGCCTGCCTGAGCAAAATCGATTGACACTACTGCACCTACAGCATCCTCGCTATTACCACCATTTAGTCTGTTTTCGAATTTCATTCTATAGTAGATATGCTCGCCCGCAACTACTGGATTTTTGATCTGCTCTGGCTTATTGTCGTCAATCTCAGTCTTACTATATCTGCTACCGATAACTTTGCCATTCTGCGGATCTTCATCTTTAGTTCTAAAGAATTTTACCCAGTTAGCGGCATTATATACCTCATACTGATAGCATAGTTGAGGAACATACAGATCTACTGATATTGCTATCATACTTATAAAGTTTTGATCGGATTGGTTGTTTGTTGAGTTATACGTACCACCCAGTTCCAACTTTATACTTGATTGCCCGTAGCCCATTTTATCGCTTATATCAAATTCATCTAAATCCACGGCGGCTGCCTGATCCGCTCCCTCGTAATGCTTACCTCTTAGGATTTCCGGTATCGCAGCATATCCACCATTTTCGCTTCTTAGCCTCATAATGGTACCGCCGAATATATTAGAATACCATTCGCTTCCGATTTGAGCCAATGCGTTTATTCCATTAGACCAAGCGGCATTAGGAGTATATAAAGTATCCATTTTACCGCCCGCTTTTTTATTCTCTACTCTAAAAAATTCCTTCGTCTTATCATTGCCACTCATTTCAGGCCCAAGTTTCGCCTCGCCACCAAAACCTAAAAAACTAAGCTTAGCATTAACGCGACCGCTCCTAGGAGTGTAAAAGCCTTTTAACTCGGCTTTTACGTTTATAGATTCATTTGCGCCTGCCCAAGGTGTAATAGCTATAAAATCACCATATACGGTTACGTTTTTAGGCTTGTAATAATCGTTTTTAAATTTTGCAGCCTCTGCGTAAGTAAACGGTTTCGCTACACCTACAGGATTAGCAGGGCTTTGTAAATCTGCCATTAGCTTATTTCTAGAATCCAAGGTCTTATCATATACTATGATTACACCCCAGCCACCCCACATACCAAGTCGAATATTTTTTAGCTCACCGTTAATAAGTGCCGCGCCAGCATTGTCCCTACCATCGCTGGCTACTATATTTCCTACGGTAAAATCTATACTATCAGAGTAATCAACAAAGTTTGCCTTCACTTTATCCGTAATATCTGCAAAGCAGCCGTATTCCAAACGCATCTCTACCTTCCGAGGGTTAGGAAGATTTCTATAGCTAGCATTCTCCCTATAGTTCCAGCCTGCTACACCGTTACATCTATCCCTTGGGATATCTATAGGAGCGGTACTTGTTGCACTTTTTGAGCTTTTCATTCTAAGTTTAGCCCATTTATACCATTTCGCAAACTTAACTCCGTCGCCATTTCCTACGTATTTATCCCATCCCTCATTGATAAGCTCTCTTGCCTCTCTTACGTTACCTTGCCAATACAAAGCTGCAAAAACGATATCATCTTTAGTGATACCCTTAGGTAGTTTTAGAGTCGATTTGGAGCTATTTAGATAAAAGGCACCCGCCGAAGTATCTGGATCCTCTTTTAAATAATGACCGTTTGCGCCGGCTATAAAGTTTTTATCCACTCCTTTTGTAACTCCGTCCCAATCAAAACTAAGCACTGTATTTCCAGCTACGGCATAGTCTCCAAATACATAGGTACCGGGACCGCCAAATCTAACTACAGGGGTTTGATTTTTCCAATCTCGAATACCACTAAAATTCCATGTTCCACAATGATTATGACCGGCGCCATCTCCACATTCACCGCTTGAATACCAATACCAATGCGGATCACTACTATTAATCACGCCACTATCAGGGTATTCCCAAGGATCTATAACGGCGGGATTGATCTTAATATTGGGTCTATTATCCGCAAAGGCCCCCGCCACGAAACAAAACAACAGCGCCAAAATGGGCGCAAAGCTAAAACTCTTAACTTTCATGATACTACCCTCCGGTCAATAACATAATTTTTAGCTACTATTTTACATTTTTTTTGCTTAAATTTTATATGGATATGGAACAAATATAAATAAATTTTAAAGATTTCCTAAAAGAAAGATTTTATAAAATGCGATTTTGTTTATCTTGGGCTACATTAAAAATAATATAATAACAAATAAACAACAACTCTCAAACAATTAAAGTAAAGGCGCGAGAATTCCGCGCCTTAAAAATTCTAAAATTCTAAAATTCTAAAATTCTAAAATTCTAAAATTCTAAAATTCTAAAATTCTAAAATTCTAAAATTC
>CAURGM010000029.1:0-23942 GCA_963524395.1 uncultured Campylobacter sp.
ATTAGGCACGCCGCCAGCGTTCACTCTGAGCCAGGATCAAACTCTCCATATTTATTTGATTTCGCAGACTAGCGAAGCTAGTCTTTGCGACCAAAGAGCTGCGCCCTTTGGAAACCTCTAAAGCACACCGCTTCTATCGGAAGCGGCGTATATTATGCAGATAAAACCTATTATCCGCATAATTAAATTTAAAAACCAATGTTTAGTTAGTTTAGATCCAAATAATTGAATCAAGCTTTAGAGAGTCGATATGAAGTTTTTAATCTAAAAACTTTATGTTTTTGTAACATTGTTTTTATGAACTTAAATCCTTTAACGGATCTAAATCCATAGGCTCAATCGATCACTTGTTTAGATTTCAAAGATTGACTAAAGATATTTGTTTTTAACAGTTAAAATTTTAAAAAACGCGTTCGCTAAAAGGCTAAAACTACTAGGACTTAAGAGTTAAGGAAGCAGGTTCGGCTCGGTGCGAAACAGAATTGTGATTATACAAGAGCGATGCTTAAAGGGGGCTGAATGGAAAGGAATTTAAACTAAATAAATTTTATGCTCGGCACGCGCCACTACTTCGCCAATGATAGCGCTACTAGCGTAGCCTGCGTTTTTTAAATTTACAAGCGCTCGCGCTGCGTCATTTTCCGCTACGGCAAGTAGAAGTCCACCGCTGGTTTGTGCGTCGCAAAGCGCTATGTCCGGTTCGGAATCAATGTCCGGTACGATAAATTTTAAATTTTTATAGCTTCCGGCGGGGATCAGACCCTCATCAAGGCATCTGAGGGCGCTTTTTAAAAGCGGAATTTTGCTAGGATAAATTTTAAAACTTACCTTCTCATTTATCATCTCAAGCGCGTGTCCAAGCAGTCCAAAGCCCGTCACGTCCGTTGCGGCATGTATTTTTAAACCCGCTAGCGCGCCCACGGCATAAAAATTTAGCAAAATCATGCTCTCTACCGCGTCACGAAATTCTTCAAATTTAAGAAATTTCGCCTTAATAGCCGTAGCGATGATGCCCGTACCGAGAGGTTTTGTTAGGATCAGTAGGTCGCCTTCGCGCGCTGTATTATTACTCCAAAATTTACGCGGATTTACGCGCCCCGTGACGCTAAGCCCGTAATAAATTTCGGGAGTAGAGATAGTGTGTCCGCCCACCAAGACCCCTCCGCACTCTTTGATCTTGTCTTTACCGCCGCGCAGAATTTCGCGCAAAATTTCGTTTGAGAAATGACAATCGTCAAAACCCACGATGTTTAGGGCGTTTATCACTTCGCCGCCCATCGCAAATACGTCGCTTAGGGAGTTTGCTGCTGCGATCTGTCCGAAAATAAACGGATCATCCACCAAAGGGGTGATGAAATCGAGCGTTTGCACTAGCGCAAGATCGTCATTTATGCGAAATACGCTCGCATCTTCGTTGCTGCAGGTGGACGAAAGCAGGCTTGCATTAGGTTCGATTAAATTTCCAAGATTTTCGGTTAGACCCGCCGGGTCAAGCTTGGCGGCTCAACCGGCGGCTGCAATAAATTTCGTGAGGTTAAAATCTCTGTAGATCATAGTTTGATTACTTCGTATTTTGATAGGACGTCCATGATTTCGTATGCATTTGAAATCTCGCCGATCGAGAGCTTATCGACTAGTTTATAGCTCTCCAGACAGCTTCCGCAGCTTAAAATTTCAGACCCCGCTTCGTTTAGCTTCTTGATCGCCTCAAAGCATTCGTGACCGCGGTTTGTGGTTATATGTACGGCGTTATTTACGCAGATCACCTTCGCTGGCTTTTCGTCTAGGCTTAGCGCCGCGCCTAAAAATTTAGCAAGCAGGCTCTTTCCGATCGGGCCGCTTCCGCACTGCTCCTCGTTTAGAAATATCACCTTACCTCTTTTTGGCGCCGTGACGTCACAATAAATATCGTCGATATTTTCATCTTTCAGCTCGTACGTTTTTACGGTTTTTATAAGCGTGTCGGCGCCCGCTTGTGAAATTTGCGCTTCAAAGCCGTTTTTGGCCAAAAAGCGCTTTATGTTTTCGCGCGGCGCTACGTCGTTTACTAAAATTTCTAAACTCTCTCCGATTTTTAGCTCACCGAGGGCTTTTTTAGCGCGCAAAAGCGGCTCCGGGCAATTTAAATTGCGACAATCTAGTTGCATATGTAATCCTTAAAAATAAAATTCTTTGAACCTCAAAGCTAATGCGAGCCGCGCGCAAGCAGGCCCGCATAAATTTACCCAAATTATAAGCGCGGGTACTTCGCTTCAAATTGCGATTTAGCGATCTGCCCTTTATCGAGCAGCTCGCGATACCAGTAGTGGTGAAGTACGTAAACTTCCTCCTCCGGCTTGTGTCCGTCGATCATCGAGTGGATGGCACCGCTGATCGCAAAGACCGCCATATAGATATGCACGAGCAAAAACACCGCGCAGACCGCGCCCAAAAAATTATGAATAATCGCGCTTGCTCTTAAAATTTCGATCTGACTCATACCTAGCGCACTTCTCATCGCAGGGATATCGTAGTCTAGGAAAAACATTGACGCACCCGTCGCTATCATCACTATACCTCCTAAAGTCGCGACCCAAAACCACGCCTTTTGGCCGGCGTTAAATTTACCCGCAGGGATTGCGCGCTTCTTTTTGCTTAGATAGCCGCCCACGATCATCATCCATCTGATATCGTAAGTTCGCGGTAGCATACGCCAAAACCATGTCACTAGCATAGGCACAACGGCAATCGCAAACGCTATCGTAGCCAGTCCGTGAGCGTTTTTACAAAATCTCACGAAAGCGCCGCCGCCAAATTCCTCGCCAAACATCATAATCAAGCCTGTCGGAACCAAGATCGCCCATGCTACGGCCGCTACAAGATGGTATAGTCGCTCAAATTTATTAAATGCATAGATCGGCTTGCCCGCGTGATGATCGAAGTGCTTCGGCCCTATGATCGCGTAGTGCCCAATAAAAGCTATGATTACGCCCAAAACCGCACCCAGCGCCAGCCACGCAAAAAAGCCCGAGCTTTGCAGATGTCCTTGAAATTGCAGAAAAATCGGGCCGAAGCCGTTGCCGTAGCTATCGATGTTTTCAAGCCTTGCATTGCCCCAAACATCGCTATTTCCCTGCACAATATCGGCATATTTTTTCTCTTCGGCCTGCACATAAATACAGGCGAAAAGCGCGAGAAACAATCTTTTCATGGATTTCCTTAGATATGAAATTTAAGCCGATTATATCATTTTTTGCAAAAAATTTTCTTACAAAGCAAAATTACATTTTTGCATTAAGTGCGGCGCTAGTTTCGCCTCGCATACTCGTCGTAGCCGAATTCTTTGATCATTAAAACCTCTCCGCGCTCATCTACCAAGACGAGATCTGGCAGCTTGATGCCGTTAAAGGTCGTATTTTTCACGATCGTATAATGGATCTGATCCTCGAAAATCACCCGATCGCCGATATTTAGCGGCGCGTCAAATTTATACTCGGGCTGCCCGCTCTCAAGCCCTACGACATCGCCTGCGAGGCAGGTATTTCCGCCGAAACGATAGCTAAATTTACCGCTCTTACTCTCGCCGCGCACCGCAGGACGATACGGCATCAGCACGGTATCAGGCATATGAGCTTCAGAAGAGGCGTCTAAGATAGCGATTTTAGCGCCGTTTTCTACTATATCAAGCACGCTAGCGACCAAATACCCGCACTCCCAGCCGACTGCTTCGCCGGGCTCAAGATAAATTTCGACTCCATATTTTTCGCGAAATTTTTTGATCAGATCTATCAGCAGCTCCACGTCGTAGCCTGTGCGAGTGATGTGATGACCGCCGCCGAAATTTAGCCACTTTAGGCCTCCGAAATACTTGCTAAATTTCGCCTCGAAAACCTCGAGCACCCGCTCTAGGCTCTGCGCGCTCTCTTCGCACAGCGCGTGAAAATGTAGCCCCGAGATGCCGCGCAGAAACTCGCCGTCTTGCAAGATCGCCCGCTGCAGCGCTTCAAGGCTCATCCCGAGCCTGCTAAAGCTGCCGCACGGATTGTAAGCGTCTTTGGGCGCGAAGGAGGTCTGCGGATTTAGTCGCAAGCCGCACGATGTGCCCGCTGCAAGCGCTTTTGCGCGATATTTTTGCCACTGCGCGGCGCTATTGAATACGACGTGGTTTGAAATTTTTAAAATTTCATCCAAGTCATCCTCTTTGAACGCTGGCGAGTATGTGTGGATTTCGCCGTTTTTGATAAATTCCGCGGCAAATTTCGCCTCGTGCAGGCCGCTGCAAGTTGCGCCCCAAAGGTATTTGTCTACGTAAGGCATCGCGAAGCTAAACGCAAAGCCTTTTAGCGCGCATAAAATTTTTGCGCCGCTTTGCTCGCCTACGCCGCGTAAAATTTCTAAATTTTTTACCAGTTTTTGCTCCTCGCACACGTAAGCGGGGGTCGAAATTTCATCGATTTTCATCGTTTTTCCTCATTAAATTTTTACGCAATTATATAAAATTTTATGAATTTTTGGTTAAAATCGCCCAATCTTTAAAAAAGGATAAAAATGGTAGAGGTAGAATTTTTAGGGCCGATCGGGCGCGAGCCCCTGCGCCTAAACGCAAACTCCTTGCAGGAGGTAAAAGCGGAGCTGCAAAAGGACGAAAGTCTGCGGGAGTGGCTCGCAAACTGCGCCGTAGCGGTAAATGATAAGATGGTTTATGATGCGAATTTCGCGCTTAAATCCGGCGATCGCGTAAGCCTTTTGCCTCCCGTTTGCGGCGGCTAAGCTTAGGAAGCGGCGATGAGCGAGGCCAAATTTAACCAAGAAATTTTAGGCGGGACCAAGCCTGAAATTTATGAGGGCAGCTTGGACGTAGATGCGATTTTATCGCGCTGGTATGCTAAATTTAAAGACGCAAATTGCGGCGCGTTCATCACCTTTGTGGGCATCGTGCGCGAAGAGGGCGGCATCTGCGCGCTTAGCTTTGATATCTACGAGCCGATTTTGCGGACGTGGTTTGAAGCGTGGCAGCAAAAGGCCGCGGCACAGGGCGCATTCGTGCTTTTTGCACATGCAAACGGGGGTGTGCCGATCCACGAAAGCTCCTACGTCGCAGGCATCGTAAGCCCGCAGCGCAAGGTCGCTCTGGCGCTCATAAACGAGTTTGTGGAGGATTTCAAGGCGGCCGCGCCGATCTGGAAATACGACGTAAAGGGCGGTAAAATCGAAGGCGGCAAGGTAGTAGGCGGGAATAGGATCTATGCGGCGGATCGCTCGCAGAGGGTAAAAGGCGCAGGACTTTTGGGCTAAATTTAAAAGCATGCGTCGCTTAAATTTATAGGCCCACTTCAATTCAATCAAATTTAATCAAAACGGCGATTGCGCCGACAAGCAAAATTCCGCTTAGAAAATACTGCAGAATTTCAAAATAAAGATTTTGTGTAAATTTAGCGGCTGAGGCTAAATTTAAAGATCAAAATTTACTCTAATCCTGCCCCTGCACTCCGATAAGTATGGTCGAGCGAGGATTAAAATTTTAAGTCTAAATTTATAGCAAATTAATCAATCCAGTCGATGCGCTGCGCAGCAAATAAAATGGCGCTATAATCGTCTTGTAAACCCGCGCGGCGTAAAATAAAATTTAAACCCAATTTCGCGCGCCGTATCCGCGAGCAAAAATGAAACGCAGTGCAATAAAATTTTAAAATTTCATTGCAAATAGCCATCTCCAGTAAGCGGCGACTAAAATTTAAACACGCTCTTGGCTTCAGCGATACGCTCACCAAGTCTCGCAGCGGCATCTTCGCTCCTTGCTGCGCACCTAAAGATCGGCTCCAGCACCTCGGCAAAAAAGCCGTTTAGCCCCTCTTGCATGATCTGAGCGTTGTTTTGATAGCGCGCGAGCCCCATAAATACGCCGTGTCCGATCGCGCAGAGACCGCCCGCCTCATCGGCGATAAACTTATTCAGCGCCTTGCAAACCGCAACGACCGCGCTTGCGTTTACGATCTCGCGATCTCTTAAATAATCCTCAAGCGCGCCGTAATCGCACTCGCATCTGATCCATCTAAACGCCTTTGCGATCGACGGCGAAACGCATTTATGATCACTTAGAGTGCATAGGACGTATAAATTTTTAGGCACCGCAAAATATGAGCGGCCGTCCTTTAAAACGACGCTGGCGCGCGCTTTTTCGCCCTCTTCAAAGCCGTCAATTATGTGGGAGTTTTTCGTGCGGATCAGCGAAAGCTCGTCTTCCTCGTCGTAGCGGCGATCCAAAAGCACCGCAGCCTCGCCAAAAATTTTATCCAAGCTCGCAGCACCTGCATTGTCGATCAGAAAATAATACTCGCCCTTCGGATCGTTTAGCGCCTCTTTGCACAGCGCCTTAAACTCGCCGCTAATGAAGCTTTCGCAGTAAAATCCGTCGATGAAATCGCGATATTCAAAGCCTTCGTGCAGGCAAACGTAGCGGAAATTTTTCGCCGCAAGCTTCTTTTCGGCGATCAAAGACCGCAATCTGCGGGTCTTGCCGGTACCGATCGCGCCGTAAAAGATCGTATTTTTCGCGACCTCTTCGCTTTTGTAGTTTTTGACGTATTCGAAAAATAGCGAGGAATACACGATCCTAGCCGCTCCCACGACGTCCTGCGGATACGGGGTAAATTCCGCGATAAATCGCGAACTTACTTCGTAAAATTCTTCGAAAATTTCAACCTTTTCGTCGTAGAGCAAGGATAAAATTTGTGCGGTTTCATCGCGATAAACGAGCGTCGGAAGCTCGTCGTTGCACTGCGCAAATATACTAGCTAGTAGATAGAGCTTCTCGCGCGAAATTTGCGCAAAATCGCCGTCCTCGGCAAGCCCTAAATTTAGCATCCCGTCGTCGCTTAGGTAGCTGTCGATCAGATAGAAATTATCGGCATTTATCGCGGATTTTAAAAATTCCATCAATACGAAGGGCTGATTATGCAGCGCGACGTCGAAAAAATCGATCGCCAAAGCGCTATCCACCGCCGTAAGAAGTCTGTAAAGCTCGTCGTAGAAATTGACTAGCTTTTGTTTGAAAATATCGCGAGCGGTGCGCTCCTGCGAATAGCTATTGAAATTTTTAACGATATTTTCGATAAAAACATAAAGCGAGACGATGTTTTTGTCCTCGCCGCTAAGCACGCTATCTACGCTTTTTACGGCATTTTTAGGAAACAACTCCTTTTTGCCGACGATGCGGTCTTTAAAAGCGAAATCATAATAAAACGCGCTGATATTGGAATCAAAAAACTGATCCATAAAGAAATACTCGGCGTGCGCGAATTTCTCGCCCAAAGATAAAATTTTGCAGCTTCTAAGATTGCCGTCGCTGAGATTTATATATAAAGTTTGCAAAAACTCGTTCTCGGTCTCATCAAAGCTCGCCAGGCAGCGCTTGATCTCGCCTAAATACTTTGAAATCGCGGTTTGTTTTTTAAGCCAGAATTGGTTTTTGTTGTGATTTTTCCAGCTGGCGACCAGCGACTCTATCTTTTCCTTGCTAAAATCTTGCATGACTCATCCTCGAAAGATTAAAATTGTGTATTGTACTTGAATTTAAATAAATAATTAATAAAACTCTGATATCGCGGCGAAGCGCGAAAGCAAAATTTTATTAAATTTACGCGCCCGCGGCGATAGGAAATTTTAAAATTTACTGCGCGCTAGATCTATCCGCGACCCTGCACCAGCGGGACGAATTCGCAAGCGCCGAGCTCCTCTTCTTTGATCTCGGACGGCGAAATTTTATTAAATCTAACAATCTTTTGCGAGCCGCCTCTATTCATCGGAGCTACCAAAATTCCGCCGATTGCCAGCTGTGCAAACAGCCGCTCGTCGATCCGCTCGGCGCACGCGGAGAGCAATATCCTATCGAAAGGAGCAAAATTTTTCCACCCCGCGTTGCCGTCGTCATGACGCAGACTGATGTTTGAAATCCCGAGATTTGCAAAGTGCCTTTTCGCCTCGCCCACCAGCCGCTCGACGCGCTCGACGGCAAAAACGCGGTGAACCATCCTACTTAAAATCGCCGCCTGATAGCCGCTGCCGCAGCCGATCTCTAAAATTTTCTCGACTTTCGGATCGACGTTTAGCGCCATCGTCATGCGCGCGACCGTCAGCGGCGAGCTGATCCACTGACTAGCCAAAATGGGCTGCGCGTTGAGGCTAAAGGCGTGCGCGCCCAGCGGGGCAAACTCGCTTCTAGCGACGCTACAAAACGCCTCAAAAAGCGCCGGATTTAAGCTAACCTGTTCGGCGATGTCATTCGCCATCTTTTCGCAGCGAAGCCGCTCTAGCGAGACCATAGCGCGCTCCCGCCCGACCAGACGTTAAATTTAAAGCCGCGAAAGCTTTCGCTTTGTTTAAATCTAGGGCCGATAAAATTTTTAAAAATGCCGTCCAAGCGCGGGCGCTGCGATGCAGCGGAGCAAAATTTCAAACCGCAAAATCCGCTAAAAATCATCGAAACTCAAGCTTCCTTTGCTGTAGTTCGTGACCTTGCTCTCGAAAAAATTGCTCTTTTGATCGTTAAATTTAGAAAAATCATCTACCCATTTTATCGGATGTTTCGCGCCGTATCGCTTCTCAAGCCCGATGGCGAGCAGGCGCTGATCGACCAGATAGTGGATGTATTCTTCGATGATGTCGTCCGTAAAGCCCATGATTTGGTTATCCGTGATGTATTTGCCCCAATCGATCTCTAAGTTTCCCGCCGTTTCGAACATCTCGTAAATTTTATCCACGTTGCGTTTGTTAAACAAATCGGCGCGCTCCTTGCGGACGGAATTTATCATGTTTTGAAAGAGCAGCAGATGCGTGATCTCGTCGCGCTGTATGAAGCGGATCATCTGCGCGCTGCCTAGCATCTTGCCCGCGCGAGCAAGCGCATAGATCGACGTAAAGCCACTATAAAAGTAGATGCCCTCTAAAATTTGATTCGCCACCATCGCTAGCAGCAGCTTATCGTCGCTAACCTCGCCCGCAAGCTCCTCATAGACGCTTGAGATGTAGTCGTTTTTCCTGCGGAGCATATCGTCGTGCTTCTCCATCTCGTAAATCAGATCGGTATTTTCACAGATCGCCTCGACCATGACGGCGTAGGATTTGCTGTGGTTGGCCTCTTCGTAGGCTTGGCGAGCGAGCACGGCGTTGATCTCCGGAGCCGTGATGTAGGGATTGATATTATCGGCGAGATTGTTGGTCTGAAAACTATCCATCGATATCAGCTGACTCCACACAAGATCGTACATCCGCTTCTCGGCGCTTGTGAGATTGAAGTTATAATCGCGCACGTCGTCGGTGGTATCGACCTCTTTTGGAAACCAGGTGTTAGCCTCCATCAGATCCCAAAGCTTCAGCGCCCATTGATATTTCGCCTTGGTAAAATTTAAAATTCCCTGCGGATTGCCGCCAAAGATCTTGCGATCGGTAAGCGTCTCGTCGGAGAAGGGGTTGTAGATTTTTTTCCTATCCATTTTTTGCCTTTTTAAAAATTTAGGGCGTATTGTAACGAAAAAAATCTTATCGAAGGCTTTGCGGGCAAAATTTAAAGGCGTGAAATTTTACCCGTAAATTTGCGCGGAATTTTATAAGACGCACACAGCTCGGCAGGAGCACATGGCGGAATTCCATAGCCAGCCGAGTGAGGCGAAATTTTATGCTAGCTGAACGGTCGAAATTTCGAGATGGAATTTTACGGCAAAGCTTTATGATAAAATTTTATGACGGAGCTTTGAAAAGAAATTTTAAAGGTGGAACTACGGTGCGATTTCGTTTATTTGCTTCGTGCTAATGCCTGCGGCAAACGGCGAGGCGAATTTTATCGCAGCTCAATATACGCCAAACAATGCGCGGCGCGCTAAATAAAATTTCATCGCATTAATTGCCGTAAAACGCGCGCGGCGGCGTAAATTTAATCAAAATTTCGAAGTTCGATCTTTAGCTCGGTACGAATTTTGCTCGGATCAAAGCTCGCAAGCGGTGCGTCTAAATTGCCGAAATTATCGCCGGTGGGCAGGAAGTTTTGCAGATAATAGACGCCGCGATAACCCTCGCTCCATAAAATTTGCGCCATCTGCTCAATCTTTGCTTTGTTTAAAAAATCGGCATGCACGGTCGTTCGCACCTCAAATTTAAAATTTTGCCGCAGCAAAAGCCTAAGAGTTTGCAGAAATTTATCGTATAAGCTTGACTTTGTAATGAGCTCAAAATCCTGCCGCGGCGCCTTAAAATCAAGCGCTATATAATCGATCAGCCCTAGGCTTAGCGCCTCTTCAATCTTTTTCGGATTTGAGCCGTTGGTGTCAACCTTGAGCAAAAAGCCGCGCCGCTTAACTTCGTGCGCCAGCGGGATAAAATCGCTCGCACAGGTGCATTCGCCGCCGCTAAATACGATGCCCTGAAGCTTGCCCGCGCGCGCATCCAAAAAGCGCAGAAACTCTTCGTTTGAAATTTTACCCCGTGAAGTAACGATTTGTGGGTTGTAGCAGTAATTGCAGCGCATATTGCAGCCGCAAAACCACGCAATCGCGGCGATGTGATCAGGAAAATCAAGCATCGTAAACGGCGTGATCTCGTAAATCTGCGCGTTACGCAGGTTTAAGGCTTGCGGCGGCTTCGTATGCGTTTGTTGCATTTGGCCGGTAGCGGCGACTAGGCGATCTGCTTTTTGTCTTTTTTCTCTTCAAAAAAGACGCGCTCTTTGTGTTCGCCCTTCTTTCCGATATTAAAGCTCTCTACCGGGCGTAAATAGCCCATTACTCTCGTGTAAACGACGCATTTTGTGCGTTTTGCTTCTAACTCTTTTGGAAATTCCATTCTCCATCCTTTCATTAAGATTAAAATTTAAATCGCTATTTAGGCGCCCTTGCTCTGCTTGGCCTTGTATTCCGCAAGCAGCTCCTCGTCGCATTTCGGGCAGTATTCATGCTCGCCCGCGATGTAGCCGTGCTTATGGCATACGCTGAAAATCGGCGTGATCGTGATATAAGGAAGTTTGTAGTTTTGCACTACGCTTTTTACGAGCTGTTTGCACGCCTGAGCCGAGCTGATGCGCTCCTTCATATACAGATGCAGCACCGTGCCGCCGGTATAGGAGCTTTGCAGCTCGTCCTGCATCGCCAGCGCCTCGAACGGATCGCTTCCGAAATTTGCCGGAAGCTGCGTTGAATTGGTGTAATATATATTTTTATCAAATCCCGCTTGGATGATATCTGCGTAGCGTTTCTTATCCTCTTTGGCGAAGCGATACGTCGTGCCCTCGGCAGGCGTGGCTTCGAGATTGTATAGATTGCCAGTCTGTTCCTGAAACGAGCGGATCTTCTCGCGCAGATACTCAACCATCTTAAGGGCAAATTTACGCCCGAATTCCGTCGTAATATCCTCTTTATTTCCACTAAAATTTCGGATCATCTCGTTTGCGCCGTTGATACCGATGGTGCTGAAATGGTTGTTAAAGCCCGGCAGATAGCGCTTCGTATATGGATACAAGCCGCGCTCAAACATCTCGGTAACAAATTTTCGCTTCTTTTCAAGCGTCGATTTAGCAAGCTCTAAAAGCTCGTCCAGCCTCGCATAAAGCGCCTCTTCGTTATTTTTATACAGATAGCCTAGGCGGGCTAAATTTATCGTTACGACGCCGATGCTTCCCGTCATCTCTGCGCTTCCGAAAAGTCCTCCGCCGCGCTTAAGAAGCTCGCGCAGATCAAGCTGCAAGCGGCAGCACATCGAGCGCACAGCACCTGGTTTATACGCCTTTGGATTGGGTACACGCTCGCCCTTTTCATTCGTGATATATTGCGAGCCGATAAAATTTTGAAAATAGCTAGAGCCTACCTTAGCGGTGTTTTCAAACACGGCGTCAGCCGCAGGAGTATCCCAATCAAACTCCTCCGTTAAATTTACCGTAGGAATCGGGAAGGTAAAGGGCTGACCGCACTTATCGCCCGTCGTTAAAACCTCGTAAAACGCGATCACAATGCGGTTCATCTCAGGCTCGAAATCGCCGTAAGTCAAAGCCTCGAGCGAGTCCTTGCCGCGCCTTTTAGCCTCAGCCAAAAGCTCCTCGTCGCGTAAATTTTTAAACAGATGCTCGTTATTATGCGTAGGAATCTGCGTTTTTAGATCATCCGGGCAGGTCATATCGATGGTGACATTGGTAAACGGGCTCTGACCCCAGCGCGCTGGGACGTTTAGGTTGAATACGAAGCTCGTGATCGCCTTTTTGACCTCATCGTCGCTTAATTTATCGCGGAAAACGTATGGCGCCAGATAGGTGTCAAAGCTGCTAAACGCCTGTGCGCCCGCCCATTCGCTTTGTAAAATTCCAAGGAAATTCGCCATCTGATACAGCGCTTCGCGGAAATGCTTCGGCGCCTTGCTCTCGACGCGACCGCGCACGCCGTTAAAGCCCTCGTTTAGAAGCACGCGCAAGCTCCAGCCCGCGCAATACGCCGTAAGGCAGTCCAGATCGTGGATATGATAGTCGCCGTTTCGGTGCGCCGCGCCCTCCTCGCGAGAGTAAATTTTATCGAGCCAGTAGTTTGCGATGACCTTACCGGCGGTGTTGTTGATGAGGCCTGCGTTTGAGTAGCTGGTATTGGAATTTGCTAAAATTCGCCAATCCTGCTTGCTAATGTATTCGTTGACCGTCTGGGTGCAGTTGATATAGGTCGTATCCTCCTCAAGCCCCAAAATATGCTCGCGCTGCATCTTGTGCGTGTGGCGGTAGATCATGAAGCTTTTTAAAACGGCGAAATCGCCCGCTTCGAAGAGCTTTTTCTCGATGAGATCTTGAATATCTTCGACGCTTAATTTATCCTTAAAAACGATCGCGCCCATTACGTTATCAAAGACTTTTTCGTCAAACTCACTACCCACGCTTTTGTAGGCTTTTTTGATAGCATCTTTTATTTTGTAGGATTGAAATTCTTGAAAACTTCCGTCTCTTTTAATGATTTTTTTCATAAGCACCCCGAGAATTTTCTGAATAAATTGGCAGAAAGTATATCAAGGAATCTTTAATTCAAATTAAAAATGAGCGGAATGTTTATTACATAATTTTATCCAGAAAAAACGAAATTTAACCAAATCTCGCTATAATCGCGGAGTTTATTTTATAAAATTTGGAAATACTATGAAAAATTTTAAAATAAGTTTTTTCGTGATCTTGCTGTGTGCCTTTTTAGCGGGCTGCGCTGCGCTTAAAGGCTCTAAAAACACGGATAATTCGGCGCTTACCGGAGGCATCGATCACGCAGGATATCCAAACGCATATCTGGAGCGCATCGCGGGCGAAAGCATCGCTGATCTGCTCTCAAAGCGCATAGTCGGAAAGAAAGGCGGTAGATTCAGCGTCGTCGGTATCGAGCCACTGGACGGAACAAACGCGCACGGCGTAGATGCAGAATTTTTAAGCAAAAAAATTAGAATTTCGCTGTTGCATTCAGGCAAAGCAGTCGTCACAGACGCCCCAAGTAAAGATGAACTCGTATTTAGCAACGATGGCGTAAGCCGTGGCTATCACGCCGTAGAAAGCGGCTCGATCTACGCGCCAGATTACATCTTGGTAGGTAAAATTTTACCGCAAAGCCCCGCTGTGGCAAACGACGGTAAGGCAGGATCTAAAAAAGCAAAAAGCTTAAATTCTGCAGCTAAAAATTCTACCGCGCAAGCAAGCGAAGGCCTACTTTTAGAACTTTCGATGATAGATACTCGCAACAACAGAAGCGTGTGGAAGTATAAAAAAGCGCTTCAAAAGCAAATTTAAGGAATTTTTCGCTAAACTCACAATTCATTTTTTTGAAAGGCGGTGAGGAAAGTGCCTGGAGTAAAGGTATATCCGAACGAATCATTTGACGAAGCTTACAGACGCTTTAAGAAGCAGACTGATCGTAACCTAGTCGTTACCGAGGTTCGCGCGAGACGATTTTTTGAGCCGATGACGGAAGTCCGCAAAAAGCAAAAAATTTCAGCTCGCAAAAAGATGCTTAAACGTCTTTACACGCTACGTCGCTACGAGTCACGCTTGTAGCAGTCTGCGCGGATTTGCGGATTTTAAATTTGCAGATCTGCGCGAAATTTTATCTCACATCTTTTTAAATTTACAGCCTGCTTGAAATTTACCCGCCGCGCCAGCGCCGAAATTCCAATCTAAATTTTAAAATTTATCTCTTAAATTTACCCGCCTTTATGCGGCGCCTGCTTTATACAACATATCCGCCTGCGAGCCGTTAAATTTTGAAATTTATTTTTACCTATTCGTTTTTTAGATATACTTCTGCATAAATTTCAAGGAGCAACCATGGACTTAAACGACTACCTCCACACTCAAGGCCAGCAGCCCTCAAACCCTCAAGAAAAAGAAGTAGCACTCATCAAATACACCTTCATCGCGGCCTGCGCCTTAAAAGCTATAGCTGAACTAGTGCTATTGCTATTAGGAATTTACGGCGGATTAGGAGTATTACTAAGCGCAGCGGCATTCGTGCTTTTTATCTTTAGCATTTATAATATCTCTAAACTTACCGCAAGCCGCAGCCTTTTGCGCAACGTAGCCATTGCCTTTGCGGCAATATTTATAGGCGTATTGTTATTTATATTTCTAGCGGGCGGCATCATCGCTCAAATACTACTTGCATTGGGATTCATCGCATCGTTTCTATTTTTTTATAGATTTTATCAGGAGCTTGCCGACACTAGTGGAGTCGCGATATTTTCATATTGCTTTATCGCGCTTGTACTTGCAGCTATTGCAAATGCGTTTTTGGCACGTTTTTCGCTGCCTGCTACGGTGCTGCTCAGCTTAGCGGCTCTTGCGCTTAACGCTTTTGCTATATTCAGCGTAGAGGGCTTTTCTCGTTCGTATTATTCTTATGATCTTAGAGGCAAAAGATAAATTTTGATTGCTTGATCCGTTGCGGAAAGACCAGCAAAGAGCTAAATTTTTAAAATTTCAAATCAAGGAACAAGCCGTGGTCTATTTCAAACACATATTTCTCGCGCTATTTTGCGGGGCGCTATTTTGCGGGGCGCTTTACGGCGAAAATCCAAATAAAATTTCAAAGCAAAATTCTAAATCCGACTTCATCTGGGGCGTTACGATCGACGACGGCTGGTACGAGGACGCGCAAGACGCCTCGGGCGCGAAGCTGCAGAGCATCGTGCGCGCCCTGCAAGCCCTACCCACAAAGCCGACCGTACGCGTCGTGATGTCAAAAGAAATTAGCCCGCACGAGTACGAACCCCTTTTTAGGCGACTTAGCGAGGTTTCGTACGTGATGGCCTGCCCCGTGGACTCCTACGAGATGAGCTCGTACAAAAGCGTGAAAAGCTACGAAAAGAGGTTCGCGGACGCCTTCGCCGCGCTCGCGCCCTACGTGCAGATCTGGGAGATCGGCAACGAAATAAACGGCGAGGGGTGGCTCGGGGACGATGCGAATTTCATCGCCGCTAAGATGATCGCGGCCTTCGAGCTCATCCACAAAAAAGGCGCCAAGACGGCGCTGACGGCGTATTATACTCCGAGCGGAGTACAAAAAATAGAAATGCACGAGTGGCTGCGAAAATTCGTGCCGCAGGATATGAAAGATGGGCTGGATTATCTTTTCGTAAGCTACTACGAGGACGACAACGAGGGCTTTGCGCCTGATTGGAGCGAAATTTTTACCGATCTGCAAAGCGCCTTTCCCGCTTCAAAGCTCGGCATCGGCGAGTGCGGAAACACGGCGGCGAACGCTATGCAGGCGAGCAAAAAGGCGATGATGAAGCGGTATTATACGATGCCGCGCTACGTGAAAAACTACGTGGGCGGGTACTTTTGGTGGTATTTCGTGCAAGACTGCGTAAGCGGGGCGGGGCCCGGCGTTTCAAACGGCAAAAATCGCGGCGCGCGCGATAAAGCGGAGGCCGCGGGCGAGCTGCTAAAAAGCCTTAGCGAAGCTATAAATGAAGCTCATCGCGATAAAAATTAAATTTATAAAGACTAAATTTAACCATTCCGATCCTCGAGCTTAAATTTAAGGCAATGCAAACTCGCTTTGATATAAAATTCTTTTCAATATAATTTTAAACGAAGGGGCGCAAAATGAAAATCCTACTGATCCTGGCAAATCAGCCGTATAACGGCTCGGACAACGCCTACAACGCATTGAGGCTAGCAGATAACTTGCATAAAAAAGGCGAGGAGGTAAGAATTTTTCTTATGAATGACGCGGTCGATCTCGTAAGAGATAGCACCGAAAAACCCGGGGATTACGACATCGATCTAGTCGCCAAACTAAAGGAGCTATATCGCGGCGGCGTGGCGCTAAAAGTATGCGGCAGCTGCCAAAAAGTATATATGGCTAATTTTGGTCGGGTTATAGTGCCAAGATCCATCTTGTCAGTTAAACGCAATAAGTGTTAAATCTGTATGCTACACTTAGTAAAAGCGAATTTGCGGTGCAATATAAACATAATTTTACGATATCACGGCTAGCTAGATACATAATATAGAACTCTTATATTTACAAAATTCCATGATTGTTGTAAATAAATGCCTCAAATGTAAATCGCAATCGGCAAGGATTAAAACGAGGGAGTTTTATATCCGTTTATACTACTTGAGGTGACAAAAATGAGTCTATTTGTTAGACTCTTGCTGTGCTCGTACCGCTTCGTCATAAGAAAGCTTGGGTAAAATTCTACTTGCGTTTACAAAGAATTCATCATCGGCATCAAATGGTAAGCTCTCGCGCGAGAGCAGGTTTCTGCCGAAATTCATCTCATCCAAGATTCCTAAATACCCAAGCACAGTTGTAAAAGTATCGAACGAGGTACCACGCTTTTTGATCTCGAACTCTCCATCCAAATCATCATCCAGTATCACAAATAAGTCCCGCTCGTCTTTAAGTCCATCGCCAAAGCCACCATCTATAGCATTTTTATAAAATAGCGGATGATCATTTTGCAGTACAATGATTGTGTTCGCTGCATATGGACTTGAGCGGATTTGCTCAATAAATTTACTCACTAATAGGTCACTGCAATGTACCGCGCATAGCATTGGCACGGTATTTTCATTATATTCCAGCCCTTCACATGAGCGCGGGATAAATCCACTTGGAGTGTGCGTACCAATCGTGAGAAGTGAGAACAAAAACGGCTTACCTACTTTGTTTAGACGCTCAAAATCATTCCATGCCACACGAAGCATATCATCGTCATCCACACCCCATTCGTTAGTATGAACCGGGATCCACGGCTAAAATTTCGTCTCTCCCCTTAATCTCGTCATAACCTCTTTGACGCAAAAAGCCTCTAGTACCCTGAAAATTTAAGTCAGCGCCCTTTATAAAATAGGTATGGTATCCCAAAGAGTGTAAAATTTCGCTAGCGCAGACAATATTTTTAGTAAAATTTTCAGAAGCCATATCTTTGGCAGATGCAAACGTATAATTTGCAGCGCAGTGTGAACCAAACAGCCCTTTAATAGTAAAACCAGTATCTAACTACTTGGTGTATTTCAGAAAAATCTATACGATTTTTGAGTGCATTTAGATGTGGTGTAGTTTGGCAAAATTTCTTTCGTCAGTATAGGCACGTCAAAACTCTCTAAAAAAAATATAGACAATATTTTTACGCTTTATCGGAGCCTTGGGATGTGGAATGGCTAGATACGGATAAATCTGCTTCTTAATCGCTTCTACGGGCGGATTCAGTTGTAGATAATATTCTCTAGCTGCATCGTAAAGAGGGTTCAAAAAAAAGGCCGTTAAAATACATGGCATAAATAAAATACCAAGCTTTGAGCTATGACGAAAATGCAAAATGCGTACGGTAATAATTATACTAAGTAATATGATCGCTACGCAAATCATAACCAAAATCGCAATTTCACGCGCAAAACTTGTAATCGGAGTGCCTTCTATAGAGGTACAAAAAAATGTTATCACAAATAGTCCGAAATGCTTTCCAAAAACGAAAAATAGCAACAAATCGAAGCAAAGTGCAAAAATATAAATTAGTGCAATTATACCAACAGCAATTTTAAAAGTTCTATTCGACAAAAATGCTGCAAAAATCAGCGAAATAGCAAAAAACAAAACCGAAAAAATTGTAGTAAATTCCAAAAATAACCTTAAATTTAGCAAAATTTAATGCGTAGTCTAGCAAGAATGACTTTAAAATTTACTAACGCAGGCACAAAAATTACTTTTTAAAGTTATAGCGGCACAAAATTTTATACGGCGATTTTAAATTTCACCGTATATAATTTTGCAATTAAAGCATGGGTTTGCCGTTACACCAAGCGTATGACAGCGAACCGAGCCAAGTTCTGCTAACGTCTGCGTTAGCCGACGCGTCTTTGAAAAATCCCCACGTAAAGCGCGAAAACAAAACCGATCGCGACCGCGTAAGGAGCGAACTCAGTGATGCCTTTAGCCGAGCTTGCGAGCAAGAAATTGTGCGCGATCGCAGCGCCCGCCGCCATGCCGATGACGAAGACGCCCGAGCTTAAATTTCCCGTGCCGGCCTGCACTAGATGCTTGCCCGGGCAGCCTTCGCTGAGGCTGAAGCAAAGTCCTGCGAGCACCATGCCTAAGAAATTCCAAACGAAATCGTTGTGTGCGATAGGCTGGCCTTCAAAGCCGAGCTTGTATTGCCCAAACGCGATATTTGCGATGCTCGCAAACGCGATGACGCTTAGTACGCCCCAAAACATCGAGAAATCGCCGCGGAAAATTCTACCGAACGCGCCGACGCTGCAAAATTTGCTTCTGTGCATCACCGCGCCCACGATAATGCCCGCAGCCAGCGAGATGCCTACCGCGGCGTGTTGCGCGCCGGGGCCTTTAGCGGAGATAAAAAGCGCGCCGCCCTCGCCCGTTTTGAGTCCGAAAACCAAGGCCGCAAGTAGCGCCGCGCCCAGTATTACGGGCAAAATTCCGATCGGGCCGCTAAGTCTTGCCTCTTTGCTCGCTTCATAGCCACGCTTTTTAAGCAAAAACCCAATGAGTACGCCGCAGATTAGACCCGCTAATCCGGCTAGCGCGGTCAAATCGCCGCCGCCTAGGCGCAAAAACGCGCGCCAAGGGCATCCCAAAAATACAAGGCAGCCGATCATCGCGAAAATCCCTAGGAAGAATTTCGCAAACGGCGAGCTGCCCGTAACCGGCGCGAACTCGCGCGTCCAAAGCACGCTTGCCAAAAAGCCGCCGAACACGAGCCCTATGATCTCCGGGCGGATGTATTGCACCACGGCGGCTCGGTGAAAGCCTAACGCGCCGGTGGTGTCGCGCAAAAAGCAAGCGACGCAAACGCCCATATTGCCTGGGTTTCCGAAATGCACCAGCGTCGCACCCAGCACGCCCAGCACGGCGCCTGCGATGATGTACCATTTAACGTTATTCATGAAAAGATCCTGAAATAATCTAGATCGACCGATCTCTTAGGCGCGATTTTATCCTTTGTAAAATAAAAAGCAAATAAATTCCGATCTAAATTTTAAAGTAAGAATCCTATCCATACTTAAAAATGACTAAAAATAGAATTTAAAAAGTAGTTAAGACTGGGTTCGGACATACGAAGCCAGTCTTAACTATAGAATTTTACTTAAATATAAATAAACAAACCAGCCTTAATTTCTCGCACGAAGTCGGAAATTCTATTTTTACATACAGTCGCAAAGCCCGCAAGTTGCGAAATTTCTCGTCTTATCAATCGATAGCGTTGGAGCTTTTTAACACCACTAGATGTTTTTTGCCCGCAAAGCTTAGCACTACGGCAGCATTATTTTCGTCGATCTCGCGCACCAGCTCTACTCGCACGTCGCTAGGTCTTGCGGTATCCGAGCCAAGCAGCTCATTTTCTAAAATGCTTCTAAATGCCGAAACCTTGGGCTCTTTTGTATCCGATCTTTCTTTTGCTCCCTCGCAAAATTCCATCGTGCCGCTCTCGACAGGACCTACTTTAAGCGGCGAAATTTTATCCGCTGCTCTTATATTCTCGGCGCTCTCATAGTTTTCGTCCGCCCCCATAGCTTCCGAACGCTCGGCACGCGCAACCTCATCGTAAAATTTATCGCGCATGCTCTCTTCGTCCGCATTCTCGCCTCTGAAAAAATCTGCGCTATCTACGCTTTTTGAGTCATTGGAATTTTTGGAATTTAAAGCAGAGGTCTCATCTTTCTTCGCAAACTCTTGCGCGTCAGAATAATTTGCGTTCTTTGATCCGCTCTGATTTTTAAAAGAGGAGTCGTTTAAAATTTCATCTACGCCCGCTTCGTCCACATCGGCATCCTCCATGCTAGCGTCGTCTTCAAAAACCCGCCATGTCTCGTCGATACTTTTTTGCGGCTTGTGTGATAAAAATTTTCGCACGCCGACGAAAGCCGCAGCCGCAAGCAGTAATGCTACGATTATCGGCATTACAGAAACCCCGCTGCTACCGCTTTGCGCCGTCTCATTCGCCTCACTCTTCACGCTCATCTTGCTTTGGTCGAAAGCAGGGTTTTTTACACGCAAAATGAGCTTTAAATTGCCGTCTTGAGTAAGAGCATCGACCGATAGATCGGCTCCGGTGGGGAAATTTATCTCGATATCCTTGCCCTTAGGCGCTATCGTAAAGCTTTTTAAGACCTTTTGGTTGGTGCGCATCTCGTTAAATTTCTCATCGCCGCCAAGCCCTTTTAAAATAAGACTCATCGACTGCCCGTCGACGCGGCGCACGATGTCAGGTTTGTATGCGGAGTCAAACGCCAAGACGATATCCACGCTATCGTCGTGGTTGAAAAGATCGTATTGCATCAGATTGGCGCCGAGGCAAAAATTTGCGATTAAAATCAAAAATATCTTTTTCATATTTATTCCGTTAATTAAAAAGTTCGGCGATCTTGTCTTGCAGCTCGCGCCCACCGTAGTTCGCGCATAAATTTACGATCGCAGTGCCGATGATAGCGCCGTCTGCGTATTCTTTGGTGGCGCGAACGTCGTCCGCCGTGCGAATACCAAAGCCGATCGCTACGGGCAGATCGCTCATTTTTTTAAGATCTGCGACCATATTTTTAAGGCGCGAGATCGGAGTTTGCTTGCTTCCGGTCACGCCGATAGCTCCCACGCCGTAGATGAAGCCTCGCGCGCGGCTCAAAACTCGCGCGGCGCGGTGCTCGCTCGTAACGCTAATAAGCGGGATGAGCGCGATACCGAACTCCTCGCAAAGCGCGAAAATTTCCTCGTTTTCTTCATACGGCAGATCGGGGATTATTAGTCCGCTGATGCCGTAGCGCGCCGCCTGCGCTACAAACTCGCGCACGCCGTAGGCAAAGATCACGTTGTAATAGACCAAAAAGACGAGCGGCTTGCGCGTTTGCACCCCTTTTAAAATTTCAAATACCTTCTCCGCGTTTACGCCGTTTTGCACCGCGGAAAAGCTCGCCTTAAAAATTTCGGGGCCGTCTGCGAGCGGATCGGAATAAGGAATGCCGATCTCAAGCAGATCGATCGCGCTTTCGTCTAAATTTGACAAGAACTCCTTCGTGTGCGCGGGGCTCGGGTAGCCCGCCACGATGTAGCCGATGTTTGCTTTGCGTTTAAACGCCGCCTTGATCTTATCCATAAATCGTTCCTTTTTTGTAATTCATCACGGTATCCATATCCTTATCGCCCCTGCCGCTTACGTTTACGACGATCGTTTTTCTGCCTTTTAACTGCGGACAGAGCTTTTGCAAATACGCTAACGCGTGCGCGCTTTCGATCGCGGGGATAATGCCCTCAAGCCTACAGAGCAGTTTAAGCGCTGTGATGCACTCATCGTCGGTTACCGCTTCGTATTTTGCGCGACTTATCTCGTGCAGATGCGCGTGCTCCGGGCCCACTCCAGGATAATCAAGCCCCGCCGAGATGCTGTGAACGGGCTCGATCATGCCGAATTTATCCTGCAGCACGATCGTTTTCATGCCGTGGATGATGCCCGCGCGTCCGTTAGTGATGGTCGCTGCGTGATAAGGGGTTTGTGCGCCCAAGCCGCCCGCTTCGACGCCGATGAGTTGTACGGCGGGATCATCCACGAACGTGCTAAAAATTCCTATCGCATTGCTTCCGCCACCCACGCAGGCTAGGACGTAATCAGCCTTGATTCCCTTGCTTGCGAGCTGCGATTCGGTCTCAGTGCCGATGACACTCTGAAATTCCCTAACCATCTTAGGATATGGATGCGGCCCGACCGCCGAGCCGATGACGTAAAATACGCTCTCAATCTCGTTCACCCACGCCTGAATCGCCGCAGTGGTCGCCTCTTTGAGCGTTTTTAAACCGGTGCCGATTTTGATTAAATTTGCACCCAAAAGCTGCATCCTAAAGGCGTTGAGCTGCTGGCGCGCGGCGTCGGTCTCGCCCATATACACGTCGCACTCAAGCCCAAATAGCGCCGCTGCCGTCGCCGTTGCCACGCCGTGCTGACCAGCGCCGGTTTCTGCGATGACCTTTTTTTTACCCATCTTTTTAGCGAGCAGTGCCTGCGCAAGGGCATTGTTGATTTTATGAGCGCCCGTGTGGTTAAGATCCTCGCGCTTTAGATAAATTTCATGCCCGTAGTGCTTGCTAAGGCGCGCGGCGTGATATAGCGGCGTCGGACGCCCCGCGTATTCGCGTAGCAAGTAGCCCAGCTCATCTTTAAATTCCCTCGTCTGCGCTATGGTGTTGTACGCATCCTCCAACTCCTCGAGCGCAAACATCGCCGTCTCAGGCACGAACTGCCCGCCGAAACTCCCGAAATACGCCTTTTTATTCATCCTATCTCCTCGTATTAAATCGTAGGATTATATAAAATTTCGCGTTAAATTTCGCTTTTTTGACGGCACCTTTTGCGGCGCTCTTCTAAATTTATCGGATATGCAGCCGCAAAAAACACGCGGCGCAAGATAGTAAATTTTAAAATTTACACTTCAAATTGCGGCTAATGTTTTGCTTGATGAGCAGCCCCAACTTCGTAAATTTGAAGAATTTATAAATTTATTTGCTTTCATTGCCAATATCGCTCTTTTTAGGATTACCAATAGGACAAATTATATTGTCAGTATCTGTAAGTCTTAATTTTTTCCACTCTTCAAAGCTATTAACTCTAATCAAATTATGTGAGATTTTTGACGGTTCATCAATAATTTCGAGGCACTCGCTCGTTTCTCTTTTAAAATACTGCATAATAAGGTAGTTATCGTTATTTTCCAGAGCTTTTTTTATACATTTTGCTTTTAATTCAACATAATCACTATTGCTTAGAGAATTTTTTGAAAAAAGCCTTATTGGGGCGCACTCGCTAATTATTCCCATATAAATCATACGAAAAACAAAAAACGAAATAATCAGCAAAAATGGTAATAGAATAATGTTTTTGTATCGTTTTAAAAATTTCATCTTATTGCCTTGTTAGGAGTTTTTAAATTTTATATTGCTTGATTTGGATCTAAAGTGGTTGGCGTTTATGCTTGAGAGTTTGGAATTTGAATAGCTTACCATATTATTGCTTACGGCGAAAGGATTAGATGAGCCGGAGTTTGTTTTAGTTCCGCTTATGCCTATACCTGCCCCTATGAAGCTTGATTTGCTATCGCTTATACCATTAATATCTATAGAAGTCCAGGCGCTTAGTCGTAGTAGCAGAGTAAAGATATATACGACAAATTTCATTCTGCTAGGTCTAATCCGGGTTTAATCATAGTCGAAGTCTTCCAAATCATATCCGAAGGTATACAAAGTCTTTAAGGCTAACTCTCTGACCTCTACCCATGATTTATTATGATAGATCAAATATTCACATACGCCTTCTAGCAGGCTTTGATCTTTAAAGTATCTATCTATAAGCTCCAAAAGTTCTCTTAGTGCATCTCTCTCGTATGGCAGGAAGCAAAATTTAAACCGCTCCAATAAAGCATTTTTACATTCGGTATATAAAATATCTGCCATTTCAGATGG
>CAURGM010000030.1:0-23284 GCA_963524395.1 uncultured Campylobacter sp.
GCCTATATGCGCGACGATCTGTTTTTTAAGATACACTAAGACTAAGCGATACAGCAACCTTTTTATCAAGGATCAAGGAGATAGTTTGTTGGTCTTTACGATAGAAAATTTTGCCAGTATAGTTTTGCTTTTATATCCGACCTTGATTTTTACCGGAATATTGGAAGGCGCCGCAGCTCATATATTTTTGTACGCCTTAATCGTAGCGCCGATTTGCGGAATAGTTTTTGGGGTATGCTATTTTTTCAATACGGGCTCATATACCCCGAAAGCCGAAGCGTAAATTTCATTAAATTTAGCCGCGCTTTTAAATTTTACTGCGCGGCGCCTTGCCGAATTTCAAAATTTAGTAGTTTTAAAATTTTGCTTTACCGAGACCTTTTGGCGAGCGAAATTTAAACCGAATATTCAGCCCCTCTTTATATGTAAAGGAATATAATTTCAAAACAGATATCAACTTTGATTGAAGGAGAAAAGATGCAAAATCAAAGACGAGACCTACTAAAGGTAGCCGCTTTGGCGGCGGGCGCTGCGATGCTCGGTACGAGCGAACTGGCTGCGAGCGAAAAGGCGTTTAAGCTCTCAAAGCGCGATCATAGCAAGCAAAGAGCGCTGCTGCTCTCAAGCTCGGGCTATAAAGACACGAAGTATCTATCGCACGCGGTGTCGTGGATCGGCAAATTTGCGCAGGAGAACAACCTCACGGGCAAAAAGATCGTTTTCATCCCTTACGCAAGCCTTCGCAGGAGCTACGATGAATATGAAAAGCGCGTCAAAGAGGCGCTTGCGAGCTTAAGCTTAAACATAGTCGGCGTCCATCACGCTAAAAACGCCGCGAAGGAGGTCGCGAGCGCGGATTGCATATTCGTAGGCGGCGGCAACACCTTCAAGCTCGTGCACGATATGTACGAAAACGAGCTCATCGCACTGATTAGCAAAATGGTCGAGGACGGCACGCCGTATATCGGCTGGAGCGCGGGCTCGAACGTTGCGGGCGCTACGATGATGACGACGAACGATATGCCGATCATCGAGCCTGAGTCGTTTAATACCTTCAACATCTTCCCGCACCAGATCAATCCGCACTTCATCTCGGGCAAGCCTGTGGGGCACAACGGCGAGAGTAGAGAGGAGAGGCTGGAGGAATTTTTGATCGCTAATCAAAAATCGACGGTGTACGCGATGCCGGAGGGTACGGCGTTTTGGCTCGAAGGCGAGAAGGCGACCGTGCTAGGGCCTGCTGCGGTGCTAAAGATGAACTACAACAAAAAGGTCGAATTGATCGAGCCGGGCAGCTCGTTTAAGTATTGATCGCACCCGCTTAAATTTAACCAAGAGGTGCGCCAGACGGCACCGCTCGTTTGAGTGCGCAAATCGGTTAAATTTTAATTGCGGCGCTCGGCTAAATTCGGGCGCCGCTTTTAAATTTACGCGGCAAAGTGCGTTTTGCTTATGTGGACGCATGGTCAAAAGATAAGCATCGATTTAAAGCGGCGCGCGACCCCTGAAGCCATAAAGAGTAAAATTTAAAAACACAGATAAAATGCCCCGCGTCCACTTTCTTATGCCGCTCGGCGATTTTATTCCGTATATCGCAGACATCCTTGCCGGCTGCGGCGGGACGGTATATTTGCAAAAAAGAGCGCCTATGGCGCCGCCAAAACCGGTTCGAGTAACTGCCGAAACTTAACCGACCTGAGGCAAAGCTTAAAATTTTTATATCGCTAGAATCGCCGCAAGAGTCCGAATTGCCTGCAAAGGCATTTTACGACGATATGTATCGAAGCATCATAGAAGGCACGGCGAGCAGAAATGCAAGAAGCTATAGAGACGATCGCGCTGCGGCTCGTCGCAAAAATCCGGGCGCGGCTACTTGGGAAAATTTTCTCCGGAAATAAACTCAAAAATGACGAAGCGATCGGTCGCGGACTTAGCTGCGGCGCTTCTTTTTACAAAGATTATTTTTACGCGAAGCGCTGCGCAGACGGTAAAATTTTAAAATTTGATCCGAACAACGGCAAACTGCCGAATATTGCGACGCCGTAAACGGGCGGCATCGCTAGCGCGAGCAAAGGCGGCGTATACGCAAAAAAGGCGCCGCTTGGATCACGCGCGCTTTTAAAATTTAATCTTTTTCCCGCCTAAACGGCTTGGTTATGCAAGAAAAGGCGGCATCACTCGCACAAGGGCGTCCATGTAAGCAAAAATCGCTCCGCCATATCACAAACCGCACGACTTCAAAGCCGCACTCGCCGCCGCTAGTTTGCGCCGCTTGCCGCAGACGGCTCGCAAAGGGCTATAAATTTAAAACGCCTGCGAATTTAAGCGTTGCCACTATGAACGTATCCACTCAGACGCCACATTAGGCTTCGTTGCAGGCGCAAATTTAAACGGCAGGGCACAAGCAAATTAAATATAGCTAACCTTATAATGATCGCAGCTAGGCTTACGCTCCTCGCATTTAGCGTCGCTTTTACCGATTGCAAGCGAGCAAAGCGGCGAGTACCCCTCGGGGATGCCCGCACGAGCTGCGAGAACAGGCTCGTCAAAAAGCGTAACGACGACTGTATTTATCGGGCACGAGGCAAGCTCAAGCGAGGTTGCGCGAAGCTGCATATTTTGCATCACAGAACCCATTGCCCAGTAAATCCCGCGGTGTAGGTTTTCAAGCTTGGCGCCTTTGCATTCCTTCGGCAGTTCCATCGCGAGTTTACCCGAAAGCAAGACAAGAACGGGTGCGCCGTAAAGCGTAGTTTTGGTTTTCATCCCCATATTTTCAAGCATTTTGCCGAATTTCTTAACGGCTGCCGCATCGAGCTCGCGCAAAAGATCTTTGTCCGTAATAACGCTGATGTGAGCGTCCTTCGTGGTAAAAAGAGCAGGCGCCAGATACGCTGCCACCAAAATCGCCTGGATCTCCTCTTTTGACGGGACTTCGGCGTTAAATTCGCGCACGCTTCGACGCTTTTTCATAGCTTCGAGTAGTTGCATTTTCTCTCCTTAAATTTGATTTTATATTTCAGGCTCGCCGCGCTTTACTCAAGCGTCCGCAAGCAGCCGTTTAGCCTAGTATCTTTTTCACGCACGCTTTTATCTGTTCAAAGCTAGCCGTCGGCTCAAATCTCGCTACTACCTCGCCGTTTCTATCCACTACGAATTTCGTAAAATTCCATTTCACGCCGTCGCCTTCTAAAATTTCAGGGAAGTTGCTTTTTAGCGATTCTTCAAGTTTTGCGCTTAACGGATGGGTAGCATCAAAGCCTTTAAATCCCTGTTTTGAAGTTAGAAATTTAAACAGCTCTATCGCACTCTCGCCGCGCACGTCGCCTTTTTTAAATAGCTCAAACGTTACGCCAAAATTTAGCTTGCAATTTTGCTCTATCGTCTCGTCGTCGTCGGGTTCCTGATGAGCGAAATTATCGCTAGGAAAGCCCAATACGCAAAGCCCCTTGTCTTTAAACTCCTGATTTAGCGCCTCAAGCTCCTCGTATTGGTTCGTAAAGCCGCATTTGCTGGCCGTATTTGCGATGAGCAACACTTTGCCGCGGTACTCGCTCATAGATTTTTGCTCGCCTCTGCCTGTAGTTACGTTAATGTCGTAGATTTGCATTTTTCTCCTTTGTGGCATTTCGCCTTAAAATTTTGGATGGATTTTAGCGAGCGAATGTGTTCTTAGTGTGTTCTTTTGCGATTTTAAAAATTTATCTGCCGCCCCATTCGCCGCTCCTACATAAATTTGCCGAATTTTACCATAATTCGGCCGCCTACTTGCGGCGAGAATGATCCTTTTTAATTCGCTCATTACGGATACGGGCGAGCTTGCGCGGCGTCGTATAAATTAGCAAGATGAGGCGCGGAATTTCCGTCCGATTTGCAAAGCTCGGGTTTGAGCTTAAATTTAAAAATCCGCCCCGCCGTCGTAAGCTGAAATTTTGCGCGATTGTTTTAAAATACGTTTAAAATTTTAAGGAAAGCTCATGGCATTTTCAGATTTTTTCAAAAAAGGCGGCGGAAAAAATAGCGCAAACGCCGCAAAGATCGGCAAGACCGCGCAGGAGCGCAAGGATATAAACATCGAAATTTTAAAATCGCAGGGCGTGCCGTACATTGACCATCTGCCGCTGCGATACGAGACGGACGAGGTTGCCCCGCGTAAAAAGGACGAGGTCATCGCCCGCGCGATCTGCTCGTACGCGGCGATAATGTGCGCCTGCTCGATCAGAGACGAGGGCAAGCTCGCGGATGAGGATAAGCAGGGCGTGCGGGGCTTTCTAGATAACCGCTACGGCTGCATAGACAAGCTCACGCGCATGGAGCGCCGCGTCACGCAGGGCGAGGCAAGCCGCGACGAGGCCGTAAATATGGGCTGGAAATACGAGTCGCTGTGGGCGCTGATGTGGGCGATGGGGCTCGTGGAGGAGCTTAGCTTTCCGAGCGAGATCTGCGACTGCGCCTTTGTGATGGACACCTTTAGCGGCGGCGATTTTTCTGCGCGCGTGAAGCTACGAGATACGGATGAAATCCTGCAGGCGCTCGATCTCATCTACCGCTACCACTGGGCGTGCGTCAATGCCCGTGTGCACGGCTCAGACTGCGCGGGGCTCGACGAAGAGGTCGTGATGGAGAGGCGTGGCGGGCTAGAGTGGCTGTGCTGCAAGGGGGCGGAGAACGATAATCTGACGGATGAATACAATGCGTGGGATTATCCGGACTTGAATACTTAGCGGCCCTTTTTTTCTACTTATACTTCGTTGAAATTTGATTTTCAGGCTCGGCAGGCTATCTGCCTGGCCTACGCCTAAAAATCAAATTTCGCCTCGTTTAAGCAAAAAATACTGAGCCTTATTTCTGTGGAGCAGTATTGTCTCGCATTACTCTATACGTCGTTGCGTCTAAAATTTGCTCGGTCACGTATTGCATACGCGCTCCACCCGCAAATTTCATCCCCGCCTCGTCTAGCTTCGCAACACTGTCGCCTGTATTTTTGCGCTAAAATTTAACCTCGATCGCGCGCTGTTTTTTCTAAATCCAAAATATTTGCCGACGGATCGAAAAGCATACCGAATGTGAAAAATTTATGAATTGATTGGGGATAGAATTTTAAAATTCTGTTGCAAACTACGCAAAGCGGATCACAAACGCAGATCCGCTGAAATTCAGCTGCGGCCTGCTAAATTTCAGGGCGCCGCGGAATTTTAAAATTTAAAGTTGCGGGCGAGCGAGGCGCCCGTCCGCGTGTTTTAAGCCCGCTAAATTTAAGCGGGCAACGTCTGCGCCGCAGACCTAGAAATTGCATCAGCCCTGCGTCGCAGCGCTTCCGCTCGCAAACGCCGCCGCATTTAGCGCCGCGTCGTAATCGGGCTCATCTGCGATGTCGTCCGTGATCTGCTTGTAGGCGATCTTGCCCGCGGTGTCCACGACGAAAACCGCTCGGCACGTTAGCCCCGCAAGCGCGCCGTCCGCGATCAGCACGCCGTATGCGCGCGCAAACTCCTTATCGCGAAAATCGCTTAGGGCGCGTAAATTTTTGATCCCCTCGGTCGAGCAAAATCTGCCCGCGGCAAACGGCAGATCCATCGAAACCACGAAAACCTCGGTATTTTTTATACTCGCGGCGCGCTCGTTAAATTTGCGCGTCTCGGTCGCGCACACGTCCGTATCCAGGGGCGACACGGCGATGATGACCTGTGCCTTGCCCATGCCGCTGCCAACTTTAACCTCGCTAAGATCGGCCGCGACCAGACTAACCTCTGGCGCCTTATCTCCAAGCTTAAGCTCGCTGCCCGAAAGACTAACGCTTACGCCTTGCAATTTGGTTTATTGCATGATTTTCCTTTGTTTTGAAATTTAAAACGGGCGCATTATAAGCCCGTGAAAGCAGGCACCTGCTAAATCTGAAAACAAGCGAGCTTGGGTACTAGCTCAACTTAATATGAGCGGTGCGTAGATCGGTCTGCGAAGATGAAATTTTACGGCGCGCAGCGACGGCGCAATAAAGTACCCCCGAGAATACCGCTACTCGCATAAAGCACTGATGGTCACGATCCGATATAAGTCTATGATAGTTGCGCTCCGCCTTAAGGCTGCACCGAAAGTAAAATTTCGCCCCGTTTGCGCGATCTCGCTTGCGACGATTTTGTCCGTGAATAAAAATCAAAGCGCTATAACGACATGAGTGCTTTCTCTGCGAAAGAAAGAAATCTCTAGTAAAACGATAGGCGCGACGTCTTGGACATACTTTAAGTTACGGCTTTAGATTTTTAAATTTAATTGAAATTTTTTGATCTAAATTTACAATCTACAGAAATCAAAATTTATGGGTTGAAATTTTATTTGAAGCTAGAATGTGAGTTAAAATTTCGGCTCGTAAAGCAGGTGAAATTTTAAGAGCTGTTTTAAAATTTAAAGAAGCGCTAGGGAGTTGGCGATAAAGCTATCGCCGCACCCTAGCGCTCGTTAAGCTTAGCCGTTGCGCTTTTTGATGATCTCTTCGCCGACGTTCTTAGGAACCTCGTCGTAGTGATCAAATTCCATCGAATAGGTCGCACGGCCCTGCGTCTGAGAGCGCAGATCGGTCGAGTAACCGAACATCTCCGAAAGCGGACAAAACGCGTCGATGATCTTGTTACCGCCGCGCTCGCTCATGTTATTGACCTGTCCGCGGCGCTTGTTTAGATCGCCGATGACGTCGCCCATATACTCCTCGGGGGTTTCTACCTCGACCTTCATCATAGGCTCCAAGATCACGGCGCCTGCTTTTCTAGCGCCCTCTTTAAAGCCCATAGAAGCGGCGAGCTTAAAGGCCATTTCGGAGCTATCGACTTCGTGGTAGCTTCCGTCATAGACCGTTACGCGCACGTCCTCGACCGGATAGCCCGCCAAAACGCCGTTTTGCATCGCCTCTTGGCAACCCTTATCTACCGCGGGGATGTATTCTTTCGGAATTGCGCCGCCTTTGATATCGTTTACGAACTCATATCCGGTGCCCGGCTCCAAAGGCTCTAGGCGCAAAAATACGTGACCGTATTGACCGCGACCGCCCGATTGTTTGGCGTATTTGTACTCCTGCTCGACCGTTTTGCGGATAGTCTCACGATATGCGACCTGCGGCTGTCCGACCTCGGCTTCGACTTTAAATTCTCTAAGCATTCTATCTACGATAATCTCAAGGTGTAGCTCGCCCATTCCCGAAATGATCGTCTGTCCGCTCTCTTCGTCGGTCGCAACTCTAAAGCTTGGATCTTCTTGCGCCAATTTTTGAAGCGCGATACCCATTTTTTCTTGATCGGCTTTGGTTTTAGGCTCTACCGCTACGCTGATAACGGGATCAGGAAATTCCATACGCTCTAAAATTACTTTATCTTTTTCGCTAGCTAGCGTATCACCCGTAAGAGTGTCTTTAAGACCCACTACCGCGCCGATCTCGCCCGCATATAGCTCTTTGATCTCTTCGCGTTTATTCGAGTGCATCCTTAGCAAGCGTCCGATGCGCTCTTTTTTACCCTTGCCGGTATTTACGACGTAGCTACCGCTTTCCAAAACACCGCGATAAACGCGTACAAATGTAAGCTGACCTACGAAAGGATCGGTCATAATCTTAAATCCAAGACCCGCGAACTCACCCTCATCGGTAGAGCTTACGTGAACCTCGCTGCCGTCCTCATACTGACCCTTAATCGCAGGCACTTCATCCGGCGCAGGTAGATAATCTACGACTGCATCTAGTAAAGGCTGCACGCCTTTATTTTTAAACGCAGTACCGCATAACATAGGAAAAAAGCTTAGGCTTAAGCAGCCTTTCTTGATGCCCTTTTTAATCTCTTCTACGCTTAGCTCTTCGCCATTAAAATACTTCTCCATCAAAGCTTCATCAGTCTCTGCTACCGCCTCAATCATCTTGTCGCGGTACTCTTGCGCTTTTTCTCGTAACTCGGCAGGAATTTCAACGATCTCGGGAGCAGAAGGACCCTTGCTATCATCCCAAACGAGCGCCTTCATAGTAACCAAATCGATAACGCCCTTAAAATCATCCTCGGCGCCGATAGGAATTTGAATCGGAACAGGATGTGCTTTGAGCCTATCTTTTACCTGCTGTTCGACATTATAAAAATTTGCGCCGACGCGGTCCATTTTATTTACGAAAATGATACGCGGAACATGGTATTTATTCGCTTGACGCCAAACGGTCTCGCTTTGAGGCTGAACGCCGCCTACAGAGCAAAATACTGCTACCGCGCCATCTAAAACGCGCATTGAGCGCTCGACTTCGATAGTAAAGTCAACGTGGCCCGGGGTGTCGATCAAATTTATCTGATGATTATTCCAAAAGCATGTGGTAGCGGCAGATGTGATCGTGATGCCGCGCTCGCGCTCTTGCTCCATCCAGTCCATAGTAGCGGCGCCCTCGTGAACCTCGCCAATCTTATGGCTCATGCCGGTAAAAAATAGAATTCTTTCGCTTGTAGTGGTCTTTCCGGCATCAATGTGGGCGGCAATACCGATGTTTCTAACCATATGCAAAGGGGTTTTTCTTGCCATGATGCTCTCCTACCAACGATAATGCGCGAAAGCTTTGTTGGCTTCCGCCATCTTGTAGGTATCTTCTTTCTTCTTAAATGAAGAGCCTTTAGAATTTGCGGCGTCCATAAGCTCGTAAGCCAGGCGCTCTATCATCGTGCGTTCGCTTCTTTTTCTCGCAAAAGAGATGATCCAGCGAATAGCTAGAGCCTGCTGGCGAGCCGGCCTGACCTCGATCGGAACCTGATAAGTTGCGCCGCCTACACGACGAGATTTTACCTCCATCAAAGGCTTAACGTTATCGATGGCATCGTTAAAAATTTCTATACCTTTCTTCTCGCCGCCTTTATTGTCGATGAAATTTAAGGCGCCGTACATGATCTCGGTAGCGACGCTCTTTTTGCCGTCGAACATAAGCGAATTAATAAATTTTGTGATTACTTTGCTGTCATAAATCGGATCGGGCATAACTTCCCTAACGGGAGCTTTTCTTCTTCTCATTTTATTCCTTCAAATTTTAAAATTTTACTCAAACTCGGCAAAATCTAGTGCCGGTCTGTTTAGGCCAAACTATTTTTTAGGTCGTTTAGCACCGTATTTTGATCTTGCAACGGTTCGTTTTGCAACGCCTGCAGTATCGAGCGCACCGCGGACGATGTGGTATTTAACGCCCGGTAGGTCCTTTACGCGACCGCCGCGAACTAGCACGATAGAGTGCTCTTGTAGATTGTGACCTTCACCGCCGATATAGCTGATGACTTCAAATCCGCTAGTAAGCCTTACTTTGGCAACTTTACGAAGCGCAGAGTTTGGCTTTTTAGGGGTCGTGGTGTAGACCTTAGTACAAACTCCTCTTCGTTGAGGGCAATCCTTTAGCGCCGGAGACTTCGATTTCTCGGTAATCTTCTTGCGCTCTTTTCTGACCAATTGATTTATGGTTGGCACATCTTTCCTTTCACAAAAATTTATTCAAAAAGATTTGGATTATACTTTGTTTAAACTTACAGAAACGTAAATTTAACTAAATTTTAATCTCTAATCAGTACAAACTCTCCGCCGCCGCAGATTACTAGGCAGATCGCGGCAGAAAGATACAGATATACGATTTCCAGCTCAAATCCGCCCACGCCGGTAAGCGCACTCAACGGAGTATGTAGGACGTATATTATCATGAGCACGTTTGCGATCACAAGCAGAGCGCCTATGCGGCAAAATACGCCTATGATTATCATCGCGGGCGCCAACACCTCGCCTACATATGCGCCATAAGCCACCAGATCCGGAATTCCTCTGGCTACCAGCATCGATTTTACGCCGTCTATGCCGTGAGTGAGCTTAAAAATTCCATGCATTAAAAGACAAACTCCAAGCCCCAACCTGACAAACAACAGACCGAAATTTATGTTGATCATATTCATGTCTCATCCTTTAAATTTAGGGCTTTTTGCCCTAAATTATTTTTTAAGTTTAACTTCCTTGTCTTTATACAAACCGGTTCCGACCGGAATTATACGACCTAAAATTACGTTTTCTTTCAAGTCCTCTAATCGGTCAAATTTACCCGCGATACTAGCTTCAGTTAGAACCTTCGTCGTTTCTTGGAAGGACGCGGCGGATATGACGCTATCGCTTCCTACTGCGGCACGTGTTACGCCAAGCAACACGGACTCTGCGATCGCAGGCTCGCCGCCTACTTTTACGATCCGCTCATTTTCCTCTTTAAACCTACGGCGGCTGATGAGATCGCCGATGATTAGCTGGGTGTCGCCGCTATCTACGATACGGACTTGGCGAAGCATCTGAGATACGATGATCTCGATGTGTTTATCGCTGATGACGACGCCTTGAGAGCGGTAAACTTGTTGAATTTCGCTGATCAGATAGTAATGCAGCGCCTTTTCGCCCAAAATTCTAAGCACGTCGTGCGAGCTGATAACTCCGTCGGTCAGCTTCTCGCCTGCGTGGACGAACTCGCCGTTTCGCACTTGGATCTGGCGGCTCTTATCGATCAGATACTCGGCGCTCGTTCCGTCCTCTCCGTCGATTATGATGCGCTCTTTCGCGCGCAAAGCTTTATCGAAGCGGACCGTTCCGTCGATGTCTGCGATAATCGCCGTATTTTTCGGGCGGCGCGCCTCAAATAGCTCCGATACGCGCGGCAAACCGCCCGTAATGTCTTTCGACTTCGCAGCCGCTTTCGGCGTCCTAGCCAAGATATCCGCCATAGCGACCTTATCGCCCTTGTTCGTAAATATGGCGGTCTTCGGCCCTAGGTTATATTTGATAGGCTCTCCCTTACTAGGAGTGACGACGATGGCCGGTTTAACGCCCTGAGGCAGGTACTCGTTGATAACTAAACGGCTCTGGCCGGTAGTCTCGTCATATTGCTCCGTAGCGGTGTATCCAGGCTCGATATCCTCAAAGCTGATCTTACCCTCGCATTCTGCTGCTACCGGGATGGAATACGGATCCCACTCCGCAATGATCAAGCGATCGTCTTTTTTAGGCTTGGCGATAAGATCTTCGCTTTTTACGACGCTATTATCATCATAGGTAATGACCGATTCGCGCGGTATATAGTGGCGGATCGCCTCTCTGCCGTTTTCATCGGAGATGACTACGTACATACCCTTCTCGCTTACGACATGACCTTTTTTGATATCTCTTAACCTCTCTAAATAATCGCCCTTTAGGATGAAATACTTAAGCGTACCATTTGCTCCCGCTTTGATCTTTTGGGTTACCGGCTCGCCGTCTTTGACGCGAAGTTCGCTGGCAAACGGAATTCGAGTAGGGATATTCCAGTCTTCTTTTATAACCTCTACTAAACTATCATTTTCCCCAACGGTTTCGCCGTCTTTGAAAACGATGTAGAATTTCCCCTCTACCTTGCCGCTTACGCCTGCAAGCTCGGTAGGCTTGGCTAGATCGTGGCGTCGGATGGTATATTTAAATTCTTCTTTCTTACCTTTTAGCGTTATATTTACGTCGTCGTGAGTTATATCAATACTTACCTTACCGGTAATTGGAGCTTTGATCTTAGGCTCTACCAAAAGCACCGCAGCATTTCTGCGGTTCATCACGATATTTTTGCCGCCGTTTTCATAGGTCTTGACGTTGTAGTATCTAATGAAACCCTCTTTATCGGCGATTACTTGACGATCTTGCTGCTCGGTAGATGCAGTACCGCCTGCGTGGAAGGTTCGTAGCGTAAGCTGCGTGCCCGGTTCGCCGATTGATTGCGCCGATATGATACCGACCGCTTCACCAGGTTTTACCAGCTTGCCCTCGCCCAAATTCACGCCGTAGCACTTCGCGCAAACCCCTTTTTCAGCCTTGCACGTAATAGGCGTACGGATGCTTACGGATTTGATGCCGGCATCGACTATGGTGCGTACCTCGTTAACGCCCAGAAGCGTGCCTTCGGTGAATAAAATTTCATTCGACACCGGATCAATTACATCCGAGCTTAGCACCCTACCCATAATCCTATCGGCTAGGCTTTCTATTTGCGTTCCGTTCTCTACAATCTCGGTAACCTCGATACCCTCGTGCGTACCGCAATCGTGCATCGTAACTCTGACATTTTGCGCGACGTCAATCAGCTTGCGCGTCAGATAGCCCGCATTTGCAGTCTTAAGCGCAGTATCGGCAAGACCCTTACGCGCGCCGTGAGTCGAGATGAAGTACTCGTTTACGTTCAGACCCTCTCTAAAATTTGAAGTGATCGGCGTCTCGATGATCGAGCCGTCCGGCTTACTCATCAGACCCCTCATGCCCGCTAGTTGCTTGATCTGCTCCGCGCTACCTCGCGCGCCGCTATCGGCCATCATATAGATCGAGTTAAAGCCGTCCTTATCCTTCTCCATCATCTTCATCATCTCATCGGCTAGCTTCTTGCTGGTGCTGGTCCAGATGTCGATAGTTTTGTTATAGCGCTCGCCGTCGGTTAATAAGCCTGCGCCGTATTGGTTCTGAACCTCTCTGACCTGCTTTTTAGCCTCTTCGACGAGGCTTGCTTTAGACTTCGGCACGATAATGTCCGAAACGGAGATCGAAACGCCCGCTTTAGTCGCGGATTCAAAGCCTAAATTTTTAAGATTATCCAAAAATTCCGCGCTTATCTCAAGACCACCGTTTTTATAGATGTAATCGACAAGCTCGGCGATATCCTTTTTCTTCATGATCTTATTCCAAAGATGATCTGGAATAAAACTAGGTAGGATCGATTTAATGATCAAGCGACCCGCGGTCGTAAAGATGATGTGGCGATCGATCATCGTTTTGATTTTGGCATGGATGTCTAGTGCATTTGCTTCCACGGCGAGCATGACCTCGTCGACGTTTGCAAAAATTTTATTTGTTCCTTTTGCACCCGGCTTTTCGAGACTTAGATAATAAATTCCTAAAACCATATCCTGGCTAGGCACCGCGACAGGCTTTCCGCTCGCAGGAAGCAAGATGTTCATCGAGCTTAGCATTAAAATTTTACATTCCGCGATCGCCTCTTGGCTAAGCGGCACGTGCACCGCCATCTGATCGCCGTCGAAGTCCGCGTTAAACGCGGCGCAGACTAACGGATGCAGCCTGATCGCCTTGCCCTCGACGAGCACGGGATGAAACGCCTGAATAGACATCTTATGAAGCGTCGGCGCGCGGTTTAGCATAACCGGGTGATCTTTAACGACCTCCTCCAAGCACTCCCAAACTTCATTGATCCTATTTTCAATCATCTTTTTAGCCTGCTTGACGGTCGTAGCATAGCCCTTCTCTTGAAGGCGAGCGATTAGATGCGGCTTGAATAACTCAAGCGCCATCGTCTTAGGCAGACCGCACTGATCCATGCGTAAATTTGGACCCACGACGATGACGGAACGACCGGAAAAATCTACGCGCTTTCCGAGTAAATTTTGTCGGAAGCGGCCCTGCTTACCCTTAATGATCTCGCTTAGAGATTTAAGCGGTCGCTTATTGGCGCCCTTTACGGCGTTAGCGCGACGTCCATTGTCAAAAAGCGCATCCACCGCCTCTTGAAGCATTCGTTTTTCATTGCGGATAATGATCTCGGGCGCGTCGAGCTCCATCAGCCTTTTGAGCCTAGAATTTCGATTGATGACGCGGCGATATAGATCGTTTACGTCCGAAACTGCAAATTTTCCGCCCTCAAGGCTAACAAGCGGGCGTAGATCGGCAGGTAGCACGGGAAGATTCGTAATCATCATCCACTCGGGCTTATTGCCGGAATTTAAAAAGCTCTCGACGACTTTTAGACGCTTGACGATAGTTTTTTTCTTCGCTTCGGAGTTTGTGTTAGCCATCTCCTCTTTCAAAGAATTTAAAATTTCTACCAAATCAAGCTCGGCTAGCATATCGCGGATCACCTGACCGCCCATTTTAGCGACGAAGCCTGTCTGCGAAAAGCGCTCTTTTAGGCTCTGATACTGCTCTTCGTTTAAAACGTCGTATTTCTCGACCTTTTTGGAATTTTCATTATCGTAAAACGCCTCGCCTGCACTTTCTACGATATACGCCTCGTAGTAAAGCACGCGCTCGAGATCTTTCATCTTGATGTTTAGCAGCGTACCTATGCGGCTAGGCAAGGAATTTACGTACCAAATATGCGCCACCGGCGTTACCAGCTCGATATGCCCCATTCTAGTGCGGCGAACCTTCGAGCTCGTGATCTCGACGCCACATTTTTCGCACTTCCAGCCTTTGTAGCGCATCTTCTTATATTTTCCGCAGATGCACTCATAATCCCTTACGGGGCCGAAAATTTTAGCGCAAAATAGACCGTCGCGTTCCGGCTTGAGCGTGCGGTAATTGATAGTTTCGGGCTTTTTGACCTCGCCGTGGCTCCAAGCCTTGATCTGCTCGGGACTAGCAAGCCTGATTGCAAACGCGTCGAAGTCGTGGACTCTGGCGTCCTCTTTTATTTCTATTCTTTCTAAATTTGAATTATCGCTCATTTATTCTCTCCATTCTCGTAAATTTCAACGTCTAGAGCAAGCGATTTAAGCTCGTTTGTTAAAACAAAAAATGTCTCAGGAATCCCTGTAGACGGAACGTTTTCGCCTTTCGTCAGCGCCTTATACGCAGCCAAGCGTCCGTCGACGTCGTCGGATTTGATCGTTAGCATTTCGCGGAGCGTGTATGCCGCGCCGTATGCCTCCAGGGCCCAAACTTCCATCTCTCCGAATCTCTGACCGCCGAATAGCGCCTTGCCGCCGACGGGCTGCTGCGTGACTAGGCTGTAAGGGCCGGTGCTTCTTGCGTGAACCTTTTCGTCGACTAGGTGGTGCAGCTTGAGATAATACATGCAGCCCACGTTTACGCGCTCTTTGATCTTTTCGCCGGTGCGGCCGTCGTAAAGCTCGGTCTTGCCGTCCTGATCGATGCCCGCCATTTCAAATAGCTTTTTGAAATCCTCCGGCACGATGCCTTCGAATATCGGAGCGGAAAATCTAACGCCCTTAGCCCAGTCTCTAGCGTATTTCAAAAGATCTTCGTCGCTGATTTTCTCAAGCGTTTTTTTAGCCTGCATTAGCTTAGAAACACCCGCAATCTCAATCATTTTGGCGCGAAGGGTTTTTATCCATTCGCCCGTTTTCTCCTCTAAAATTTTAGCGATCTGCTCGCCTAGACGCCAACCTACAAGACCTAAGTGGCTCTCCATTATCTGACCGATATTCATACGGCTAGGAACGCCGAGAGGATTTAGCACGATATCCACGCGCTGTCCGCTAGGCAGATACGGCATATCGACCTCAGGGACGATATTTGAAACGATACCCTTATTTCCGTGGCGGCCCGCCATCTTATCGCCCACTTTTAGCTTGCGCTTAGTCGCGATATAGACCTTTACGAGCTTGACGACGCCGCTTGGCAAGATATCGTCTTTTTCTAAAATTTCGATCTTTTCGTCATGCTCCTCTTTGAGCTTGCGCTTCTCGTTTTGGAAATGGTTTTTTAGCTCTTCGTATTCCTTCTGAACAGCTTTAGAATAAGCCTTGACGAAGGAATTTAACGTAAAGCGGTTGGAGCTTTCAAGCTCCTCTTTTTTAACCTTATCGCCCTTTTTATAATCTTTTTTATTTAGGCTTTGATCGCTTTGCAAAGCGCTTTTAGAAAGTAGTGCCACTACCTTTAGCATCTCCTCGCGATCAAGCATCAAAAGTCTGTCGTGATGCTCCCTTTCGAGCTCGGTTTTTTCATCCTCGTAGGCTTTGTTCGTGCGCGGATCCTTCTCGTAGCCCTTTTTGGTAAAAATTTTAACGTCGATTACCACGCCTTCCATCGAAGCGGTAGCGTAGAGAGATTTATTTACCACATGTCCCGCCTTCTCGCCGAAGATCGCACGCAAAAGCCTCTCCTCTGGCGTCGGCTTGACCTCGCCCTTCGGAGTTACCTTGCCTACCAAGATCATGCCAGGTTTGACGTGAGTACCGATCTTTACGATGCCGCTATCATCAAGGTGGGTAAGCTCCTCCTCTTTGATATTAGGGATGTCACGCGTGATCTCCTCTACGCCGTCTTTAAGCTCTCTAGCCTCGATCTCCTTTTCATAAACATGCACGCTGGTGTATTCATCAGCACGAATCATCTTTTCGCTCATGACGACGGCATCCTCGTAATTATAGCCATGCCACGGCATGAAAGCTATGAGGGCGTTTTTACCAATCGCAAGCTCGCCGCCGTCCATGCTAGGACCGTCGGCTATGATTTGACCCGCCTTTATCACGTCACCTTTTCGCACGATAGGGCGCTGTGAAAAGGTAGTGTTTTGGTTAGTGCGTAAATTTTTCTCCATCGAGTAGTGATCGATAAACGGACCTTTTTCGTCCTCGCCCAAAATGAATATATTTTTATTATCGACCTTTTCTACGACGCCTTCGCGATTAGCCTTGATCGCTTCCCATGAATCGCGCGCGATTATCGCTTCCATGCCAGTTCCTACAATAGGAGCAGTGGAGTGCAGAAGCGGCACGGCTTGGCGCTGCATGTTCGAGCCCATAAGCGCGCGGTTAGCATCGTCGTGCTCCAAAAACGGAATCAGCGACGCCGCTACGCCCGCGACCATACCGGAGCAAAGGTCTATCAGCGAAATATCCTCGCGCTTAGCCATGATGTTTTCGCCGTCTTTTCTGACCTCCAAAAGCTCCTCTACGATATTGCCCTCTTCGTCCAATTTAGCGGACGCAGGAGCGATTACGAGCCCTTCTTCTTGCGTAGCGGTAAGATAGACGATCTCGTCGGTAACCTTACCGTTTATGACCTTTTTATACGGAGCCTCGACAAAGCCAAGATCATTTACCTTCGCATAGGTCGCTAGGGTATTGATCAGACCGATGTTTTGACCCTCCGGGGTCTCGATAGGGCAAATTCTACCGTAGTGCGTAGGATGGACGTCGCGCACCTCAAAGCCGGCGCGCTCTTTAACTAAACCACCCTCGCCCAGCGCAGATAGACGGCGCTTATGCGTAACCTCGCTAAGCGGGTTAGTCTGATCCATAAACTGGCTTAGCTGGCCACCGGTGAAAAATTCCATAAGCGTAGTGGTGATGATTTTAGGATTTACGAAATCATACGGCATAAGCTCGTCGAGGTTGCCGCTGATGCCGGTAAATTTATCCTTGATCGCCTTTTGAACTTTGATAAATCCAAGGTGCATCTCGTTTGCCAAAAGCTCTCCGATCGAGCGGATGCGGCGATTGCCAAGATTATCGCGATCATCGATAAAGCCGTCGCCGTTTTTGACCCTGATTAGGTATTTCGCCGTCTTGATAATATCCTCGCTAGTTAGTACAGTTACGTACTCCGGCGCTTCGATACCCAGCTTGTGGTTCATCTTCATACGGCCAACTTTAGTTAGATCGTAGCGCTCAGGGTTGAAAAACAGATCGTTTACGAAGCTCTTTGCCGCTTCTTTTACCACCGGCTCGCCCGGGCGCATAACCTTGTAAATTCTAATCGCAGCCAGATCGTTCTCGTCGTCTATGCCCTCGCTTTGTTGCAAGAGTTTAAGCGCGTCGGCGTCTTGAATAAAAGAATTTATGATTGAAGTATCTACGCCGCTAGCTAGGTCGTTAGCGATCGTAAATTTTTTCTCGGTGTTAGCGATCTTGGCTAGCTTGCCCTCATCTAGCGCAGTTAGCGAATCAAAAAGCACTTCGCCGCTGTTTTTGTCGACGATGGCATCGGCTAGGTAGCGCTCAGCTAAAATTTCAGCCGGATATTCGATTAGCTTTAGTCCGTCCTCCGCTAACTTCTCCGCTTTTTTGACCGTTAGGCGTTTACTTGCTTGATGAAGCACTTCGCCCTTTTCGTTTATAATGTCGTAATCGAGCCTGCCTGCGTATTCTTTCGGATCGAAATCGGTTAGGAATTTTCCTTTTTTAATATAGATCGTCTTAATAGGATAAAATAATTTTATGATGTCTTGTTTTTTGTAGCCGAGTGCGCGAAATAGGATCGTGATCGGAACCTTGCGCCTTTTATTTATGCGCACGTATAGTACGTCTTTTACGTCGTATTCGAAGTATAGCCAGCTGCCGCGATCGGGTATTATTTGAGCGGTGTAGATAAGTTTATTTAGAACCGTAGGGCTCTCTTCCTCTTTGAAGATTACGCCCGGGCTTCTGTGCAGCTGATTTACGACTACACGCTCGACGCCGTTAATGATAAATGAAATTCTATCGGTCATTAAAGGAATGTCGCGAATGAATATATCTTGCTCTTTGATCTCTTTTACGCCGATTTTTTTGCCCGTCTTTTCATCGCGCTCATGCACTAGCAAGCGGAGCTTCATCTTTAAATTTACCGAATAAGTAAGCCCTCTTTCCATGCATTCTCTAATCGAATACTTTGGCTTTGAAATTTCGCTGCTTACATACTCGATACTTAGTCTATTCTGTGCGTCGTGGATAGGAAAAATGGCTTTGAAAACCTTCTCTATGCCGCTTTCTCCACCCGAGTTATCAAGATTTAAAAAATGATCAAAACTTTTCTTTTGTAGTTGTAATAAATTCGGAATTTCGATGTCTTTGGGAACCTTTGAAAAATCCACTCTAAGACGATTTCCTGAATATAGGCTGTTTAACATTCCACTACCTCGTAGTTGTATTTTAAAGAAAGAAGTGCCGATGCGACGCACCGGCACACATTTGTATGCGAAATTTTAAAATTCCGCGATTTATTTGAGTTCGACTTTGGCGCCTGCTTCTTCAAGCTCTTTTTTAGCCTTCTCGGCGTCTTCTTTATTAAGTCCCTCTTTAAGAACGGACGGAGTAGCCTCGGTAGCGTCTTTAGCCTCTTTTAGACCAAGACCTGTTAGGGCGCGAACAACCTTAATTACGTTGATTTTCTTATCACCTGCATCAAGCAATACGACGTCGAATTCCGTTTTCTCTTCAGCCGCTGCCGCACCTGCGCCGCCTGCACCTGCGCCGCCTGCTACCATAACCGGAGCTGCGCTTACGCCGAATTTTTCTTCGAATTCTTTAACTAACTCGCTAAGCTCTAGCACCGAAAGATTAGAGATATACTCTAAAACATCTTCTTTTGAAATTGCCATTTTATTCTCCTAAATTTTAATTAAGCGCTAGCTTCTTTTTTCTGCTTAAGCGCATTGAGGCCGATCGTAAAATTTTGAATCGGCGCATTCCATACTTGAAGTAACATCGCAATAAGCTCGTCTCTCGAAGGCATCTTCGAAAGCGCTCTAACCTTATCTACGCCGGCTACTTCCCCATCGATATGAGCGGTCTTAAGCTTAAAAATTTCATTTTTCTCTTCAAATTTAGCCGCTACTTTACATACAGAAAGCTGCTCGCCCCATAAGAAGATATTGGTATCTTTAAAGATAAGTCCGTTTTTTTCGGCATTTTTTAAAGCGATATTGGCTAGGGTATTTTTGATAACCCGAACCTTTACGCCCGCTTCGCGTGCGCTATTTCTAAGATCTTCAAGCTGCTTAACGCTAAGGCCTTTAAAATCGGAAATTACTATAGCTTCGCTAGCTTTGAAAGCCTCGCCAAGCTCCACTACTATCTTTGATTTTTCGTCTCTCGTCATTAGGTCTCCTTTCCGATCGGTGATTTCAAGCCAAGCGATCGAAATTTTAAAATTTCGATCAATTAAGTTAAAAACCTTGAGCTATCTCCAATCTAAGATAAAAATTTAAAATTTTATTTTAAATCGATTATTTCTTGATTATCTAGCGTAACCGCAGGGCTCATAGTAAGTGAAAGCGATGCGTGAGTTACGTATCTGCCCTTCGCAGTCGCTGGCTTATGCTTATTTATGGTTTTGATAAACGTCGTAAGATTGTCTAAAAGCTGCTCTTTACTAAAGCTCGCCTTGCCAAGGCCTGCGTGGATATTTCCCTGCTTATCGACGCGGAAGTTTACCTGTCCACCCTTAGCGTTTTTAACGGCTTGAGCGACATCCATAGTAACGGTACCGGTTTTAGGATTCGGCATAACGCCTTTTGGACCAAGAATACGACCTACCTTACCGACTAGGCCCATTAAATTTGGAGTGGCAATAAGAACGTCGAAATTTATATTTCCCTTTTGAATCTCTTCGATCAGATCATCGGCGCCCACGATATCGGCACCTGCTTCGCTAGCCTCGCTAGCCTTTGCGTCTTTTGCAATCACGGCTACTCGAACGCTCTTGCCAGTACCAGCAGGCAAAACGACCGAGCCGCGCACCATCTGATCGGCATGTCTTGGATCTACGTTTAGTTTAAGAGCGATCTCCACCGTCTCATCAAATTTAGCAGAAGCTAGAGTTTTTACCGTACTTACCGCTTCATCTACGCTATAAATTTTATTTACGTCAACTTTTTTTAAAAGTTCGTTGAATCTTTTTGAATTTTTTGGCATATATTTCTCCGCAATTAAAGTGCTACCGCTTTTTTTAAACCTTAGCGGTCAAAAGGTCTAGTCAGTGACCGTAATACCCATAGAACGAGCCGAACCTGCTATAATCCTAGCCGCCTGCTCTCTATCTTTGGTATTCAGATCGGCGATCTTTTTCTCGACGATCTCTAAAACTTGAGCCTTAGTTAAGGATGCTACCTTCTTTTTAAGAGGGTTGTCCGAACCCTTATCTATCTTCGCTGCTTTTTTGATCAAATCCGTCGCAGGCGGTTGCTTAGTGATGAAAGTAAAGCTTTTATCGGCATAAACCGTGATGATAACAGGGATATTAAAGCCCGCCATATCTTTAGTTCGCTCGTTAAACGCTTTGCAAAATTCCATAATATTAACGCCCTTTTGACCTAATGCAGGACCTACCGGTGGGCTTGGATTTGCTTTTGCGGCCGCTATTTGCAGCTTGATCTCGCCAACAACTTTCTTAGCCATAAATTTACTCCTTATAAAATTTAAATAATCTTTTCAACTTGCGAGTATGAAATTTCAATCGGCGTGCTTCGACCGAAGATCGAAACATTGAGGCGAAGCTTGCCGTGAATCATATCATACTCTTCTACGATGCCGTTGAAATTAGCAAAAGGTCCATCGATGATCCTAACCGTCTCGCCCTCATCGAAATTAATCTTGGGCTTAGGAGCCTCGCGATTATTAATCTTTTCTAGAATTATTTCGATATCCTTTTCCGGTAGCGGAGAGGGCTTTTTAGCCTCGCCGATAAAGCGACTAACCTTAGGTAGCATCTGAATTCTATGCCATAAAGTGGTATCCAGATCTAAATTTGCAAAGCAATATCCTGGATATAAGCTACGCTCTTTAATGGTTTGCTTTGTATTTTTGACCTCTATAACATCTTCGGTAGGCACTAGCACTTCGCCGATCTTAGCCTCAAGTGCTTCGTCTTGCTTTAGAGCTTCTATCGCACGCTTTACCGCCATCTCGCTGCCAGCGTAAGTTTGTATCGCATACCATTTATTTGCCATATTACGATCCTTACTTAGGCCGTTATCAAAGCGGACATAATCAGATCCACTAGCGCTAAAAACAGTGCGATAACTACGACTACGACTACTACAGAGATATATGCTGTTTTAGTTTGATCTTTAGTCGGAAAAATTACCTTATCTAACTCTACTTTTGCTTGTTTATAATACTCTTTTACTTTTTCCATACCCAATCCTCGTGGCAGGGCAAGAGGGATTCGAACCCCCAACCATCGGATTTGGAATCCGGCGCTCTACCGTTGGAGCTATTGCCCTATAAAACAATTAGCCTTTTAACTTTACTTCTTTATGAAGCGTGTGCTTTTTTAATCTAGGGCAATATTTTTTAAGTTCTAGTTTTTCGGTCGTAGTTTTGCTATTTTTATAAGTAGTATAGTTAATATCGCCACTTTCGGAGCATTTTAATCCGACCTTTACTCTACTTGAATTCTTTGCCATTTGGTTTCCTTGAATAAAAAAGCAAGCGGAATTTTAAAATTCCGCTTGCAAAAAATTAAGCGATGATTTTCGAAACGACGCCTGAGCCTACGGTGTGACCGCCTTCGCGAATCGCGAAGCGAGTACCTTGCTCAAGAGCAATCGGAGCGATTAGCTCAACGGTAATCTTAACATTATCGCCAGGCATTACCATCTCGGTTCCCTCAGGAAGAGTAATCGAACCGGTAACATCTGTAGTACGAACGTAAAACTGCGGTCTATAATTATTAAAGAATGGAGTATGGCGTCCGCCTTCTTCTTTAGTTAGGATATAAACCTCGCCCTCAAATTTAGTATGAGGAGTGATTGATTTTGGTTTGCATAGAACCATACCGCGCTCAACATCCTCTTTCTTTGTGCCTCTTAAAAGGACGCCGACGTTATCGCCCGCCTCGCCCTGATCCATCTCTTTTCTAAACATCTCGACGCCCGTAACGGTAGTAGTCTGAGTAGGCTTAATACCGACGATCTCGACCGTATCACCTACCTTTACGACGCCTTTTTCGATTCTACCAGTTACGACGGTTCCGCGACCGGAGATTGAGAAAATATCCTCGATAGGCATCAAGAAATCTTTATCGGTGTCTCTCTTTGGAGTCGGAATGTAGCTATCGACCGCATCCATAAGCTCCATAATCTTTGCAGACCATTCGCCATCTTGTCCAGCTTTTGCTTCCTCAAGAGCCTTAAGAGCAGAGCCCTTAATGATTGGGGTCTCGTCGCCAGGAAATTTATACTCTTTTAAAAGATCTCTAACTTCCTCTTCAACTAGCTCTAAAAGATCTGGATCATCGACCATATCGGTTTTGTTTAGAAAAACTACGATATAAGGAACGCCTACCTGGCGAGAAAGCAAGATATGCTCGCGAGTTTGAGGCATAGGACCATCTGCAGCGGAAACAACTAAAATAGCTCCGTCCATCTGAGCCGCGCCGGTAATCATATTTTTTACGTAGTCGGCGTGACCAGGGCAGTCAACGTGAGCATAGTGACGTTTCTCGGTCTCATATTCGATGTGAGACGTAGCGATAGTAATACCGCGCTCTTTTTCCTCTGGAGCGTTATCGATATTGTCGTAGTCTTTTAGCTCGGCTAGACCCTTCCTGGAAAGAACAGCAGAAATAGCAGCTGTCAAAGTAGTCTTACCATGGTCAACGTGACCGATGGTACCAATGTTTACGTGTGGCTTGTTACGATTAAATTTTTCTTTAGCCATCATATCCTCCGTTATTGATTTGTGGATTACACAACAAACTAAGCGACTCTATTTTATGGAGCTCATAGCGGGACTTGAACCCGCGACCTCTTCCTTACCAAGGAAGTGCTCTACCTCTGAGCCATATGAGC
>CAURGM010000031.1:0-23017 GCA_963524395.1 uncultured Campylobacter sp.
CCATCTGAAATGGCAGATATTTTATATACCGAATGTAAAAATGCTTTATTGGAGCAATTTAGATTCTGCTTCTTGCCCTATGAAAGAGAGATCCTAAAAGAGCTTGCAGGGCTTATTTATAAATACTTTAAAGATCAAAGCCTGCTAGAAGGAGATACTTACGATTATCTAGTCTATCAGAACAAATCCTGGATAGAGGTTAGAGAACTATCTTTAAAGACCTTACATATTTTCGGATATGATTTAGGTGACTTTGACCTATATTAAGCTCACGGAGCAGCACTTAAATAAAAGGAAACCCAAATGCAAATTGATGGAAAAGAGATATTTAGGAAAAGCGGGCTTATGGTTAATCTATGCCGTATGGCTTCTTTGGAATATCAAGTTGATCATTTGATTCATCCCGCGGTTGAATATTACGAAAGCCCATCGGAAATGATAGAATTTCTATATACCGAATGCAAGAACGCTTTATTGGAGCAATTTGAATTTTGCTTCCTGCCATACGAGAGGGATGCGTTAAGAGAACTTATGGAGCTCATAGATAGATACCTTAAAGATCAAAGCCTGCTAGAGGGAGATACTTATGACTATCTAGTATATCAGAACAAATCCTGGATAGAGGTCAGAGAGCTAGCTTTAAAGACATTGCATATTTTCGGCTACAAACCATATAGCTTTAACTATGATTAGACCCGGATTGGATCTGGCAGAATGAAATTTGTCGTATATATCTTTAATCTGCTACTATGTCTAAGCGCCTGGGTTCTGTTTGGTTATATACAGTAAAAATAAGACGACATGCCGCGCAAGCAAATAGTTTCATTTCGGGCGCACTTATGCTGCGCCGTATCATACCGCACGCCGTAACGACACATCTAACGCCGCCAGGTCGTGCTCTAGCCGCTACGTCGCGATATGCTCTATTCCTGCGTCTCAAACCCTTGCGCCGAAATGCCTAGATCATCTTTCCGACAAGTTTTTCTTTAAATTCTTTATAAATTTCAGGCCCCGCGTGTTTGTATTCGCTCGTCAGCTTGTTGTGAAATTCCGCCATATCGCCGCCGCTTTCGCGGTAGAGCTTGATCGCGTTTCGCCTTACGGCGCCGTCTTTTAGGTCGCTATCGTAGGCGATGCTCGCGTATCGCGTCCGCGCGCCGTCCTTGATCTCGCGGTAGGCTTCGCAGCCTTTGGCTCTGCCGAGCTTTGCGACGCACGCGGCATAGAGGGCTTGCAGGCTCACGCACTGCGGGATCAGCGCCTCCGCCGCGGCGAGGTCTGCTTTGGTGATTTTAGAATTTGCAGTCTTTTGTTCCTGTTGCGCAGCCTTTGGCTCCTGCTTCGCGGTTTTGGACTCTTGTTTTGCGGTTTTTATCCCTTGCTTTTGAACCTTTGGCTCTTGCTTAGTAGCTTTTGGTTCCGCTTTTTGAGCTTTTTTCTCTGCCGCGCTGTTTACTTTGCCTTGCTTTGCGTTCGCCCCTGCGGCGTGCGAGGCTAGACTGATCTTTTCAAATTTAGGATTTTTGCGGTAGTTTAGATTATTAAAGAATTCTATCACGTCGTCGTAAAATTTATCGTTGCTGACGATGCCGATCTTGCCCTCGGCTCCGCAGAGCTTACCCATCAAAAAGACGATGATCTTATCGGCAAAGTCCTTTCTTTGCTTGCCGATCGTAAAGACCTCGCCTATGCTAACGCCCATCTTCGATAGGCGCGCAAGGGTCAAGGCGCCGATCTTTTTGGCGGTGTTGGAGACGATATTTAGCTCGTCGCCCTCTTTGAGATTTACGACGTCGAAGATATTATCTACGTCGATATTTTCGTCGTCAATGATAAAATGGGTCAAAGTTTTTCCTTTAAATTAAATTTCAATGCCCGCGCTCGCGCAAATTTCATCTCTAAAGCACGCGAAAGGCCTCATCGCGGGCTGGTTTTACAGATGCTCGCCGATCGGCTTTTGCATCCACGCCATATCGTACCAGCGGTCGAATTTATAGGCGCAGCGCTCGAATTTACCGACGAAGCGAAAGCCCATGCGCTCGCGAAATCGCACGCTTGCGTCGTTTAGATATTCGTCATCCCCGCAAGCGATGCAAGCGTTCATATCTACGATGTTTTGAGCCCCGAGAGCACGCTGTAGCGCTTCGTAGAGTAGCCTGCCGATACCAAAAGCGTGCGCGTTTTGCGACACATAAACCGAGCTCTCCGCCGACCAATCGTATGCCGCGCGCTCTTTGAAAGCCGAAGCGTAGGCGTAGCCGAGGATTTGTCCGTGTTTTAAATTTACGCCGCTTTGCTTTGTCGCGACGATTAAATTTGCGCCATTTTGCTTCGCCGCACCGCTTGCGCAATTTCGCGCCTCGTTCGCACGTAAAATTTCATTCCCTGCGCCCGCCGCGATCGCAGAAATTTTAAAATTTTCATTCCGTTCATCGCCCGTGCATGCCGCTTCGTCGCTTACGTAAGCGAGCAGATAGGGGTATCTTTGCAGCGTCTGTCCGATGCGCTCCGCAAATTCCGCGGCGCCGGGCGCGTCGTATTCGAAGCTGATCGCCGTTTGCTTTACGTAAGGCGCGTAAATTTCAAGCAGCGCGTCCGCATCTTGCGGCTTCGCGAGCCGCAGTTTTATCAGCACCCGATCTCCTTTAAATTTAGCCGTTTTTGCATAATTTCAGTTTTAAACTTGTCTAAATTTGCCGCCGCGTTTCGGTTTTTAATTCGGGTTAAAATTTCATCTCGCACGCAAAACGGCTAAATTTCAGAGGCGTGTTTAAGCGCGTAAATTTTAAAATTTAACCCGCGTCTTTTATTCGCCGAAAAGCCTCCAAAACTCGGGCGCAAATTTCGTCGGCGCAAATTCTATGATCTCGTATTTTGCGACGCCGTTTTGGAAGAACGGATCTTGCGCGATGATCTCATCAAGCTCCGCGCGGTCTTTAGCGTTGATTAAGATGATTCCGCCCGTGCGAGGGACTTTGCGCCCCGAGCAGATAAATTTATCCGCCGCATAAAATCGGTCTAAAAACGCGTTGTGCTCGTTGATGAAGCGATCGATTTCGCTAATTTCTTTAACGTAGGTGAGGTTTGCAATAAACATTTTGATCCTTTGTGAGATTTGAAGCGCGATTTTAGCATAAAATTCCAACGGATAAAATTCCCGCTGGAATTTTCGCGCGCTACGTTATAAAAAATATCGGCGAAATTCCAATTATCGCGCAACCAAGTGCTGCGTAGCGAAGCTTTATCGCAGCAAGCGCGCAGATGTTTGCGAGCGCGAAAAGAAGCGGCGGAATTTGCGCCTGAAAGCTTGGCAAAGCAAAGTTTAAAAACGCAAGCAGCGGCGTATCGAGCGCGCCGCCGAGCCCGAATAGATGCAAAAAGATACTCAGCGGATAAAAGATTACAAACACGTATCCCAGAGGCATGACGCTAAGCTGCTGCAACGAAGCGGTCGGGAAGAAATAATAGACCGCCGCGTTCATGCTGAGCCAAACGTAGAGGTTGAAAAGTATGACGTTCTGCCAGAGCTTAAATTTAGGCGCGAAGTGGTGTAGGTAGAGGAAGATATATAGCACGCCGAGGCAGGAGAAATAAAATCCGATCGAAAAGGCCAGGTGCGGGAAAAACGCGAGCAGAAGCGCGATCGTTAGGAAGAGGTTCGTAAATTTAAGTATGTAGAAATTTCGCATCGCAAGGTAAAACCCCACGCAGCACATCGCAAGCGAGCGCAGAAAGCTCGGCGTAAAGTCAAGCACGAAGAGATATCCGCTCATCAGCACGATCACAAAGACGCTAAGATCGCGCCTCGCGCTGCGGTACGGAAAGTAGCGATCCTGAAAATAGCGGTAGATCGGCATTGCGAGCAGAAAGACGGTGCTAAAGATAATGCCCAGATGAAAGCCGCTAATCGAGATGATGTGCGCTATGCCCCAGTTCGTCACGCTAGCGCGCAGCGGTTTTGAAATTTCGGTCGCAAAATACAGCGCGGAGTAAAGATCCGCCGTCATCTCATCTTCGTGTTGGGCGCGAACGAAGCTTATCGCGCGCCATTTTGCCCCGGAGGGCGCGGTTTCGGCTCCGATTTTAAAATTTGGCGCGTAAAAGCGCTGCTTTAAAAAATCTAAAAATTTTACGTTTTTGGTTACGATGCCGATATTTACGCGCGCGAAGCGGTGAAATTCCCGCCCGAGCCCAGCGGTCGTGTAGAGGGTGAAATCCGCCGTTTTGAGCTTTAGCACCGTGTAGGTGCGGCCGCGCTCGTTGGTTTTGGCGTAGGCGTTTAAAATTTGCGCGTCGTAAAAAGCGTAGTTTTTCTCGCGAAATTCTCTGAATTCATAAAATTTCACGCCTAAGTTTAGCGATAAAATTCCAAGCAAAATGAGCAGAAAGTATAAAATTTCACGTTTGCGGTAAAAGAGTTGAAGCTTCACGGACGGTGTTTAAGTTCGCGCGACGGAATTTTAAAAGCTCGCGCGCGGCTAAATTTTAAAATTCCAAAGCTCTATGCCGCTCCGCCCGTTGGAATTTCGGCAGCGCGGCATAAAATTTGGTCTTAGCACGAATAGTTCGTCGCAAACTCAAACGGCGTAGGGCGCGCCTCGTAAGGCCAAACCTGCGTTTCAAATTTAAAATGCTGATAGGTCTCGATGAAAAGCTCGCTCATTATCGGACGCAGATACTCATTATCGCGGATCACCGCCTCTAGGCTGCCGCGAAGCGTGTGCGGAAGCTGCTCGATGCCGCGCTCGCGGATCTCATCCAGGTGCAGTTTGAATAAATTCTCATCCATCGGTCCCACCGGCTCGGTTTTGTTTTTGATACCGTCGATTCCAGCCATAAGCATCGCCGCAAATGCCAAATACGGGCATGCTGTGCTATCTGGGAAGCGCATCTCGGCTCGCACCGAGTGCTCGCCGCTGCCGTAAGGGATGCGGATCGAAGCGGAGCGGTTTTGGCTCGAATAAGTTAGAATGGATGGCGCCTCAAAGCCGGGTATCAGGCGCTTGTAGCTGTTGGTGCTCGGGTTCGTAAACGCCGCGACGCTGCGCGCATGCTTTAGCACGCCGCCGATATACCACCTCGCCGCGTCGCTTAAATTTGCGTAGTTGCCCTTTTTGTAAAAGGTGTTTTTGCCCTTTTTCCAGATCGATTGGTGCACGTGCATTCCGCTGCCGTTATCGCCGTAGAGTGGCTTTGGCATAAAGGTTGCGGTCTTGCCGTTTAGGTGCGCGACCATCTTTACTACGTATTTGTATTTTTGCACGTTGTCGGCGGCCTCGACGAGAGTGCCGTATTTAACGCCGATCTCGCCCTGTCCTTGCGCTACTTCGTGGTGGCAGATGAAGGTCTCAAGCCCGATCTGCTCAAGTACCTTTAGCATCTCGGCGCGCAGATCGACCATCGAATCGACGGGCTGGACGGGGAAGTAGCCGCCCTTTACGCCCGGGCGGTGACCGCTATTAAAGCCGTCTTTGTAGTTTTTGCCGCTGTTCCAATGCCCCTCTTCGGTATCTACCTTAAACATCGCGCAGTTCATATCGTCGATGATCTTTACGTCGTCGAAAATGAAAAATTCATTCTCCGGCCCGAAATAGCAGGTATCTCCAAGACCCGTGGTTTGTAGAAACTGCTCGGCTTTTTTAGCGATAGAGCGCGGGCATTTTTCGTAAAGCTCGTTTTTGTAGATGTCGTAAACGTCGCAGATGACGATGATCGTAACGTCCGCGGTGAACGGATCCAAAAACGCCGTTGCTACATCGGGCTTTAGCATCATATCGGATTTATCGATTGGCTGCCATGCCGCTACTGAGCTTGCGTCGAACGGAATTCCGTCGGCGAAGTCCTTCGGCAGGCGCTTGTAGTTGTAAGCGACATGGTGCCAGGTGCCTTTTAGATCGGTAAATCTAAAATCCACGAACTCGACCTCGTTTTCATCGCAAAATTTAAAAAATTCCTTCACGTCATTAACAAATTTTCCCATATTTTTCCTTTTTTCCGCCCGTATTCGGGCTAAATTTAACGGCGGATTTTAACATTATTTAGTTGAAATTCGACTTTATCTGCGCCGTTTTGCGCGCCACGATTTTTAAAATTTCTCGCCGCCGAAAATTTTAAAATTTTAAAATTTCTCGCCGCCACGCCTTTTTAAATTTAAAGGCGGCTGGCGTTAAAATTTACGCCAGATTTACGAACTGTCGCTCGCGGTTTTTGAAAACTGCGATCCGCTCGTAGCCGAACTCGCGCGCTTTGGCGTAAATTTTATCGTAGTTTAGTGCTACTTGAGCTACCGAGTGCGCGTCCGAGCTAAGCGTGATCGGCACGTCCGCATCCGCAAGCACCTCCAAAAGCGCGTCGCTTGGATAAATTTCATTCGCGGGCTTGCGAAGCCCCGCGGAGTTTAGCTCCACGACGATGCCGCTTTTTTTGATCGCGTTTATCGCGCCGCCAGCCAAAACTCTGATATCTTTTTTCGGAGTAAATTTAAAAATTTTAATCAGATCCATATGCCCTAAAATGTCAAATTTGCCGCTTTTACACAGTGCGCAGATCAGCGCAAAGTATTCGCGATAAACGTCGTCTATTTCGCGCCCGCTCCACTGATCTAAAAATTCCTCGTTATCAAAGCCCCAGTTGTTTAAAAAATGCACCGAACCGATGAGATAATCAACCTCGCGCGCGAAAATCCGCTCATCCATTAGCTCTTTTTTCGTCATAAAATCGACCTCATATCCCAGCCGCACGTCGATCCGCCCGCTAAACTCATCTCGCAGATCCCTAATCATCCGCTCGTAAAGCTCCATCTGCTCGAAGCTCATTCGGTATTTTTGATCGAAGTTCATCGGCGCGTGATCTGCAAAGCCGAAAATTTCTATGCCTCGTGCGATCGCCGCTTCCAAATACTGTCGCGGCTCGCCGCTAGCGTGGTTGCAAAGATAGGTGTGGTTGTGTAGATCGGCTCGCATCAACTGCTCCTTAAATAAAATTTTGGCTAAATTGTAGTAAAATCGCGCTTAAAAAATCACTAGGAATGTATTTGAAAAAACCCGAACTCTTAGCTCCTGCTGGGAATTTAACGAAACTAAAAATCGCCCTGGCTTACGGTGCGGACGCCGTGTATGCGAGTACCGGCTCATTTTCGCTGCGCCAACGAAGCGCGAAGGAATTTAGCAAGGAAAGCTTCGCGCAGGGCGTCGCATACGCGCACGAGCGCGGCAAGAAGCTCTACGCGACCGTAAACGGCTTTGCGACCAACGGCCAGCTTGAAAATATCAAAAGGCATCTGGAATTTCTTCGCGACCTGCGCGTGGATGGAATTTTAATCGCCACTTTGGGCGTCGCAAACCTCGCGCGAGCAGTAGCGCCTGAGATTCCGATTCACGTCTCTACCCAAGCTAACGTGCTAAATTATTTGGATGCGCAGGTTTGGGCTGAGCTGGGCGCCGTTCGCATCGTCGCGGCGCGCGAAATGACGCTCAAAGACGCCGTGCAGATCAAAGAAAAAATTCCGAACCTCGAGATCGAAATTTTTGTGCACGGCTCGATGTGTTTCGCATACAGCGGGCGCTGTCTCGTAAGTGCGGTGCAAAGCGGGCGTTTCAGCAACCGCGGAAGCTGCGCGAACGACTGTAGATTTAACTACGAGCTTTATGCGAAAAATCCCGAAACCAGCGCGCTTTTCCGCTTGCAAGAGCGCGAAGGGGAGGGCACTTTCGTAATGAATGCGAAGGATCTTAGCCTCATTTCGCATGTGCAAAAGATTATGCAAACGGGCGCGACCGACAGTTTCAAAATCGAAGGGCGCACCAAGAGCGAATACTACGTCGCATGCGCCACGAACGCCTACCGCGCGGCGATCGACGATGCCGCGAGCGATAAATTTGAGGCCCGTGTTTACGAGCGCGAGATTGCGACGCTTAAAAACCGCGGCTTTAGCGACGGATATTTGATAAAGCGCCCGTACGAGCGAGAGGATACGCAAAATTTAGACCGCAGCATCGAGCTTGGTACGCATCAGGTCTGCGCGATCTCGCAAGACGGCGAGTTTATAAGCGTCAAAGATAAAATTTTGCCGGGCGTTTCGTATGAAATTTTCGCTCCGCGCGGCTTTAAAATTTGCGCTTGCGATAATGAAATCGGCGAAATTTACGAGCTTAGCGGCAAGCCATATTTAAAATTTAAGAAGCTGCAAAGCCGCAGCAGTAAGGAATTTAGCGAGATTCATAGCGGCAATCTAAATGAGATTAAGCTGCCCGCGAAACTCGCGGAGTTTTGCTTTTTAAGAAAGGAGATAGAATGAAATTTGTTTCTATAATAATGGGCTCAAAGAGCGACTACGAGGTCGTTTACGAGGCGGCTAAAATTTTAAACGAATTCGGCGCGCCGTACGAGATGATCGTATCTTCGGCGCACCGAAGCCCCGTCCGCACGGCTAAATACGTCGCGGACGCCGAGAAAAAGGGCGCACAGGTTTTCATCTGCGCGGCGGGCATGGCGGCGCATCTTGCGGGCGCGGTCGCTGCGAATACGACCAAGCCGGTGCTGGGCATCCCGCTCGGCGGCAGCGCGCTTAGCGGCGTAGATGCGCTGTATTCGACCGTGCAGATGCCTGCGGGTATCCCCGTCGCGACGCTTGCGATCGGCAAGGCGGGCGCAAAAAACGCGGCGTATCTGGCGGTGCAAATTTTAGCTCTAAGCGACGAGGTGCTAAGCTCGAAGCTAAAGGCGGATCGTGCCGCAAAAGCGGAAGCTCTGAAAAAGGACTCCGAGCAGATCGAAGTGCTGCTTGAAGATTAATCTATGAAAATTTTAAAATTGCGCGAAGGCTTTGAAATTTGTGGGATAAAGACTCGCACGAATAACGCAGATGAGGTGAGCGGGCGAGGGGTGATCGCGAATTTGTGGGGCGAGTTTTTAAAATTTAACGTTAGCAGAAGCAGCGCCACGAAAAACGAAATTTATGTTGCGTATTACGACTACGAAAACGGCACACAGGGCGAATACTCCGTGCTAATAGGCACTTGCTCGAAGGAGGGACACCATAAAGAAAGCTACGACGAAGCTTGCAAATCCATAAATCAGTGCCGCAAAAATGAGCGCGATGAAACCTGCGATAAATTACGTATTGAAGCGGGTGATTACGCGGTTTTTGATTTTGCGAACGAGCCTACGAGAGCTGGCGAATGCTCAGCTGAAATTTGAAAAATTTAAGAGCCGCGAAGAGCTTTTGAAGCAGGCTTTGAAAAGCACTCGGAAGATAAAATTGAAATTTACATATTGATAAAAGGATAAAAATGACGTTTTCACAGATTATTTTGACGCTTCAAAACTACTGGCACGAGCAGGGCTGCTTGCTCGTTCAGCCCTACGATATGCCCGCGGGCGCGGGCACCTATCATCAGGCCACCTTTTTGCGCAGTCTAGGAAGCAAACCTTGGCGCGCGGCATACGTAGCACCCTCGCGTCGCCCCACAGACGGGCGCTACGGCGAAAACCCAAATCGCTTGGGCGCGTATTATCAGTTTCAGGTGATCTTAAAACCGAGCCCGGACAACATCCAAGAGCTCTATCTAAAAAGCCTAGAGAAGCTGGGGTTAGATCTTAAAAGCCACGATATTCGCTTCGTAGAAGATAACTGGGAAAGCCCGACGCTAGGGGCCTGGGGGCTTGGCTGGGAGGTTTGGCTAGACGGCATGGAGGTGACGCAGTTTACATATTTTCAGCAGGTAGGCGGCATTACGTGCGAGCTAATTAGCGGCGAGATCACCTATGGACTTGAGCGCTTGGCGATGTATCTGCAAAACAAAGACGACGTTTACGACATCGTCTGGGACGACAAGGCGGGGCTAGTAACTTACGGCGACGTGCATAAAAGGGGCGAGTTTGAGTTTAGTAAATACAACTTCGAGCTCGCGGACACCGCGATGCTTTTTAATCAGTTTGAAAACTGCTTCGGCGAGTGCAAAAGTATCCTAAAGCACGGCTTGGCGCTTCCTGCGTATGATTACTGCATGCTCGCGGCGCACACGTTCAACGTCCTTGACGCGCGCGGAGCGATCTCGGTCACGCAGAGGCAGGATTATATTTTAAAGATCCGCGATCTTGCCAAAAACTGCGCGCTTTGCTACGCAGATCCGCAAAAATATGTCGCCGAGCTGGACGCCGCGACGTGCAGCGATAAAAAAAGCGGCAAAGACGGCGGCGCGGCAAATGAGAGGGAAAAGAGCGAGAAGTGCGGCGTTAAAGGGGCTGTCTCGGCGTCCGCAAACTCGGCAGGCGTAAATTTAAAAAACGCCCAGGGCAAGCAAAACGCCGCGGATAAAGCGGATAAAAGCGTAAAGTAGGATTTATGAAAACGGGCGAAATTTATGAAATTTTAAATGCCGTCGCGCCATTTTGCGACGCGGAGGCGTGGGATAATAGCGGGCTAATGCTCGGAAGCTTGGATGATGAAATTTCAAAAATCTATCTAAGCCTCGACGTTACTAGCGAGCTGTTGCGCGAGGCGGAGGTGGGCTCGCTTTTCGTGGTACATCACCCGCTGATTTTTAGCCCGCTAAAATCGCTTGATCCGCGGCTTTATCCTGCAAATTTGATCTATGAGATGATCCGCAAAAATATCTCGCTTATCGCGATGCATACTAACTTCGACAAGCACGTTTTAAACGGATTCGTAGCGCGCGAAATTTTAAAATTTGAAATTACGGATGAGCGGGAATTTTTGGTTTTCATGCACACGGATTTGAGCTTTGAGCAGCTGTGCGCACAGATAAAGCGCAAGCTTGGCATCGAGCATCTGCGCGCCGTGAAGACGAAAAATTTTATCCAAAACATCGCGCTTTGCACCGGCAGCGGAAGCGAACTAAACCAAAGCTTGGGCGTGGATTGCTTCATCACGGGCGATATAAAATATCACGCCGCGCTTCAAAATTTAGAAAACGGCGTGAGTTTGATCGACATAAATCATTTTGAAAGTGAGCGCTATTTTGGGCGCGCGCTCGCACCTTTCTTGCAAAAAAGCGAAATTGAAGTTATAATAAGCGAGCAAAAAAATCCATTTACGTATTATTAAAGGAAAAAGATGAACAAATATTTAAGCCAATTGGTAGAGCTTTGCGAATTCGATAAGCAGCTGGACGGATTTAAGCCTAAAATCGAGGCCGCACAGGAGAAGCTGGGCAAAAAAAGCGGCGAAATTTCAGGCGCAAAAGAACAGATCGAAACTCTAAATGCGGAGATCGCCGAGCTAAAATCTCAAATTTTACAAGCAAACGCGCAGCTTAGCGCCTTTTCGTCCAAACTAAAAAGCACGGGCAAAAAAAGCGGCGCGGCAAAAACCGAAAAGGAGATCAAGGCCCTTAGCGTCGAAGAGGATATCGCAAAAGAGCAGCTCGAAGCCACAAACGAGGAGATCGAAAGGCTAGAAAAGATCGTAGCCGCAAAGGAAGCGCTCGTAAAAGAGCAGAGCGAAAAGCAAGAGGCGTTTGAAGCCGAGCTAAAAAGCTTGCAAGAGCAGGTAAGCGCCGAGATGGGCGAGGTCGAGGTCGCACGCGGCGGGATCTACGCCAAGCGCGATAAGCTAATGCAGGCGATGAACCCCAAAACCGTCTCATTCTACGAAAAGATCCGCAAATGGGCGGGCAATACGGCGGTCTCGCCGGTGCGCAAACAGGCCTGCTACGGCTGCTTTATGCGCATAAGCGACAAGACCTATTCCGCGGTCATCAAAAGCGACGACATCGTAACCTGCCCGTATTGCGGCAGAATTTTATATAAAGAAGCCGAGTGATCTACACCGCCTTGGCGTTTTTGGCGTGGCTTGCAGCTGCGCCTTTTATTTTTATCCTAAGCTTTAAAAAAAAATACCGCACGAGCCTGAAGGCGCGATTTTTTCTATACAAAAACCCTAAATTTAGCCCCGCTGCGGTGCACTTTCACGCTTGCAGCCTGGGCGAGGTAAACGCCCTTGCGCCGCTAATTTCTAAATTTGAAAGCGTCGCGCTTAGTACGACCACGCAGACGGGCTTTAATGCGGCGCGCTCTCTCACGCCGAACTCTCGCTACCTGCCGTTTGAAAACTGGCTTCCGTTTTGGCTTACGGGCAGCCGCGTGCTGGTGATTTTTGAAGCGGAGCTGTGGCTAAATTTGATCCGTTCCGCTAAATCGCGCGGAAGCTACGTAATCCTGCTAAACGCGCGCATTAGCGACCGCTCGTACGCGAGCTATCTGCGTTTTAAGCTTTATTATCGCAAAGCGTTTGAAAATATCGATCTGGTGCTTGCGCAAAGCGAGCTTGATGCGGCGCGGTTGCGGGAGCTCGGCGCAAAAAATATAAAGGTCGCGGGCAACATAAAAAGCGCGAATATCGCCGTTGCGACGAAGGACTATTCCGCTGCGTCCGCAAATAGCTTCGTGCTTACGATCTCAAATACTCACGAGGGCGAAGAGGAGCTTGTTTTATCAAATTTAAACGATTTTATAAAATTTCACGGCTCGCAGAGTGCGTCCGAAAAATACCAGCGCGCAGCGAGTGCCCGCGGCGATAGAAGCTTGCCTGGGGCTGAGCTTCGCGACGAGCAGGGCTCGACCGAGCCGGTAAATTTAAACGCAGCTTCTTTGGATGCGGCGACTTCAAGCGACGCTTCATCCGCCGTGCCGAATACGGCGCCTTTAAACGGCGCGTCTTTAAATTCTACCGCACGGAACGCGGCAGCTTCAATAACTACGCCGCAAAAGCTAAAAATCATCCTGGCGCCGAGACATCCTGAGCGCTTCGAAAAGGTATGTGAAATTTGCAAGACTTGGGCGGATGAGCACGGGCTTAGCTTTGAACGATTTAGCGAGGGCGCTGGGCTTGAGAGCGATTTTATTTTGCTTGATGCCTTCGGCGAGCTAGCGAACTTTTATAAAATTTCAAACGTCGTGATCTTGGGTGGCAGCTTTTTGCGCAATATCGGCGGACATAGCCCGATCGAGGCGGCGAGCTTCGGCGTGCCGATCATCAGCGGGCGATTTTTTCATAATCAAAAGGCGCTGTACGCGCTCGTACAAAACATCGCTCTGTGCGACGCGAACGAAATTTCGAACGCTTTAAAAGAGCCGCTAAAGGGCACGCGGATAGATAAAATTTGCGATTTGCAAGAGATAGAAAATTTAATCAAGGAAAGAATTTAATGCAAGAAAAAGCCTATAAGCTGCTGGCGGCGCAGGAAAACATCTCGCACAACGAAGCCAAGGCTCTCATCGATGCGGGACTTGTAAGCGCTCGCGGCGCAAAGATCGCTCTAGCGCGCGAGATGCTCGGCGAAAATACTAAATTTAGCGTGATGAAGCCCGCAAAACCCGCGATCATTTACGAGGATGAGAACGTTTTGGCGGTCAATAAGCCGCCCTTTATGAGCAGCGAAAATTTAGAAAAAATCTATAAATTCGGGCTTCTAAACCGCCTGGATAAGGAAACTAGTGGCGTCGTACTGCTGTATAAAAACGAGGAATTTCGTGAGGCGGCGATTGCGGAGTTTAAAAATTTACGCGTGAAAAAAAGCTATATCGCGATCGTGAAGGGGATCGTGAGCGAAGAGATGAAATTTGACGAGCCGATTTTGACGATAAAAACCAGAAGCGGCGCGTTTTCTAAAATTTCGCCAAACGGCAAGAGCGCATTTAGTGAGGTTTATCCGCTGATGATAAGCGGCAAAAAATCACTCGTGAAGGTGCGGATCGAGACGGGCAGGACGCATCAGATCCGCGTGCATCTGGCAAATGCGGGATTCGGCGTAATAGGCGATGAAAAATACGCCAAAAGTCGCGCGAAGCGGATGTTTCTGCACTCATACGAGACCGAAATTTTAGGGCTTAAATTTAAAGCTCCGCTTGATAAAAGCTTCAACGAATTCGGCTTTGAAATTCCTAAGGATCTCTGATATTCAATGGCTTTTAAGTTAATTTTAGGTAACATCGCAAGTTTAAAAATTTTATAAGGGATCAAAGTGTTTGAGATCATAAGCGAGTCGTTTAAAAACGCGGTCAATAAATTAAAAACAATCGATGACGAAAAAGCTTTAAAAAACGCCTTGGAGACGCTAAAAAAGGCGCTTTTAAAGGCCGACGTGCATCACAAAGTCGTAAAGGATTTTTTGGCGCTTGTCGAAGCCGATCTTCGTATCGGCACGATAGGGCAGAAGCCATTTTTGCAGTCCATTAAGACAAATTTGACTAAAATTTTAACGGCGCCTAGAGGCAGCAGCCAGGGATTTGTGTTCGCTAGCACGCCTCCTACGGTAGCTTTGATGACGGGACTTCAAGGAAGCGGAAAATCCACAAGCACGATAAAACTTGCAAACTATCTGAAACTTCGTAAAAAAAAGGTCTTGGTCGCAGCATGCGACTTGCAGCGTCTAGCCGCGGTCGAACAGCTCCGCCAGCTTTGCGAAGCAAACGAGATCGAGCTATTTTTCATCGAGGGCGAGAGCGATCCGCTAAAGGTTGCCGAAAAAGCGCTAAGCAAGGCTAAAAGCGGGCTTTATGACGTATTGCTCGTAGATACGGCGGGACGTCTTGCGATCGATGAGGCGCTGATGGCACAGCTTGCGGAGATGAAAAAAGCTCTAAATCCGCATGAAATTTTTTACGTAGCGGACGCTATGAGCGGTCAAGACGGCATTAAAACGGCCGCTAAATTTGATGAAGTTTTAGGCCTTACGGGCGTGATCTTAAGCAAATTTGACGCCGATACCAAAGGCGGCGTAGCTCTTGGCATCGCGCAGCAGCTGGGTATCCCGCTTCGCTTTATCGGAACCGGCGAAAAGGTTGCCGATCTGGAGGGCTTTATACCCGATAGAATCACCGGCCGCATTATGGGCGAGGGCGATTTAGCGACGCTAGCCGAGAAAACAAGCGCCGTCTTCGACGAAAGAGAAGCCAAGGCTCTGAACAAAAAGATCAAAAAAGGCGAGTTTAATTTCAACGATTTCGTAAATCAGCTCGAAAGCGTGAAAAAGCTCGGCAATATGAAAAATTTGATCGGCATGATCCCCGGGCTTTCCGGCATGGCGAATAAGATAAAAGATATCGATTTGGAAAACTCCAAAGAGATACTTCATATCAAAGCAATGATTAACTCTATGACGCCGAAAGAGCGCGAAAATCCCGATCTGCTAAATAATTCGCGTAAGCGCAGACTTGCTGCCGGCGCAGGGCTTTCGCAGGTGGAGGTGAACCGCTTTTTGAAGCAGTTTGCGGGCGCTTCGAAGCTTGCGAAGAAATTTTCAAGCAAGGGTGGTATGCAGGGGCTTGCCTCGATCGCTCAAAGGCAAAATTTACCGAGATAGCCTCTCGGTAGAGTTTGCAGATGTTTAAGTTTTAGCCATCTGCAAGTTCTAAAACTTACAAAAATTTAAGGAGAAAAAATGGCAACAGTTGTTAGGCTTACAAGAATCGGAAGAAAGAAGCAGCCTTTTTACCGCATCGTGGTAACGGATAGCAGGAAAAGACGCGACGGCGGCTTTATCGAGACGATCGGCTTTTATAATCCGCTAAAACAGAGCGATAATATCAAATTCGACGCGGAGCGTTTGGCATACTGGAAGAGCGTAGGCGCGAAGTTAAGCGATAGGGTCGCTCAAATCACAAGCAAATAAAATGGTAGAAAATTTTATAAAAGAATACGCAAAGTTGATCGCCGACTATCCGCAGTCCGTCTCTACGCAAAAGCGGGTCGGTGAAAACTTTACCGAGATCATCGTCTATGCCGACAAGGCCGACACCGGCAAACTCATCGGCAAGGACGGCAAAATGATAAACGCCATAAAGACCGTCATCATCGGCTATAAAGCAAAAGATCCGATCAATTATAAAATTACCGTCAAAGCCAAAGATGCCTGATGATCTTTTAGAGGTCGCGAAGCTCGGTAGGACTATCGGTCTAAAGGGCGCGGTTAAAATTTTCGATCGCAGCGACTTCCCCTCTCAGTTTAAAAAAGGCGCCAAATTTTATCTACGAAACGGCGAAATTCTAGAAATTCTATCCTTTAGCGGCGCAAATTCTAGCGCCATTTTTAAAAATTACGAAAGCGTAGAAGCAGCGGCAAATTTAACTAACCAAATCCTTTACCGAAGCAAAGAGGACACGCGGAAATTTTGCAAATTGCAAAAGGGCGAGTTCTTTTACTTCGATATCATCGGGCTTGAAATTTACGAAGACGGCGCGGTTTTGGGGCGCGTAAGGGGCATATCGCAGATCGGAAGCGGCTATCTTTTCGAGGTAGAAACAGATGCAAGCTTAATCTCGCAGGCTTTGTCGAAAGAATTTTTTATCCCCTACGTGGACGCCTATGTGAAAGAAATTTCGCTTAGCGAGCGTAAAATTTTTACGCAAAATGCGCGCGCGATTTTGGAAAACTCATGAATTTTATCTTTGTTTCGCTGTTTGAAAATCTCATCGCGCCGTATTTTGAGGACTCGATTTTAAAGCGTGCGGTTGATAAGAAAATAATCTCGACGCATTTTTTTAATCCGCGAAATTTCACGGCAAATCGGTATAAAAAGGTAGATGATTATATGATCGGCGGCGGTGCGGGGCTTTTGATCGGCACGGAGCCGCTTGCCGGGGCGATCGAACACGCAAGAGCTAAATTTAAAAACGCCAAGTTTATCTACCTCTCGCCTGCCGGTAAGAAATTTAATCAAAACGACGCCAAGCGCCTAAGCAGTGAAGAGAGCCTATGCTTTATCTGCGGGCGCTACGAGGGGATCGATGAGCGTATAGTCGAAAAATATGTAGATGAAATTTTTTGTATCGGCGATTTCGTTCTTACCGGAGGCGAGCTCGGCGCGCTTTGTATGTGCGATGCGATAAGCCGCAACATAAAGGGCGTTTTGGGCAACGAAAGCTCGCTCGTCGAAGAAAGCTTTGAAGGCGGAATTTTAGAGGCGCCCGCATTTACAAAGCCTGATGTTTTTGAAAATTTACCTATAGTTTCAGAGTTTTTAAAGGGTAATCACGCTAAAATGCGCAGTTTAAAAAATCAAATGGCGCTATGCAAAACGAGGTTCTTCCGCCCGGATATGTACCGAAAGATCGCCAAAAATAAAGGAAATTTATGAAAAACAAGTATATCCAAGCGTTTGAGGACGCTCAGATCACAAGCAAAAGTGTGCCTGATTTCCGTGCCGGCGACACCTTAAAGGTAGCCATCAGGATCAAAGAGGGCGATAAGAGCAGAATTCAAAATTTCGAAGGTACCTGCATTGCGCGCCGTGGAAACGGCGTCAGCGAGACCTTCATTATTCGCAAGATCGGCGCAAATAGCGTCGGCGTAGAGAGAATTTTCCCGATCTACAGCGAAAGCATCGAAAGCATCGAGGTTCTAAGAAAAGGACGCGTTCGCCGCGCGAAACTATTTTACCTACGCGACAGACGCGGTAAAGCGGCTAAAATCAAAGAGCTTCGAAAATAATCCTTTAAATTTATACTTCCCAATTCAAAAGGAAGCTCTTTTTATAATGCGCGAGATTTTAAAAAATTTCGCGCAAAATTCACTCGCATTAAATCTAAAATTTTACAACTTTTCCATTAAAATTTTTAGTTTTAAACTGCCCAAAATTCGTCTTTCTCGATAGAAAAAGATAAAATATATCCTGATTTTATTTGCGTTTAAAAATATTACTATAAAATGCAAATTTTAATTTAGAAAGCTCGCGCTAAATTTGAGAATTTGGCCGAGTAAAATTTATTCAGTAAAGAGCGAGATGTGATTTTTTTAGGCATTGACGTAGGATCAACCACTGTTAAAACGGTAGTTTTAAACGATAAATATGAAATTTTAAGCAAGAGCTACGAGCGGCATTTGGCAAAGCCCAAAGAGCTGGTGTTGGATAAAATTTTGCAAATCCAAAAAACCTATGCAGGCGAGCAATTCAGCGTCGCCATAGCAGGTTCGGCGGGCATGGGTATCGCCAAAAATTGCAAAATTCCGTTCGTCCAAGAGGTTTTCGCTACCTCGCTCGGCGTCAAGCGGATGTTTCCAAAGACTGATGTTGTCATTGAGCTCGGCGGCGAGGATGCTAAAATTTTATTTCTCACGGGCGGACTTGAAGAGCGTATGAACGGCTCGTGCGCGGGCGGCACCGGCGCGTTTATCGATCAGATGACCAATCTTTTGCATCTAGATATCACGGAGCTCGACCGCCTAAGCTTTGCGGCTAATAAAATTTACCCGATCGCCTCACGTTGTGGCGTATTTGCTAAAAGCGACATTCAGCCGCTACTAAATCAGGGCGTTAGAAAAGAGGATATTTGCGCTAGTATCTACGCCGCGGTCGTCGAGCAGACGATCTCGGGGCTTGCGCAAGGTCGCGAGGTCAAGGGCAATATCCTGTTTCTAGGCGGCCCGCTGTTTTTCCTAAAAGGCCTTCAGAAGCGCTTTAAAGAGGTGCTAAAGCTCACCGACGAAACGGCGACTTTCCCCGATATTGCGCCTTACTTCGTGGCTTACGGCAGCGCGCTGTACGCAAAAGATACAGGCGAAACGTTAAATTTAGAGGAGACGATCGCGCTTTTAAAAAAGGAACCCGATAGGACCGCGCTGGAAGCCGAGCCGCCACTTTTTAAAGATAGGGCGGAATTTGACGAGTTCACCGCTCGCCATGCCCGCGCGAGCGTGCCTAAGGTGGATATCCACACCTACAGTGGAGATGCGTATTTGGGCGTGGATTGCGGCAGCACTACGATCAAAGTCGTGCTTATGGGCGCAAACTACGAGCTGCTGTATAAATTTTACTCCTCCAATAAAGGCGATCCGGTCGATATCCTATTGCCGCGCCTTAAGGAGCTATACGATCTTTGCGAGGGTCGCATCAAGATCAAGGGCAGCGGCGTTACCGGATATGGCGAGGATCTCATTAAAACCGCCTTTCGCTTTGATTACGGTATCGTCGAGACAATCGCGCATTATAGTGCTGCGCGCCACTTCAATCCGAAAGTAGATTTTATCATCGACATCGGCGGGCAGGACATCAAGTGTTTCTCCATTAAAGATGGCAATATCGATTCTATCGTGCTAAATGAGGCATGTAGCTCGGGCTGCGGCTCGTTTTTGCAGACCTTTTCAAATTCTTTAGGCTACGACATTAAAGATTTTGCAAGCTTAGCCCTTTTTGCGACCCATCCCGCCAAGCTTGGCAGCCGCTGCACGGTCTTTATGAACTCCTCGGTTAAGCAGGCTCAAAAGGACGGTGCTACGATCGAGGACATCAGCGCGGGCCTTGCCATCAGCGTCATAAAAAATGCGATTTACAAGGTTATTCGCGTGCGAAACGCCGATGATCTTGGGCAAAATATCGTAGTGCAGGGCGGGACATTTTTAAACAACGCCGTGCTGCGCGCCTTCGAAAAAGAGCTCGGCAAGGACGTGATCCGTCTAGATATCAGCGAGCTTATGGGTGCATACGGCGCGGCGCTTTTTGCCAAAAATAACGCGAACGAGCGTACCGATATGATCAGTCGTGCAGAGCTTGAAAATTTCACTCATCGCAGTGAATTTAGCGTCTGCAAGCTCTGTACGAACAAATGCCCGCTTACGATCAGCTACTTCGGCGATACTAAATTTGTCTCGGGCAATAAATGCGAGCGCGGCGCGGGCAAAGAGATCCGCCACGACATTACGAATTTATTTGAGTTTAAAAACGAACTTTTGCGAAAATATCGCAAGCCGCCGAAGCAAGACGCACCGCGAGTCGGAATTCCGTTTGTTTTGAATATGTTTGAGATGATCCCGTTTTGGAGTGCGTTTTTTGAAAATTTAGGCATGAGCCTCGTGCTGTCGCAAAAGCCGCGAAAAGAGACGCTGTTTTTGGCAAGCCAGAGCATCCCGAGCGATACCGTCTGCTACCCGGCTAAAAGCGTGCACGGCCACATCTACGATCTTTTAAACAAGGATGTGGATTTCATCTTTTATCCGTGTATGAGCTACAGCTTAGATGAAAATATCAGTGAGAACTGCTACAACTGCCCCGTAGTCGCATACTATCCCGAGCTGATACGCGCGAACGTAGGCGCGCTAGAGGAGAAAAAATTCCTCTATCCACACGTGGATCTTAACATGCAAGATTCGTTTTGCAAAACGATGCAGGCTGAGCTCGCGGACGCCGGGTATAAATTTCATTCCGACGCCGTGAAAAACGCCGTCTTGCAAGGCCTTAAGGAGCTGCAAAACTATAAAAATACTGTTTTAATAAAAGGCGAGGAAACCCTAAAAGAGATACAAAGTAGCGGTGCCAGCGCCATTGTGCTAGCGGGTCGCCCGTATCATATCGACAAGACGATAAATCACGGTATCGATCGCTATCTAAATTCCTTGGGCTTTATAGTGCTTAGCGAGGACGCGCTGCCGCTTAGCAGGGTGCAGACGAAAAGCCTTAATCAATGGACCTACCATGCCAGGCTTTATAGCGCGGCGCGGTTCATCTGTAAATACCCGCGCATGCAGCTGGTGCAGCTAGTCAGCTTTGGCTGCGGGATCGACGCGATCACGGGCGACGAGGTGCGCGACATACTGCGCCAAAACGGTAAAATTTACACTCAACTTAAAATCGACGAGGTTACGAACCTAGGCGCCGTTAAAATTCGTCTGCGTAGCCTAAAAGCGACCATGATAGAGCGCGAGAGGCAAGGCGCGCAACAAGAAGCAAGAAAGGATGCGCGCTAATGTTTGCTAAATTTACGAAGGATATGAAAGCGACCCACACGATATTGATCCCCACAATGATCGATCCGCATTTTCGCTTTATGCAAGGCGTGCTGCGCGACGAGGGCTATAAGAGCGTCTTGCTCGGCGAAAATCGTCAAAATATCGTCGAGGAGGGGCTTCGCAGCGTGCATAACGACATGTGCTACCCCGCGCTGCTCGTCATCGGGCAGTTTATCGACGCGCTAAAAAGCGGCGAGTTTGATACGCACAAAGTAGCGCTTCTCATCAGCCAAACGGGCGGCGGCTGCAGAGCGAGCAACTACATAAATTTGCTTCGCAAAGCGCTTGAGGACAGCGGCTTTAGCTACGTCCCTGCGATCTCGTTAAATTTCGGCTCGCTAGATGAGAATGAATTTAGCCTCGGCAAGAAATCGCTTCTAAAGCTCTTCGCCGCGATATTTTACGGCGATTTGATGATGGGGCTGTATAATCAGTGCAAGCCCTACGAAAAGATCAAAAATCAAACAAATGAAATTTACGAACTATGCGCCGAGCGGATCAAAAATTTGACCGATCAAAGATCGTTTTTCAATCTCAAGAAAAATTTCAAATTTATCCTCTCGCAGTTCGCTAAAATCGAGCGCGACGATAAGCCGCGGATAAAGGTAGGCATCGTGGGCGAAATTTATCTCAAATACTCACCCATCGGCAACAACGGCCTAAACGCCTACCTCATCCGCGAAAATGCCGAGCCCGTAAATACGGGGCTGATGGACTTCGTGCTTACCTGCATCTACGATGCGGTCTACGACAAGCAGCTCTACGGCAAGGGTGGCGCGGCGTATTACGGCTCGCTTGCGGTCGCTAAAGTAGTGGAATTTTTCCAGCGCATGATGATTAAGCAGATGAAGCGCTTCGGCTTTCGCGCGCCGAGCCCATTTAGCGAGGTTCGCGCCGCCGCCGACGGCTACATCGGTCACGGCGTGAAGATGGGCGAGGGCTGGCTGCTGACGGCGGAGATGGTCGAGTTTATGCGCCACGGCATACAAAACGTCGTGTGCGCGCAGCCCTTCGGCTGCCTGCCAAACCACATTATTGCGCGCGGAATGATCCGAAAGATCAAACAGAACTACCCGCAAGCAAACATCGCCGCTATCGACTACGACCCGGGCGCAAGCGCGGTAAATCAAGAAAACCGCATAAAGCTGATGCTTGCCAACGCGAATAGAAAGTAGCGCGCCGCATATCAAAAAGGGCTTTGGAATTTTAAATTCTAAAGCCTGCCGTAAAATTTTAAAATTTAAAAGCAAGCTCGCGACGATGGTTAAATTTTGACGCGTAAATGTTTCGCTTCCTTTCGCGAAATTTCCTCTAGATTTTAAAATTTTAAAATCTTGGCAGTTCCATTGCGCTTCTTTTGCCTCTTCCGCTCATTCCGGCTTCTGCTCTTACGAAATTCATCGTAATTTTATACAAATCCGCGCGAAATTCTACGCGCCGCCGCCATGGAATTCTGCCGCAAAATTCCATTCCGCCGCGCCGTAAAATTCCACTTTCGTTAAGGCAAAATTTAATACAATCCGTCTTTAAATTTTACGAAGGAAGTTTATGAAATTTTGGATTTACGGCGTGGTTTTGGCGCTATGCTGTGGGATTTTTAGCGGATGCGCGAGTAAGAATTTGCCAGGCTACATGCAAGGGCACGAGCATATCGTCGCAATGAGCGCGGCATCTGGCGGTCAGCTGCGAATGAGCGGCGAGATTTACGATTATGTATTTGATGCGAATCTCAGCGCTGTGCGCGCCAAGGTCGCGAGTCTGGCGTCGCTAAATAAAGACGCGATAAGGCGCAACGTAAGCATGCTCACGATCGACAGATACAACGAGGGCAGCGATGCTGCGTATATCCAGCATGAAATCGAGCTCGTAAAATACGATCTGCCGCTATCCGTGCAGGCTAAGCTGATGGATGATCCAGAGCAGCTGGAGCCCGCGTATAGCTCTACGTTTCGCTACTCTTATCTGATCGAAGGCAAATATTTTAAGTGCCTAAAAGATCACGACGAGCTGCGCAGATCGCACCGCCTAGGCGTGCCGATCGAGTACCCTGCGCGTATAGCGGTCGATAGCGGGATCAAAAGCGAGCGCGATGCGAAAATGGATACCGACATACAAGGACTCATCGTAATGCCGCTAATGATGCCGGTGCTGCTTTTAGGCAGCATCCTAGGCGGCTGAATCACGGAAGTGAAATTTTATTGATTTAAATTCTAAAGTAGTGGCGGACAGAGAGGGATTTGAACCCTCGAGCCCCGGTTAGAAGCTGCACCCTT
>CAURGM010000032.1:0-21187 GCA_963524395.1 uncultured Campylobacter sp.
AAAATTCTAAAATTCTAAAATTCTAAAATTCTAAAATTCTAAAATTCTAAAATTCCGTCTGCGAGGTTTTCCGCCAAAATACTGCATAGCAAAATTCCACGCTTGAAATTATAAAATTTTACGCAGCAAATTCTGTGCACTAAGCCTATCCCACATAAGAATTTTCGCGTTATAAGCTTGACGCTAAAATTCCTTGAGCTAAAACTAAAGTCTGAGAAATTTTAAAATCCGTGTAGCCGCTTGATCTCTGCGCTGATCGGCTTTTTTTGGCCTAATTTGGTCACGCTTACGTAGGTTGCGATCGCGCTGGTTACGTGCAAGCACTCGCGAAATCCGTCCTCGCCCAGCCGCAACGCTGCGACCTCGATCTGCACGCGGATAGAGGTATTTCCTACGCTTAATACTTTTGCGTAGCAGCTGATGACATCGCCGATAAATACGGGCTGCTTGAAAGTTACCTCCTGCATCGAGATCGTCACGACCCGCTCGGGTGCTATCTCGCGCGCCGCCGTCGCGCCCGCTAAATCGATCTGCGCTAGTATCCAGCCGCCGAAAATATTGCCCGAGCTATTCGTATCCTTAGGCAGCGCTACGACCTTGATGCGCGGCTCGCCGAAATCGTCTAAGTTTAAATCGCTCATTTTTACTCCTTAAATTTAAAAATCTCGCATTTTAACCGCGCAAATTTAACACTTTTTCGATACAATCGGCAAAAATCTATGCCGAAATTTTAAAATTTTAAGCGGGCGTGAGGATAAAATTTAGCTCTCGAAGCAGATACATTCCGCTCGTAAAAAGACGATAAAACGGCAAAAAGGATACGCGATGAACGATTTTGCAAAACTTAGCGAGATGGCCGTCGCCGCCAAAGCGCGACTAAACGCCCTCTACGACGAGCCGCACGCCGAGCTGATCACGCACGGATTGGAAATCTGCGGCTTTGAGTCTGGCGATACTGCGCGCATCGCCGTGCTACGCCGAATCGTTGATCTCAAAGAGGATCCGCTTCTGCAGGAATTTCGCCGCTTAGGCTACGATGAGGTGCGGCAGCGCGAGCTAAAGAGCAAAATGTATGATTTCACGCGCGAAATACATGAGGGCATGCACGCAGCGCTCATCGCCGAAGCGGGCGCGCAGGGGATTTTGCAGCCGTTTTATCTGGAGCTTTTAAAGGGCGTACACCGCATCGGGCTCGTGCTAAGCGATATGCAAAAAAGCTGGCAAGCCCTAATCATCGAAGGCACAAACAAGCGCTTACAGCAGAAATTTAACTCGCTTGCGCAGGCGAAGGAATTTTTACTGCAAGAGGAGCTGTTTATGCGCACGCCTCACGGCGAGATCTGCGAGCGCTGCTACGGCGCGATAGTGCAGCGCGAGGGCAAATCCCAAATGCTGCCCTACGCCGTGGTCTTTGCGGATGAGACGGCGAAGCTGCAGAGCGAATTTAGCGATCTTTTGGAGCGCCTGGTGACGCTTGCTGAAGATGAGAGCGAGCTAGCTTACGTCGCGTATCTGTCCAAGCTCAAACAGGCCTTTTGTGAGAGAGATTCTAGCGCGGTGATCGGCGCGTGGCGGGATGCGGAGATCGCGTGGATGGATATAAAAACGCCGCTTCAGATCGGGCATCCGCTCGAATACTACGAGGACGCCTACACGCACGCAGTCGCGCTAGAATTGGACGTCAGACTTGCAGGCGCGTATGAGTTCAGCGCGGAGGAATTTAAAGCGCGCGTAAGTGAGAGTTTTGAGCGTGCGTATGAAAAAATCGGCGCAAACAACGCCGTCATGCACTCGCTCGTGCTCTCAAATATCGCCAAAACCCAGCTTTACGTCTGCGCGCCGCTGATCTACTACGGAGCCGATCTTAACGGGCTCTTTTCGGCGCAGGTCGTACCCAACGACGAGTTCGTAAGCACCAACTGCGGTAAGAAAATTTTCGCCTTCGTAAATTTCGTCTATGAAAGCGCCAAGGCTAGACCTTTTATGCGGCTAAGCGGCGAAATTTTTACTCTCGATTATCTAAATTTCGGACGCGAAATTTTATTTAAAAAGCCGCAAATTTGGCGCCGCATCTACGAAATATCGACGATCGGACATGAGTTCGGGCATATATTTTTCATCGACGCGGACACCGAGGCGCGAATGAACCGCTCGGGGCTTTTTAAGCTCATCGAGGAGTACAAAGCAACCGCCGGCGGGCTCGTGAGCTTCTTTTTCCACGAGGAAGAGGAGTTTTGCCTACCGGTGCTGGACGAGCTGATCCGCCGCGCCGTGGGCCTCATCGCGTGGCAGCGGGTGGAGGAGCTCAAGCCCTACTACTGCGAGGCTCTGATACATCTGAGCTTGCTTTTCGCATCGGGCGTTTTGAAATTTGACGGCATGCGGCTGACGGTTAAATTTGACCGCGCAGGTTATGAGAGCTTCAAAGCCGCGTGCTTGCAAAACTACGAGGAGCTGGCGCGGCTTTATTGCGACAAAAAGGACGCGGCGGAATTTTTATCGCGCTTTGCGGAGCTTAGCGGCGGCGTGTATCTGCCGCGCGAAGCGCAGGTGCAGGAGTTTGTGGAGTTTTACTACTCGCGCTACGAAGCGATCGGCAACGAAACGGATCCTAGCAATGAACGAGCAAAGTGGCTTTAAAATTTCGAACCCAAACCGCGCCTTAAAACATGAGAAGCGAGTAAAATTTTGCGGAATTTTAAGGGGAAAGCATGAGATATTTTAAAAATTTACTCTCTGATTTAAGAAGCGGTAGGCTCGCGCTGCATCCGATTTTACTCGCGGCGACGTTTTGCATAGTGAAAATTTCGTGGCCTAGGTTAATAGGCAATGTAGGCGAAAGCGATGCGCTCGGCAGCTTTATATTTATGGACTTTACGCAATGCGCGTGTTTCATAGCATTGGGCGCACATCTTGTCTATGTGGCAGGGCTCGGCGGCAAAAATAAACAAAGTAGTAGCTGCGAAAACAGCGACTATGAAGGCGCGATACAACCCCGTGAGCTACGCTATTTAGCCGTGCTACGCATTATCTTATGCGCTCTGTGTATCATTGCTTGCGTGGCAGGATATCTTAGCGCGGATATAAATCACCAAAAATTAGGCGTTCTAAATTGGTTTTTCCCGACTGCGCTAGCAAGCGCTTTCATATATTTGATTGCGATCTGGATTGTTACGACCGGCTCTGAAGTACTAATTTGGGGCGTTATCTTCGTGATAAGCTACGTGGCTGCTTACTATGCGGTTTGGATAGGTTTTTTTACCATTCCTGGAGAGTATAGCGGGTTTGTATTTTGGAAAGGACTGGAGATAATATTTCCGCTAATTTGGGCGTTTTATTTCAAGCGCACCTACATAAAGCGCCTAGCAGAGGAAATGCGCGAGGCGTAATGGCGAGTTGAACGCAGAATTTTAGCCAAAATTTTGCTGCCAACCGCAGTTTAAAATTAGCGCGAGCGTAGCTCGCCCTTTGAGCGTGCCAGGGGTTGGGGGATTTTAAGGGGGAAGGGGAGCGCCTCGCAAGTAGCGCCCCTTCCCCCTTAAGAGAAAACGCTGCCACGCCCCAAATTCTAGAGGCAAATTCTACATAGAGAAATTTTAAATTTATTACAAAATGAAATTCCGTTTAAATTTTAGCCCGCGATATGTTTCTCTTGGGGCGGGAAGGAGGCCCCAATTGCGAGGTCGCTCCCCTTCCCGCCCCAAGCCCACCCATCCCCCGACGACGCTTTAAGCGGTGCAGGCTGCGCCTGAGTTAAATTTCAACGTCCATATCCACGGGCTCGATCTGCAAGCCGCGCAGATCCGCAAGATGCTGCACCGCAGCGTCCGTTTCGGCGTTTTTGGGAAGGACGATGTGAAAGCCGCGATCAAACGCCAAGAAAAAATTCTCACTGCCCGCAGCGATGCGATTTAGCGAGCGAGCGGCAAATTTCTCGCTTGCGCGCGGCTCGCCTTTTGAAAACGAGATCGTCTCGTCGTCCGCGACGAAGCTCATCTCCATGCTCGAGTCTTGCGCGAGTTTGGCGGCAGAGAGATGCTTTCTTAGCATACGGCGGTAAAATTTCGGATAAAAAATAAGCCATGCCGCGCCCAAAATAACCGACGATATGCTCGCAATCGGCGCCGTTTTCAAAAGCCCGTCGATGATGATGCCAACGAGTAGAAACTCAAATGGTATGGCGTAGGTACTGATGAGGCGCTGCTTGCGCGCCTTTTTACTGTAAAGCAGCATAAATTTATTGAGGTTATCGACGTCGTGATTTGTGATTTGCACTTTCATATTTTTCCTTTAATTTTTGCGTAATTGTAGCGAAGCCGCCTTAAATTTGCGTCCGTTAACTTCCGTGAGATAAAATCCCGTTTTTAAAGGAGATAGCTTGAAATCTTTATTAAAAATCAACGGATTTTTGCCGTTTTTGGCGATTATGTTTATCAACGCAAGCGTCGATCTGGGCCATAAGATCACGATTCAAAACGTCCTTGTCAAAAGCGCCGATTCGGGCGCTCTCATCGCCCTTACCTCGCTTGTAAATTTGCTGATTTTACTGCCTTACGTATTTCTTTTTAGCGCCAGCGGCTATCTCAACGACAAATTCTCGCGCACCCGCATTACGCGGATCTGCGCGAAACTCGGCGTCGCGCTTACCGCGCTAATTACGCTAGGTTATGCGTGCGGGTGGTTTTATTTCGCATTTTTCATGACGATCCTGCTTGCGGCACAAAGCGCGATCTATTCGCCCGCCAAATACGGCCTGATTAAAAAGATCGTCGGCGCGAAAAATTTAGGCGCGGCAAACGGCCTCGTGCAGGCTCTTACCATCATCGCAATTCTGCTTTCATCTCTTGTTTTTTCGGTGATTTTCGAGCTGTTTGCAGTTCGCAGCAGCGACGCGGGCGAGCTGATGAGCTCGGTTTGGTTCATCGGCATATTTTTAGTCGCAGGCTCCGCGCTTGAAACATACTACTCGTATAAAATTCCATTCTTCGACGCCGCGCAGCCGCAGGCGGAATTTAATAAAGACGACTATCTTAAGCTTCGCTATCTAAGGCAAAATTTAAATTTTGTGCTAAAAGACAAAAACGTCCTGCTCTGTACGCTGGGACTTTCGATGTTTTGGGCGGTCTCGCAGCTCGTGATAGCGACCTTCCCGGCTCACTACAAGAGCCTTAGCGGCAGCGACAACGTAATGGTGATCCAGGTGATCTTAGCTCTTAGCGCGATTGGAATTGCATTAGGCTCGATCTTTGCTGGTAGCTACTGCAAAAAACATATCGAGCTCGGTATCGTGCCGTTCGGCGCATTTGGTCTTGCGCTCGCGCTAATGGTGCTAGCCAACGCGCACTCGGTATTTTGGCTCGGCACGGCGTCGTTTTTCTTCGGATTTAGCGGCGGAATTTTCATCGTGCCGCTCAACGCCGTCATTCAGTTTTTCACCGCCGATGAGCGCATGGGGCGGGTACTCGCGGGATCAAATTTTATCCAAAATATCTTTATGGTGCTGTTTTTGCTCATCGCCATCATCTTGGTGCATTTTGCGGTCGCCAGCGGCGAAATTTTCGTTATGGCGGCGCTGTGCGTACTTATCTGCGGGATCTTCGGCGCGAAATATCTGCCGCAGCTTTTCGTTAGAATTTTACTCATTCCGTTTATGAAATTTGGCTACCAAGTCCACGTAGACGGTATCGAAAACATCCCGCAAAAAGGCGGCGTGCTGCTTTTGGGCAACCATATCAGCTGGATCGATTGGGCGGTGGTACAGCTTGCCTGCCCGCGCGGGGTGCGCTTCGTGATGCATCGCAGCTACTACGATCTGTGGTATTTGAAGTGGTTTTTTAAAATTTTCCGCGTCATTCCGATCGGAGCGGGCGTTAGCAAAAGCGCGATCGAAAGCATCCGCGAGGCGCTAAATGCTGGTGAAGTGGTCGGGCTCTTCCCCGAGGGCCACATCAGCTACAACGGCCGCATAGACGAGTTTCAGGGCGGATTTGAGCTAGCCGCGCACGATACGAACTCCGTGATCGTGCCTTTTTATATCAGAGGGCTTTGGGGTTCGACGTTTTCGCGCGCCAGCGAGCATTATAAAAGAACGATCTCGCAAAGCGGCAAAAACGCACTTCGCGTAAGCTTCGGCGCGCCGATCGAGGCAAATTCCAAGGCGCACGAGGTAAAGCGCGCGGTAACGGAGCTGTCGTTTTTCAGCTGGGGCAAATATCTCGCAAGCCTAAAGCCGCTTGCCTACAACTGGCTAAATCAAGCCAAGAAATCGCCTTTTAAGCGCGTGGCGGTCGATAGCACGGGAGTTGGCTTTACAAATTTAGCGATGATGAGCGCCGTTTTGATACTTCGCAAAAGGCTAAAGAGCCGCATAAGCAGCGAGGAAAACGTCGGTATCGTTTTGCCTAGCTCGGTCATCGCAAGCGCCGTAAATTTAACGCTTTTTGCGATGGGCAAAACGAGCGTAAATTTAAACTACACGCTAAGCGAGGAAAATTTAATCTACTGCGCGGATAAAGCAAACATCCGCACGATCATCAGCTCGCGTAAATTCGTAGAAAAGCTCAAATCAAAGGGCTTTGAGCTGGAAAGCTCTATCGGCGATCGGCTTGTATACCTTGAAGATCTAAGCGAGGGCGTCTCTAAAAACGAGCGCATAGCTTGCGCGCTAAAATCGCTGCTAATGCCTAAAATTTTATTTCGTGCGCTGTATTTTAAGCCGCACGCGATAGATGACGTAGCGACCATTTTATTTAGCAGCGGCAGCGAAGGAAAGCCCAAAGGCGTGGTTTTGACGCACAAAAATATAATGGCGAACGTCCGTCAAATTTCGGAGCTCATAAACGCCACCGAGCACGACGCGATTTTAGCGTCGCTGCCGATCTTTCACTGCTTCGGACTTACCGTAACGACGCTCTTCCCGCTAAACGATGGAATTTTAAGCATCCACGTGCCCGATCCTACGGACGCCTTTAGCGTAGGCAAGATGAGCGCAAAATACGGCGCTACGATAATGTTCGGCACGTCGACGTTTTTTAGGCTCTACACCAAAAATAAAAGGCTCAATCCGCTTATGCTGGCAAGCATTCGCCTAGCGATTGCGGGCGCGGAGAAGCTAAACGAAAACGTCCGCAAGGAATTTAAGATAAAATTTGGCATCGAAATTTACGAGGGCTACGGCACGACCGAGACTGCGCCGGTGGTGAGCGTAAATACACCGAACGTCCTCGAGCCCGATTTTTTCAAAGAGCTTTACTTCAACCGCGAAAAGAGCGTCGGCTTGCCGCTTGCGGGCACGGTCATAAAGATCACCGATCCAGCTTCGCTGCAGCCGCTGCCAAACGGGCAAGAGGGGCTTATCTTAATCGGCGGACATCAGGTTATGAAGGAATACTACGATGAGCCGGCCAAAACCGCTGAGGCGATCGCGCAAATGGACGGTGTGCGCTACTACAAGAGCGGCGACATCGGCTATATCGACGACGACGGGTTTTTATTTATCACCGACCGCCTTTCGCGCTTTGCTAAAATCGGCGGCGAGATGATCAGCCTGGGCGCGGTAGAGAGCGCCGTGGGCGAAATTTTAGGCGAAAGCGCGATCTATTCGTGCGTGAACCTAAAAGACGAGAAAAAGGGCGAAAAGATCGCTCTGCTTTACGTGGGCGAGGCGAGCGAGGATGAAATTTCGCGCCGCCTAAAGGACTCTGCGCTGGCGCCGATAATGCAGCCAAGCGTCGTGAAAAAGGTGGAGCAAATCCCGGTGCTAGGTAGCGGCAAGGTAAATCTCAAAGCGGTAAAGGATCTGGCGATAGAGCTCGGGCTTTAGGGCAAAAAGACTAAATTTTTATAAAGTGCAATGCTAGACTAATTAGCGAAATTACCAAAGATAGAGTGCAAATCATATAAATTTTAATGCTACTTTTAGTTTGAAGTTTGCGCAAGATTTCAGAATTTTGTGCTATCAAAGCTGCATTCTTTGCTATAAGCTCGTCTTGCTTGGTGTCTAGATTATTTTTATCATCTAGATTTAAAATAATCTTCTCAATATTTTTTGCATTACTAGTAATTGCTGCTTCTTGAGCGTCATCGATTTGAGCTTTACTATTTAGCGTAGTGTAAATTTGATTAATTTGTTGAGACATTTGCTCATGTTTATCGTCAAGCCTTGCCTGGTCTACTGCAAATTTTTCTGCAGCGTCTACAAGACTACGAAACGCTTTTGCACTCTCATCACTTAATTTGATAATATTTCCATTTGCATCTTTTATCCCGTTTTCAAATAGAAATGCCATAGCACGGTGTAGCGATAACGAGAATTTGCTTGTCATTTGCGTAAATTTTATAGATTCTCGTATAATTTCAGAAAGCTCGTCAATCGCATCATTCTGGCTAATTTGAGCTTTGTTTGTAAGCCTTAGTGCATCGGCTAGTTTATCTTCTCTACTCTTGCCGCAAATACCGAGCGTTATTAAATTTTTTATATCAGATCCACCTATGTCCAAGCCCTCGGCATCCGATGACAGACGTTTTGCCTTTTCTATTTTTTCTTTAGCTCCTTGGATATTTAAAAATATCTCTTGAGCTTTTTTTCTTGCTAATTCATCTAGCTCGTCTTGCGACATTTTTTCTAGAACTTCGACCGATATAGTCTCGTCCCTTACTAAATTTTCCATTTTTACTTCTCGATTGTTTTATTTAGTTTAATTCTTAAATTCTGCATCTTATCGATAAAATTCGATACCGCCATGCTTGTTTCTTGCGAACTATCACGCACTATGCGTATCGTATTCGCTAGCTTTGTTATACTTTGTTTCACATCTACGAAGAACTCGTCGTATGCCTCACTCAAAGCCACCCAGCTCAGAGCCACTTGATATGCCGATATCTCCCCACTTTTTGTTACGAGTTGAATTTGGATTTTATCAGCCTTACTTTGAGAATGAAGCTTATCCATAAAATAAATTACTATAGTCGTTAGTACCCCACCCAGAATTGCAGATAAGCACGTGCTTACGATATCTCCCACACTTTTGCCTATTACCGGTACTATAAAGGAAAAAATAGGCGTCAAAACAGGAATGCTTAGCAAAAATTTATCTATAGCTTCGCTCAGCCCTAGCGATAGAGCGCCAATTAATCCAGCAGTTAATACTTTAACGGCTTGATAGCCAACCTCATCTTTATCTAAACCCCTAGGTGGATTAACTAAAATCTTAACTGCCTCTTTTAACGAGACGAATCCTGCTCTTATCATCGCCACGAAGCGTTTTAACGTGGTAGCAAAAACGTTGATTAAAAATACGCCCAAATTTGATATAAAAGATGTTAATCCTTTCTCTATACTGCCTGCCACCAAATCTTTCCATTTCGATTTCAGACTATCTAAAATTTCACTCATTCTAGTCTTAAATCTCACCCAAATTTCACCGAAGCTCTCCTTCCCTCTTTGTTTAAAAGCAAGCTTAATTTCGGTTATAGCTCCTTGTGCAATTTCTCTCATAGCAACGCCTATAACTGTGTATGCCATTATCTTGGTGATATCTTTACAACCTGTAGTCAAGAGTTCTTTTGAGTATTTTTTAACCTTTGCCTTATCTATTTCACCATAGACAAATTTTCTAGCCTTCTTATCTTTTTGCATAGCTTTCTGCTCATCAATGCCAAATTTTTCAGCCTTTCTTTGCCCCGTCTTTTTATCTTCCTTATTCAAAAAAACTTTCATCTCATCGCTACCTTTCGACTGATTTATGCTGCCATCGATAAGAGCTAGATTTTCTTTATCTGCCGCAATTTTGGCGCGTTCCTCGGGGCTTAGAGCCAAATTTGCAGACACAGAGCTTTCTATCTCTTTTACCGACACAATATGATCTAAGTGCACCCTGCCATATTTTGGTAAATTTCTGCCAGTGTATTCATCTATTATGATGGCTTCATTCTGAAGGGCTTCGTTTCGTCTTTTTACTAGTGGCTTATCGTATCCTACTTTATTTCTTACTTCTAAGTATTTGCCATTACGATTTGCTATCATATCGCTATATCTTGCAGCGTCTGCTTCATTTGCCGTTATACCTTTTTCAAAATTATGCACGGTCGTTACGCTACCTCCGTCTCTTGCATCTATAATTAGGCTAGCCAGCCCAAATTGTGACGTAATAGCGCTAATTGCACTAGCTTCACAAAGATGTAAAAGCGTGCTGGTTTGATTTTCCGGAAGCTTGGAGTGCAAATTTGAAAGTTCGTCTAGAGCATTTTGCAAGCCATCTGTAAGTTCTATCTTTAAGCTTTTATGATCAAAAAGTTCGTTAAGCTCTTTTTCCGTTTTAGAAAAGTCTTTATTGAAATACGTGCTTTTAGGTGATTTAGAGAGAAAACTAGCCATTGCAAATCTTTTTTAAAATTTTAAAAGAAATATTTTACTCAGCACTTCTTATATATTGCTTAATTTTATGTAACTACGAAAATTCTAAAATTTCTGTATTTTAATTAGTGCTAAATTTAAGAAGTTATAACTAAATCTGTAAGAACAGTGCTGCGAAGCACACGCTTCGCAGCAAATTTAAAGGAGAACTATTTAAAAGATGGAGCGATTTGCGCTACCCACGCCTCGATGCGGCTCTCGGTGAGGTCGCTTTGATTGTCATTATCTAGCGCGAGGCCAACGAATTTGCCGTCCACTACGGCCTTGCTCTCGTCAAACTCATATCCGTCGGTAGGCACTGCGCCTACGATATTTGCACCCGCTTTTTTGAAGTTGTCGTATAGCTCGCGCATTGCGTTGCAGTAGGCGTCGCTGTAGCTTGAGCTATCGCCCATGCCGAAAATCGCGACGGTCTTGCCCGCGACATCAAGGGCTGAGAAATCAAAGCCCGCCCAGTCGTCTTGTAGCTCGCCGTCGTTCCACGTCGAGCTTCCGATTACGAGCGCGGTGTATTTATTTAGATCTGCGGGCGCGATGTCCGCAACGTTTTTTAGCTCGTTTTCTATGCCTAGCTTTTCGGAGATTAGCTTCGCGGCGTCCTCAGTATTGCCCATCGAGCTTCCAAAAATAATTCCAACCATTTGGTATCCTTTTAATAAATTTTGTCGGTAAGCTTGTATGGTACTAATTTCATAATGAAATTTCCCTTAAAGCATTCGCTTTTTATCTCGACGTGGCGGTTAAAATTTTCATTTTTTGGATAGACAAGATACACGGCGTCGATGTTTGCTCCGTGACAAAGCTCTAGCGCTTTTTTTATATCATTATCATAAATGGCTGGATTTTGAGGTAAAATTTTTTTAAAGCTCGTAACCACGCCTAGGCTAAAACCGCTCTTGCGAACTACGATGAGCTCGCCCGATTTGCCCACAAGCTGCAGCTGTGCGCCTGCATTGCGAAGCGCGATTTTGCAAAATACGAAGTTGAGAAACGCATCGTCTCCGTTTAGCAGTACGCCGCTACGCAAGCTCACGATCGCGCGAGTTAGCTTATAAGCAGGCTTAGCGGCAAATATGGGCAGCGGCATGCCGCGCAGATAAGCAAAGATTATCGCATTATCCGCTGCACAAAATTTTACGGCGGGCTTGAAACGGTAAATTTTACGAGTCCCGCGCCCAAGCTCGGAAGCGATAAAATTTAAAAATGCCGCTAGAAACTGCGAAGCGCCCTTTAAATTTGCGGGCGGAATTCTATCATCCGCATTAACGTTAAAATTATATAGAGCTAGCATCGCTCGCGCTCGCGAAGCCGCATTATAATCCCGCAGCGCCTCTGGCACAATCTCGCGCCCGTTCGCATCAAAGCCAAAAATCTCGCCGCTAAAGAATTGCTTATTAAAAACTTCGGCATTTAAAATTTCATCATCAATAAGCTCGTCATTGTGCCGCGGATCCGCTTTTTGGCGTTTTTCGCGCGCCGCGATATCTCGTTTTGGCGCAGCAATATCTCGTAACAAAGCTGATTTCTCGTCCGAACGCTTAGCGCAGAAAAAATTCTTTTGTACTAAGTCAGTGTCGTAAAAAGCCCTTGCTGTAAAATTCCTATTTGTATTTGCGCCGCCCTTTTGCGCACTCTTTGCAGCGCACGACTTAGAGACATTATGATTAAGCACGCTTGATTTACCGCTTGAAAACTTTTTAGATTTGCCGCTAAATTTCTTGCTTTCGGCGTGTGCAAGGCAAGTAGCGTTAAATTTTCTAAAATTTAAAAAATCCTTGGAATTTAGCTCGCCAGCTTCATCTTTGTAAGCATTTGATTGCGGCGTAGTGCGCGACCTTTTAACCGCTTGCTTGGACTTGCCGGCATTATTTAAATTCCTTGGAATTTTAATCATCTTCGCAAGGTCTGCAACCGAATTCTTGATTTAAATTGAAAACCTTACAGTATTCGCAAAATACGCAGCTAACGCTTCGTTTAGCACATACTAGCGGGATTTTGCGCTTTTTTACTTCGCCTTTGATTTTTTTCATCGTGTTGTGGTTTAAAAAGCTCGTAAGCATCACGACACACTCCGTATCCTGCGGGATCGGCTTACGATTTACGCGATTTTCGTTTCGTGCATCCCAGTGCTCGATGTTACTCGCGCCAAGGTCTTTTAAAACCGCCTTAATGGGTGTAATCTCATCTGCTCCTATAACTAAAACGTTCATTTCATCCCCTTTTATGATTGATAGTCGTTATTATAACAGAGAAAGATTAAATTTAACTGATGATGTATATAAAAATTTGAAATTACAAGCCGGGATTTTACCGGCTCATATTTGATATTTACTCGCTTAAAGCTAGACTTACCGCCGCATCGATGTGGATCTGCGTAGTATCGAATAGCCGCACGGCGGTATCTGCTTGCGATACGAGCAGCCCGATCTCCGTGCAGCCCAGTATCACGCCCTGCGCGCCACGAGCCCTAAGTCCTTCAATAATCCGTAAAAATTTCTCTTTGGAGTGCGGTAAGATTTTACCAAAGCAAAGCTCATTAAAAATTACTTCGTTTACCGCTTCCATTTCGTCCGCATTTGGCACGAGTACCTCCACGCCGCCATCTATCAAGCGCTGTTTGTAAAAATCCTGCGTCATCGTGTAGATCGTGCCGAGTAGCCCTACTTTTTGCACGCCACGTTTTCGCAGCTCACTTAACGTGGCGTCCGCGATATGCACGAAAGGCACGGAGATAGCGGCTTTTATCGCCTCGTAGCACTTATGCATCGTGTTGGTGCAAAGAAAAATATAATCCGCGCCGCCGCTTTGCAAAACCCGCGCGTGACGAGCTAGAATTTCGCCCGCCCTGCCCCACTCATTATCTCTTTGACACCGCTCGATCTCGTCAAAATTTAGACTACTTAGCAGGATCTCGCCGCTACTTAGCCCGCCTAGACGCTCGTTAATTTTGCGATTGATCCCATCATAATAGGTAATCGTAGATTCGTAACTCATGCCGCCGATTAGTCCGATTTTTTTCATGGATTTTCCTTTTAGAATTTAACGAAATTCCTGGGTCACAAATTCTGCGACCCGGAATTCTAAAAACTAACTACAAAGCTTAAGCATTCTCGCTAGCGACGCCCGCAGAGATAACCTCATCGCCGAAATCGGCATTCGCAAGCCGCTTGAGCTGGCGGTAACGTCTCATCGCATCAGCTTTGTTTGCCTCATAAAGTTTGCCCGCGTGCTCCGGATCGATCTTTTTAAGCGCGTTGTAGCGCACCTCGTTTAGCAAAAATTCCTCATAAAGCGACCAATCGGGCTCTTTGGATGAAATTTTAAGCGGATTTTTGCCCTCCGCCGCAAGTCGCGGATCGAAGGTGTAGGTCGGCCAATAGCCGCATTTGCTCGCAAGCTCGGCTTGATCGCCGGAGCTGCCCATGCCGCCTTTGATGCCATGCGCGATACACGGCGAATACGCGATGATGAGACTAGGTCCCGGGTAAGCCTCCGCCGCCATGATCGCCTTTAGCGTCGCGGCTTGGTTTGCGTTGGAATTTACCTGCGCGACGAAGATGTTGCCGTAGGTCATCGCGATCTGACCGAGGTCCTTTTTCTGCACCGCCTTACCGCCCGCGGTAAACTGCGCGATCGAGCCGCGGCGGCTAGCTTTGGAGCTCTGCCCGCCGGTGTTTGAGTAAACCTCCGTATCTAGCACCAGCACGTTCACGTCCTCGCCGGTAGCCAGCACGTGATCGAGCCCGCCGTAGCCGATGTCGTAAGCCCAGCCGTCGCCGCCGATGATCCACTGCGATTTTTTGTTTAGATACTGCTTTAGCTCTAAAATTTCACGAACCCCGGGCGCGTCCAAATTTTGTTCTAGTAGCGGCACCAGCCTATCTCTAATCTGAGCGGATTTTAGCGTATCGTTTCTGTTTTCGATCCAGTCGTGATAAAGCGCCTTTAGCGCATTTGGCACGCTTGAGAGCGAGTCTAGCATCAGATCCTCGATCTTATGGCGCAGCGTCTCGCTTGCGATCTTCATTCCCAGCCCGAACTCGGCGTTGTCCTCAAAAAGCGAATTCGCCCACGCGACGCCGCGGCCGTTCCCGTCCTTGCGATACGGCATCGAAGGCGCGGATCCGCCGTAGATCGAGCTACAGCCCGTGGCGTTGGCTACGATCATATGATCGCCGAAAAGTCGCGTGATCAGCGTGATATATGGCGTCTCGCCGCAGCCTGGGCATGCGCCGTGAAATTCAAAATACGGGCGCGCAAAACCCACGCCCTTGACGCTTGATCTGTCCATCAAATCGTCTTTGTATCTTACGTGCTCGAATAAAAAGTCTGCACTCTCCTGCTCGCCCTTCGCGAGTTCTTCTTCAAGCGGCACCATGACGAGCGATTTTTCCTTGCTCGGGCAGTTTTCGGCGCAAAGCGCGCAGCCCGTGCAATCAAGCGGGCTTACTTGGATCTTATATTTTAGCCCCTTTAGTTCCTTGCCCTTGGCTTCTAGTAGGTGATCTTTTAAATTTAAAGGTGCGGCGACCTCGTCCTTTTCGTCTAGTAAAAACGCTCTGATTACGGCGTGCGGGCAGACGAAGGCGCACTGGTTGCACTGGATGCAGTTTTGCTCGATCCATTTAGGCACCATGACGCCCACGCCGCGCTTTTCAAATCGCGTCGTGCCCGCATCGAACCCGCCGTCCTCGTGCCCCAAAAACGCCGAGACCGGCAAGCTATCGCCGCGCGCTGCGTTCATCGGCTTTACGATCTTTTCGATAAATTCGTCGCCTTTGTATTTATCGTTCGTATCCGCCGCGTCGTCCTTTAAATTTACCCATGCAGGATCGATCGCTACCTGCACCAAGGCGTCCGCTCCCCTATCTATCGCGTCGCAGTTCATCGCCACGACCGCTTCGCCCTTTTTGGCGTAGGTTTTCTTGGCGTATTCTTTCATATAGCTCTGCGCCTGCTCGAACGGAATGATGCCGCTGAGCTTGAAAAACGCCGATTGCATGATCGTATTAGTGCGGCCTCCGAGCCCTATATCGCGTGCTAGTTTGGTGGCGTTTAGAATGTAAAATTTTACCCGTCTTTGGGCTAGAATTTTTTTGACCTTGTTCGGAAGCTTTGCCGCTGTTTGCTCGGCACCCCAGATGGAATTTAAAAGAAAGATGCCGCCTTCGCGGATGCCCCCGATGACGTCGTAGATGTCCAGATACGCAGCGACCGAGCAGGCGACGAAATGCGGATTTGAGACGAGATAGGTCGAGCGGATCGGTCTTTTGCCGAAGCGCAGGTGCGAGCGCGTGTAGCCGCCCGATTTCTTGCTGTCGTAGGCGAAATACGCCTGCGCATAAAGATCTGTTTTATCGCCGATGATTTTGACGGAATTTTTATTCGCGCCCACGGTGCCGTCTGCGCCGAGGCCATAAAATAGACACTCGGTCTCATCCTCGTAGCCGAGCGAAATTTTATCTCCCACGGGTAGGGATAGATGCGTCACGTCGTCGTCGATGCCGATCGTAAAGCCGTTTTTAGGCTCGTCTGCCTTTAAATTTTCATACACGGCGATTAGCTGCGCGGGATCAACATCTTTAGAGCTTAGCCCATACCTGCCGCCCACGATGAGCGGAGCGTCCTCGCGCCCGTAAAATGCGGCTTTTATGTCCAGATACAGCGGCTCGCCGAGGCTGCCGGGCTCCTTCGTGCGATCGAGCACGGCGATTTTGCGCACGCTTTTAGGCATCGCGGCGAAGAGATATTTGAGGCTGAAAGGTCTGTAGAGATGCACTTTTAGCACGCCCACTTTCTCGCCCTTCGCGTTTAGATGATCGACCACCTCCTCAAGAGCTTGATTGACCGAGCCCATCGCGACGATCACGCGCTGCGGCTCACTTGCGCCGTAATAGACGAAAGGCGCGTACGACCGCCCCGTGATCTTTGAAATTTCGCTCATATACTCCGCGACGATATCCGGAAGCGCGTCGTAAAATTTATTGGTTAGCTCGCGCGTCTGAAAATATACGTCGTCGTTTTGCGCCGTGCCGCGAGTTTTAGGATGCTCGGAGTTTAACGCGTCAGCTCTAAATTTACGCACTGCCTCGCGATCCAGCAAGCGATCAAACTCGGCATAGTCCATCACTTCGATCTTTTGAATTTCATGGCTCGTACGAAATCCGTCGAAAAAGTGCAAAAACGGCACTCGCCCCTTAATCGCCGCAAGATGCGCGATACCGCCCAGATCCATCACCTCTTGCACACTGTCGCTTGCAAGCATCGCAAAGCCGCTTTGGCGACAGGCATAGACGTCTTGATGATCGCCGAAAATGGAGAGCGCCTGCGCCGCAAGCGCGCGCGCCGCGACGTGAATGACGCCTGGAAGCATCTGACCTGCGATCTTGTACATATTTGGAATTTTTAGCAAAAGCCCCTGCGATGCGGTGTATGTCGTCGTAAGCGCGCCCGCTTGGAGTGAGCCGTGCACGGTGCCCGCCGCGCCGCCCTCGCTTTGCATCTCGACCACCTTAACGGGCATGCCGAAGAGGTTTTTCTTGCCCTGCGACGCCCAAATATCAGTGTAATCCGCCATCGGCGAGCTAGGCGTGATCGGATAGATGCCCGCGACCTCGGTGAAGGCGTATGAGACGTAAGCCGCCGCCTCGTTTCCGTCCATCGTTTTCATAACTTTTGCCATTTTTCGTCCTTTGGAATTATCAAATTTCGCTAATTTTACATATTTATTGCTTAAAAATTTAAATGCTTCGCAAACCGAATAAAATTCTAAAGCTTTATCACAGCAGGCGAGCGACAAGCGCGATCTGCGGGCGGTTTGAGGCGAGCCTTGAGGACGATTTGAGATGGGGCCTTTCGCCGCCTTGAAAATAATTTTTGCGTACTTTAAGCGCATCTCGCTAGCAACAGGTAGAAATTAATGTAAATTTAGCCGTCTGACTCGAAATTCTAACCTAAATATCAAATGACGGGAATGCGCGAAAATTAAGAAATTTAAAAATGCACTTGCCACAAGATAAAAAGACCTCATATCGCAACAAGACTGGATAATAAAATTTAGCTACTACAAAGCCCCAACCACCCTACGCATCCAAACTCGACGTAGCGAATTTTTATTTATAGCTTGTAACATCGCAGTACATAAAATTTCAGCACATTCCGCCAAATATAAGAAATTTTATTGCCACCTACCGAGCGCAGCGCAAATTTCATTTTAAATTTTCACTGGTCGATCGCTACGTGAATTTTACCACACGCGACTTTGCGTTTTGAGCGTAAATTCTATTTCCGCAAGCTGCGCGGAGGATAAATTTAGCTATAATCCCCCGTTTAGAATTTAGCGCGGCACGTATATATGGCGCGTAATTTTAAAATTTTAAAATTTCAAGCAGAACTCGAAAAGCTAAAAACCGCTAAATATGCTAAACTTAAAGCCAAATTTAAAAAGCCGGAGAGAAAACCGATGAACGTCCATAAAATCGCTTACACGAGAGTTATCGCGCTGGCGTTTGCCGCCTTTATTTTTAACACGACGGAATTTATCCCCGTGGCGCTGCTAAGCGACATCGCGGCGGATTTTAGCATGGACGTTACGAGCACGGGGCTAATCATCACGATCTACGCTTGGGCGGTGAGTATCCTTTCGCTACCGCTGATGCTGCTTACATCGAAGCTCGAGCGCAAGAGACTGCTTTTGCGACTTTTCGTGCTATTTACGCTAAGTCACGTCCTGTGCGCCATTGCGTGGAATTTTGCCGTTTTGGTAATCGCGCGACTTGGCATCGCGATTTCGCACGCGATCTTTTGGTCGATCACCTCATCGCTCGTCGTGCGCGTAGCGCCGATAAATAAAGGCTCGCAGGCTATCGGTATGCTAGCTTTGGGCACTTCGCTTGCGATGGTTTTAGGGCTTCCTTTGGGGCGCGTGGTAGGCGAGCTTTTCGGCTGGAGGATTACGTTTTTTGCAATCGGCGCACTTGCGGCGGCGGAGGCGCTGTTTCTTTGGAAAATTTTACCGTTTTTACCGAGTCGCCGCGCGGGCTCTCTTGCGAGCTTACCGATGCTTGCAAGGCGCCCTATGCTGCTTGCTTTGTATCTGCTGACGCTTTTGATCGTAGGCGCGCATTTTACGACCTACAGCTATGTCGAGCCCTTCGTGGCGAAATTTAATCCTGCAGGCGATCACTTCGTAACCTACGTCCTGCTTGCATTCGGCGCTTCGGGTATCGCCGCTAGCATGCTTTTTTCAAAGCTTTACCGCCCTTTTCCAAACGCTTTTTTAATCTGCTCGATCCTTTTTATCCTAGCCTCAGCTCTAACGCTAAAAGTTTTTGTCGCAAATGACGTAGCGTTACTGCTTGCAGCTTTCGTCTGGGGGATAGGTATTTTCGGCTTCGGGCTTTGTTTGCAGATTAGGGTTTTGGCGCTAGCTCCCGACGCTACCGACGTCGCGATATCGATCTACTCGGCGATTTATAACGTAGGCATCGGCGGCGGAGCGCTTTTAGGACATCAAGTCGCAACGAGATTCGGGCTTTGGCACATAGGCGAGGCGGGCGCGATACTGGGCGTGCTAGGGCTTGCAAGCTACCTCTACGCAAGCGTGAAATTTGCGGAGAAAATAGAGCGAGCAAAAAACTAAAGATGGCACGAAATGACGCAAGAAATTTTACAAGCCTTCGTCCCGCTTAAAACCTCGCTAAACACGGCAAAAGATTGGGGCGAGTTGAAATAAAAATTTAAAGGCTTATTCTAAATGAGCCTTTTTCTCTAAATCTTCAAGTATAAATTTCATCTTTAGTTTTTGGTTTTCGTCGCCGTTTTCTGATAAATTTTTAAATACTTTTAAAATTTTATTTTTTAGCTCTTCGTTATCCGGAAGTCTAGAAATATCTCTTTGCAAAAATTCTATCGCGCTACGAAGAAATTCTAAATCTTCATAGCAATATTTTTCTAAAATTTCTTCCGTTATTTTTGAGGTTAACTCTTTTTGGGCCGGAATTCTAGCGTTAAAAATATTTTCTATTATCCTCTCTGCAGACGATATCTTATATATTTCATTTTGTGTTATAAAATTATCGTGTAGTTCCTTAACACGCTCATCAAAATTTATCATCTCGTCTAAAATGTCGGTATATAAATTTTGATATTGGTCATTTTCGAAAACACCTCTTATATATTCTAGTAAAATTTTAGTCGCAAATTCATGGTATTTTTGCTTGTTTTTTTCATCAAATTTTTCTAGTGTTTTTATGTATAAAAGAAAAGGGCTAACCCCGACTATATCTATTATATTCTCTTTATTTGTTTCTAGACGAGTAAAGAGATTGTTTACAAAAATGCCGTTGTCATACTGTAAATTTAATGTGCCGTTTAAGTATTCCTCTAAAATTTCTTTTCTAATTTCTATATACAGCCTACCCTTATGTTTATCGTATTCTTTATTGATGATATTTTCTATAATAATATTAAATTCCTCAATATTTATAATTGATTTTTTAGTATATGATAGTATGTTTATACCTAGCCAATAGTAATCTTCATCATTTGTAAATTTAAATGCATAATATAGGTCGCCAGTGTCTTTTTCATTTTTAAATAATTCATACACATCTGTTAAATTGCTACGGTAGTCTAATTTACCAAGAAATCGCTCGATCTCGGCGGAAGAATTCATCGCATTTATGATTGATATTCCTAGTATATAAGTTATGACGTTGTCTTTTATAGGTTGATATTTTTGCAGTTTATCTTCTAGATGTTGTTTATAATCATTCAGCGCATTTATCGCTCGCCTCATCACTCTAATGTTATTTATGGCGTGCTTTGCAAAATACTGTGATGCCGCATCTCGGTAAACTTCCCCTAGCTCACTCGATATGGTACTAAAAGATTCCTGCGGAGTCGGATTATAATAAAATTCGTAGTCCATAATTTTATCTTTGTATTGCGATAAAATTTTTTCTAGTTCTGTTTTATTATCTTTTATTTGACTAGCATTTTTGAGCTCTTTATCTTCTAAATTTTTCTTATCTTCTTTTTGGATTTCTTTAGCAGGAGCCGTCATCTTCGAGCGATTTAAAATCATAACTATATGACAATTTTGCTGCTCTTTATATTCAGAAATCAGTCCTAAAACATCTTTTAAATTTATCTTATTAGACATTCTTTCAAAGTCATCGAAGCAGATTATTGCATCTTTGTACTTATCTGTATACAGGGAGTCCAGCATAATTAAACTAAATTCTGCAATTTTATTATCAGTCAATCTTTTTGTAAAGAAACTGAAAATACCTGTAAGATTAAATTTTTTACTTTTTTCTAATATCTTTGATACGACTTTATTATTTCTATAAAATTTTAAATTTATCTCTTGCTTGATTTCCTGGATGCTTTCCTTACCAAATAAAGATACATAAACAGAATTTTCCTTAAATTTTGCATCGGAAAATTTTTTCCAAAAAGTTGTTTTTCCTACGCCCCATTCACCGTCTAAAACGACGCAGACGGCATTATCTCGCTGCAATATTTCCGTTAATCTTTGTTCGATATTTTCTTTGGCGGTACTCATATTGATCCTTTATCGTTTTAAAATTTTACTAGAACTCTCATAAATTTAAAGACTTTATACCTAAGTGTCTCAAAAATTTAATCCTTACTGCAGCGTTAAATTTTAAAATTTAGCGACAGAGTGCAAAAATTTAAAGCGCGAGCCGCCCAAATTTAGCTACTTTATAAACCCGACCTGCGGTAAAATTTCAGCTAGCGCCGCGT
>CAURGM010000033.1:0-20012 GCA_963524395.1 uncultured Campylobacter sp.
GTGGCAGATGGGAAGGGATTCGAACCCTCGAAAGCTTGCACTTTACACGCGTTCCAGGCGTGCTCCTTCAACCGCTCGGACACCCATCTAAATTAAAAGTCGCGATTATAGCGAAAATCTAAAATTTTGCCAAATTCCGTTTCGGCGCGCAACCGCTCGCCTTATAAATTTAAAACGCGACGCTTGGAATTTTATCGCGCTGCTTGGAATTTCGCCGTGCTGCTTAAAAATTTTACCGCGGCGCTTGGAATTCTGCCGCTCCACTAAGCCCGGCTGCCTTACGCTTCCTAGCCGAGCGACGATTTTACCTTGCTGCGGCTATTTTAAAATTTAGATTATCTTTTAAATTTGGACTTGCCGCCCGCCGCAGGGCTAAATTTTAAAAGCGCAAGCAGATTTTCTTTCATACATCCGCTTGCACCGTAAAAACCGAGCTGCGCTTTAAATTTGCGGGTATTTTAAAATTTCACGTCGCCTGTAAATTTAAAGCTAATTAAAAATTCTATCTTTCGGGAAGGTGGACATATCGGGCTGTACATCCTTCTCTGCGCCGATAAGCGCCTTTATTTCGCTATCTTCTATACTAAAGCCGCCGCCGAGCGCCTTGTAGGCGTTTACCGTCGCGCTTAGCACGTCAAGATCTGCCTGCACTTTATTTAGCTGCGCGCTAAGCAGGTTTCGCTGTGAATCCAAAAACTCCAGATGGTCGCTGTAGCCCGCCTGATACCTGCTTGAGGCGTTTGAATAAATTTTGCTTTGCGAAGCGACGAGATCGGCGAGGCTTGCCTGTCTTAGTTTGGCGTTTTGCACGCCGATAAGCGCGTCGCGAACGTCGCCGAAAGCGGTTTTAAGCGCCTTGTCGTATGCGATGAAGCTCGCGTTTTGCTCTAAATTTGCAAGCTCTACGCGCCTTTTTTGGCGGCCGAAGTCAAGTAGAGGCCCTACGAGCGAGCCACCAATATTCCACGTGCTCGCGCTTGCGGTAAACAGCCTGTCAAACTCGCCGCTTGCATATCCCGCCGAGCCCGTAAGCGAAAAGGTAGGGAAGTACCCCGCCTTGGCGACGCCTACTAAGAAGTTGCTCGCGCGCAGATTTTCGAGCGAGCTTGCGACGTCCGGGCGGTGCAGGATCACGTCGCTTGGGATTCCACTTGGGATCTGCGGCGCGCTAGGCATTTTCGCGGCAGTCTGCGCCGTGCCGCGTAAAATTTCATCGTAGCTCTTGCCTGTTAGGATATTTAGCGAAGTTTGAGCTGCGGAGAGCTGATTTTGCACGCTTATGAGGCTTGCCTCGGCGCTTTGGACCGCGGCTTTGGCCTGATAAAATACGATCTCGCTAACTGCGCCTGCATCGAGCTGCTTTTTACGGTAGTTTTGCGTATCTTGATAGCTTTTTAGGCTGTCTTTTAAAATTTTCTCCTGCTGCTTTAGTGCTAGTAGCGTAAAATAGGTCGTCGCAACCGTGCTAGTAATCGTATTTTTGGCGGTTTCGTAGTCGTATTTCGTCGCATTAAATCGCGATCGCGCCGAATCTACGCTGTTGCGCACGCGCCCCCAAAAATCGATCTCGTAGCTTAGCACGGCGCCGATCTGATACGAGCCGTGGGAGTTGCGATCGGGCTGGTTGCCGAAATTATTTTGACGCACTGCGCTGCCGCTTAAATTTACATTCGGCAGATATTCAAGCTTGTTCAGCCCTAAATTTACCCGCGCGTACTCGACGTTATTCAGCGCGGTTTGCAAGTCGGAATTTTGCTCCAGCGCGCTTTGGATCAGGGCGTTTAGCTGCGGATCGTTAAAGCTTTTCCACCACTGCGTGCTAACGTTAGTGCTTGCGTAATCCGCCTTAAAGCCGGTCTGTTTCTGCGGCGTGACGGGCTTGAAGTTGCAGCCGCAGAGTAAAATTCCAAGCGTCAAGGCGCTTAAAAGAGCGTTATTTATTTTCATCGTTCACCTCGTTAGTTTGGACTTTTTTGCCGCGTCTATCAAGCCAAGCGTTGAAGCTTTCGAGCAGGTAGAAAAACAGCGGCACAAAAAAGATCGCGATTGTAGATGCCGCGAGCATTCCACCTACGACGCCGGTTCCTAGCGCATGGCGGCTAGCAGCGCCTGCGCCGGTAGCGATAACCATCGGAAGCACGCCGAGGCCGAACGCAAGGCTCGTCATCACGATAGGGCGGAACCTCATCCTGGCAGCTTCTACGGCAGCTTCTGCGATCGGTCGGTGGTTGTTTAGGTGCTCGTTCATCGCAAACTCCACGATCAAAATCGCGTTTTTCGCCGCCAGACCGATTAGAAGTAAAAGTCCGATCTGAAAATATATGTCGTTATTTAGCCCACGGAAATACGTAAATACGAGCGCGCCGAATACCGAAAACGGCACGGCGGTAAGTACGGCAAGCGGCATGAGCCACCTTTCGTATTGAGCCGCTAGGATCAAAAACACGAAGATCATTCCAAATACAAACGCCTGCGCGCCCTTGCCCGTCTCGCTAACCTCTTGATACGCAGAGCCCGACCAGCCGATCGAGTATCCGCTAGGAAGCTCCTCTTTTATAACCTCTTGGATCGCGGCGATCGCCTGACCCGAGGTATAACCCGTATTTGGCTCGCCCATAATCTGCGCTGCTGGGAAGGCGTTAAATCTATTAACGGAATCAGGACCCAGCGAGCGCTCAAGTCTCACTAAAGAATTTAACGGTATCAGATCGCCACTAGCGCTGCGGACGTAGAGCGATTTTAGATCGTTAGGATCGTCTCTGTAGTTTTGCGTAGCGCGGATATAGACCTTAAACGTGCGACCCATGAGGTTAAAGTCGTTGATATAATACTGCCCGATGGTAGAATTTAGCACGGTAAAGATATCCGCTATCTTAACGTCTAGCATCTTTACCTTCTCTTTATCGAGATAGAGCTTATACTGCGGGAAATCGGTATCCAGCGTCGTTCGCACGAGCTTTAAAGCGGGATGTTGATTAGCCTTGGCGGTTACGCGATCCATATCGGCGCGAATTTCATCGTAGCTCTTGCCCGTTGTGCTTTGCGCGTAGAGCTCAAATCCGCCCGTGAGCGAAAGACCCATAATAGGCGGCGGCGTAACGACGTAAGTCATCGAGTTGCGATCCGCGCCATAGAGCTGCCCATTTAGCGCGGCAGCTATGGCGAAGTTGGAATTTTCATCGCCGGGGCGCTCCTTCCAGTCTTTTAGCTTCATAAAAAAAGCTCCCGTATTTTCTCTAAGGGCTCCTGCTAGCATATCGTATCCCGTGATTTGGGTTATATCTTTTACGTTTGGATACTTTTTAGCGATACTTGCGATGAAATCCTGATCGGCTTCCGTCCTAGGTAGAGTAGATGCCGACGGAAGCGTAGTCATCGCCATAATCGAGCCTTTGTCCTCGTTAGGCACCAGGCCGCTAGGAGTGAGCACAAGAAGCTTCACCATCGCATAGATGATGATGCCTACAAAAACGAGGCTGATTAGTACGTGGCGAAGAACCATGCCGACGCCTGCGGCGTAAATTTTAGTTGAGATGCTAAAAAGATTATTAAACCATCTTATAAAGAAAAAAGGCTCAGATTCCTTTTTTTGCAAGATTAGAGCGCAAAGTGCGGGTGTTAGTGTAAGGGCTACGAAGCCTGAAAAACATACCGAGGCTACGAGCGTTAATGCAAATTGCCTCTGCATAACCCCGGTAAAGCCCTCCATAAACGCAACCGGCACAAAAACCGCCGAAAGCACGAGCACGATGGAGATGACGGGCGCTACGATCTCGCCCATCGCTTTTGTGGTAGCCTCTTTGACGCTAAGATCCGGCTCCTCGTGCAAAATTCTCTCTACGTTTTCGATCACGATAATGGCGTCGTCCACGACGATGCCGATAGCTAAAATAAGCGCGAAAAGAGTGATTAAATTTATTGAAAATCCGAAGGCATAAATTCCGATAAACGCGCCGCAGATCGATACGGGCGCAGCAAGCGTCGGAATGATCGTCGCTCTAAGGTTCCCTAAGAACATATACATAACGATGATGACGAGGATTAACGCTTCAATGAAAGTATGAATGACCTCTTCGATCGATACTTTTACGAAGCTCGTCGTATCGTAGGCGACGTCGTAGGTCAGCTCGCCTGGGAAATTTGGTTTAAGCTCGTCTATGCGCTTATTTACCGCTTCAACTACGGCTAGGGCGTTGGCACCACTTTGCATGAAGATAAGCACAGGCACCATCTCTTTACCGTTAAATTTCGCCGAGATATTGTAGCTTGCGCCGCCAAGTTTGACCTCGGCGACATCTTTTACACGCAAGAAATTCCCATCTTTTTGCGCGCGTATAATGATATTTTCAAACTCTTCGACGGTTTTTAAACGACCCTCAGGCTTGATCGCATATACGTAGGGATTGCCTAAGTTCATCGGCTGCTCGCCCATCTTACCCGCGGCGTATTGGCTGTTTTGCTCGCTTATCGCGGCGATTATCTCGGCAGTCGTAACGTTAAATTTCTTAAGTAGCTCGGGCTTTACCCAGATCCTCATAGCATAATCTTTTGTGCCCAGCGCTTGAGCTTCGCCGACGCCCGGCACGCGCTTTAGCTCATCTACGACGTTGATAGCTACATAGTTTTGCATCTCTACGACATCCATCTGCTCGCTAGGATCGTAAAACGCAAGCACCTCCAGCATCGTACTGCTACGCTCGGTGACGGTTACGCCGTACCTACGCACTTCGTCGGGAAGTAGCGTAAGAGCTGGCGTGACGCGGTTGTTTACATTGACTTTCGCATCTGCTGGATTTGTGCCGATTTGAAAATATACGTTGATACGAACGTCGCCAGAGGAGCTTGCTGAGCTTTCCATATAGATCATATTTTCAACGCCATTGATTGCGTTTTCAAGAGGGGCTGCGACGACGTCGGCGATCGTTTGCGCGTCCGCGCCGCTATATGTAGCGCTTACGACGATTTGCGGCGGCGTGAGTTGCGGATACTCCTCGACGGAGGAATTTTTAAGAGCCAAAACGCCCGCGATTACGATGATTATCGAAACGACGCAGGCAAAAACGGGGCGGTTGATGAAAAATTTAGAAAACATTATTTCTCGCTTTCCGCATTGCTCTGAGATGCTTCAGGCTGTCCCGCTACGTAAGGATCGGTGCTTGCGGGTACGGGAGTTACCTTGGAGCCCACGTTGATCTTTTTAAAATTATCCAAAATTATCTGATCGCCGTCCTGCAGCCCGCTTGAGATCGTCGCCGTGCGGGTATCTTGAGCCGAAATTTTGACCACTTTTTTAGCGACCTTGCCGTCTTGTACGACATAGACTATGGTGTTGCTAAGATCTTGCTTGAGCGTAACTTGCGGAATTTTAAAGCCGTTTTTCTGATAAAAGCCCTCGACGCTTACTTTGGTAAAAATTCCCGGGCGAATTTCTAAGTTTGGATTTGGAATTTGAGCTTTGGCGCTGACGGACGCGGTATTTGTATTGATGACGCTATCGATGAAACTTAGCGTGCCGTTGTAGTCCTTGCCGCCGAGATTTATGCTTACCTGACGTCCCAGCTGCTTCCACTGCCCGTTTCTTAAATTTGCATCAAGCTCCAGCCTATCGACGTCCGCGATGCCGAATTCCACGTCGATCGGATCAAATTTGCTAAGACGCACCAGATCCTCGCCCACGTTTACGTACGCGCCTACGTCTTTTTGCGTATCGCCAGCCATGCCGTCAAAAGGTGCGGTCACGAGCGAGTGGTCAAAATCGATCTTGGCACTTTTAAAATTTGCTTCAGCTACCATAAACGCGGCTTTTGCGGTGTCGAAATCCTTTTGAGAGATCGTGTTGCTAGCCTTTAGCGCCTTGGCTCTTTTGTAGTCCGCCGAGGCGTTTTGCAGATTAGCGTTTGCGCTGTCAAACGCCGCTTGGTAGCGCGAGCGGTCGATCTCGTAAAGCACGTCGCCCTTTTTGACGCTATGACCAGGCTCGAAAAGCTGCTTTTCGATAGTGCCCGAAACCTGCGGCTTTAGCATTATCTCAAGCTCGCTCACGGTCTGTCCGTTAAATTTTAAAATTATCGGCACGTCGGCGGATTTGGCGGTAAATACGCCTACCGGCAGCGCGGGAGCCTCGCCGCTTTGTTTTGCGCCGCTTTCCTCCTTTTTTTCAAAATAGGAGCAGCCCGAAACTAAAAACGCTGCGAAAATCAAACTGGCGATTTTTTTCATGAAATTTCCTCTAGTTGGGTTAAAATTTTGCTTTTGTAATAGTTATTACGAAACGAACGTAGATTATAATAAAAACTACATAAAGGAAACTTAAATTTAGTTCGTAAAATAATCTACCGAGTGGAATTATAGCGGAATTTCGATATAATCGCGCTAAAATTTTAAAGGCTTTTTATGAGAAAAATTCTTACTATCGCGGGTTCGGACAGCGGCGGCGGTGCCGGCATCCAGGCAGATATCAAGACGATCAGCGCGCATAAGATGTTTGCAATGAGCGCTATTACGGCGCTTACGGCGCAAAATTCGCGCGGCGTATTCGGCGTACTGGACATTCCGCCAAATTTTGTAGAGGCGCAGCTCGATGCGATTTTTAGCGACATCTTTCCGGACGCCGTTAAAATCGGAATGATCTCCAATGAGGGGGTTGCCGAGGCCATCGCAAAGAGCCTTAGCAAGCACGGCGCAAAAAACGTCGTCTTAGATCCCGTGATGGTCGCTACTAGCGGCGGAGTTTTGATGAAACAAAGCGCGCTGCATGCGCTAAAATACGAGCTCGCTCCAGCTGCGGAGATTATCACGCCTAACGTGCGCGAGGCCGAGGTTTTGGCGGAGATGAAAATTTTAAGCTTAGCCGATATGCGCGCGGCAGCGGTTAAAATTTCGCAGTTTTTCGGCGGCGCGATTTTGATTAAAGGCGGCGATCTTGCGGGTGCAAGCGAGGCTTGCATTGCGACAGAAGCAGGCACGGCAGAAATGAATATAGCGCGAAATTTTAATGCTTCGCAGCGCGAGATGGGCGAAAACGGGGCGCTCAAAAATTCTGCGGGTTTGACGGAGCGCGCAAATTTCGCGGATGAAAATTTTACTAGCGAAGGCGTAAATTTAGCGGCGGGCGCGGAGCCCTCTTTTGAACAAAATTTATCCGCAGCGCCTTTATATGACGGCTTTAAACCGAGCGGCGAGGACGAGGGCGGCGATTTGAGAAATTTCGCAGTCGATATTTTGTATGAAAACGGCAAATTTTACGAATTTTCGGCGCCTAAAATTGCTACGCGCAACACCCACGGCACGGGCTGCACGCTCTCAAGCGCAATCGCGTGCGCGCTGGCGGTGGGGCTTAGTCTGCCCGCAGCCGTCGCCCATGCTAAGGGCTTCGTGCGCAGGGCGCTTGGCTGGGGTGAGCAGATCGGGCGCGGATGCGGCGCGATAGATCATTATTTCACGATCCAAGATCCCTTCGACGCGGACTTTGGCGGATCTTGCGCGAATGAAATCAAAATCATCTCTCGAGACTAAAATTTCAAGCGCTCATTGAAATCCCCGCATTCGTTAAAATTTCAAAATTCCGCTGCTAATTAAATTTAACCTAGCGGCACAAGATCGTACAAACGGTTCGTCGCGACTTGTGATAAACGGCGGAATTGCGTGGCTAAAAAGCGTGTTGCAGGAGTAGTGCGCTTAAAATTTTAGTTGATTTTTAGGCATCATAATCCGCGTAGAATTCTAAAGAATTTTTGAATTTTATTGTAGGGTTCGCGTTGCAAGTTAGGGCTTTCCTTATTTGCCTTATGCTATAGCTCTGCTTCGTGGCATTGTTAAATTTGCGTTATTTCTCATAAGGCTTTATACGCGAAAAAAGAGAGTTAGAAATATAAAACTAGTCATGCATTCATTGCTCACGTTGCTGCCTACCTTCACCCCTATAAGGTAGACGCATCATTGTATGTCCGACCATTGCGCTATACTTGCTGCAGTATTGCGACACCGCTGCAAACTTGCGATCCACGCCTGTCGACTCATATTCGCTGAGCTTGCTAAAATTCCAAATTTTCTAGCAAAAGAGTTATAATGGCTAAAATTACGTAAATTTAGGAATTTAAAATGCGCTGCAAAAAAGGACTACTACTCTTAATCATCGCCTCGGGGACAATCTCTGCCGCAGATAACTGGATCGCATCGCTACTACTACCTAGCATCGCAGATACGTTTGGGGTGCAGGTAAGCGCTGCCTCCGCAGTTTTGACGGCATATCTGATCCCCTATGGCTTACTTCAGCCGGTTTACGGACATCTTAGCGATCGCTACGGCAGAGGTAAAATTTTAATCTCGCTAATGCTCTTTTTGGCGATATTTACGCTTTTTTGTTCCACTGCAAAAAGTTTAGCGTGGCTTGTTTTATTTCGCTTTTGCACGGGATGCGCGGCAGCGGGTATAATCGCTGTCTGCCTCGGCGTTATAGGCGATGCATATGACGAGAAGGATAGACAAAAAATCGTAGCGATATTTCTGGGTTCGGTATTTTTAGGGCAGGGGCTGAGTGCGGCTTTAGGCGGATGGGCAGTGGCTAGATTTTCTTGGAGGGAGATATTTTTAGCCTTTTCTGCGCTGTCTGCGGTATCTTTCGTATCACTATTTACGCTAAATTTCAAAGACGCTCCGAAAAGCAAAGGCGAGAGCTTCGTAAGATCCCTAGCCAGCTTGCGTGGCGATGCTGCGCTTTTGAGAAGCTATTTTTTGGCTTTATGTAACGGCATAATCGTGCTTGGGGCGTATTCATTCATAGGCGCTTATCTACTTAAAAAGCTAGGCTTGAGCTCAAATTTTGCCGGAGCCTGCCTTATGCTTTACGGCGTCGCTTGCTTTTTGGCAGGAAACGCTGCCAGATATTTAAAAGAGAAGTTGTCGCCAAAAGAAATTCTATCCCTCGGCTTTTTGGCGTCCGCTTCGGCGCTGTGCCTTTTGGCGAGTTGCTTCGCTGCCACCGCATATGTAGGGACGTTTTTGCTGGGATTCGGCTATGTTTGCGCGCAGTCCGTCCTAGCAAGCGCAGCGCTTCGTTGCGGCTCCGCCAAAGGTCTATCCTCCGGGATCATAGGCACGGCGATATTTTTCGGAGGCGGCATCGGTACTGCCGTAGGTGGCAAGGCGCTTGAATATTTAAGCTATCAAGGGCTATTTTGCGGCTTTGCTGCGTTAGCCGCCGTGCTGCTGATTTTTTACCGTGCAAGCTTTAAGGGCACGCACGAAATTTAATGCTCCGCAACAATAGCAAAATTTAAAATTAGGCACACTTCGCTGTCGAGAAATTACCTAAAATTACGCTATTTCAGGGCGTCGCGTTCGGTATCGTCGTAAATATCGCAGTGCATTGCATCACGCTGCCGCTTTTAGGACTTACACCACCGCTTTTTCAGCTTCCGTGGTATGAGTTTGTTTCGGAATTTTTCGGGCACACGGTTTGGTTTTGGGCGATCGAAGTATTCCGCCGCGATCTACGAAATCGCGTAACGGGTGAGCCCGATCCCGCGGACCGCTCGGGCGCTTCGCTCTTCTAGCTAAATTTGGAATTCCGCCCCGTTTAGTGCGGAATTCCATCATTTTTTATAAACGCAGTAAAATCACGATAAATTTTTATGTTAAAATTATGATTAATAAAATTTCAAAAGGAGCGGCAATGAAATATAAAATTTTAGTTGCAACCTTTACGGCTGCTCTGGGCTTACAGGGAGCGCTTGCGAGCGATTTTGACGAGCAGGCTTGCGCGGCGCTAAAGGGCACGAAAATTTACGATACAAAGATCAGTGAAGCGATCTGGAATCAAAGCGGCGAAATCAGCGCCGATAGGATGTCTGCGCTAACCGGCGGAGCCAAAAAGACGCTAAAAGCCGCACCGCACTGCATAATTCACGGCGAGATAGCCTCGCGCACGGGCTCGGATGGCAAGCATTACGGCATAAAATTTGAGCTGCGCTTGCCAGGCGACTGGAACGGCAAGCTTCTATTTCAGGGCGGAGGCGGTTTGGACGGCTTTGTAGCACCGGCTCTTGGCGCCGTGCCTATCCGCACTAGCACCGCAACGCCCGCGCTTATGAGGGGCTATGCGGTAGTTACGACCGATTCGGGACATCCTACGCCTACGCCCGAGTTCGGACTTGAGCAACAGGCGCGGTTAGATTATGCATATCAGGCCATCGGCAAGGTCGCGAGCGTCTCAAAGCAGCTGATTTTTGCGGCGTATAAAAAAGCGCCAGCGCACAGCTACTTTATGGGCTGCTCAAACGGCGGACGCTCGGCTCTGATGGCGGCGCAGAGGTATCCGCTGGAATTTGACGGCGTAATCGCGGCAAATCCGGGTTTTAGGCTTTCGCGCGCGGCGATCGCGGAGCAGTGGGACAACCGGCAGCTTATGAAGATCGCGCCTAAAAACGCCGCGGGGGAGAAAATTTTTGCAAACGCCCTTACACAGGAGGATCTGGATAAGCTAAGTAGGGCGGTTCTGGATAAATGCGATGCGCTAGACGGCCTAAAAGACGGAATCATCGGCGCTTGGGAGCATTGCGAGTTTGATCCTAGCGGACCTGATCTGCCCAAAGATAAAATTTCTGCGATAAAGGCGATATTTGACGGCGCAAAAAACAGCAAGGGCGAGCAAATTTACAGCGGCTGGTTTTACGATGCCGGAGTAAATCAGCCCGGCTGGCGCATGTGGAAGCTTGGCGACTCGCAAACGGCAGAGCCAAATGCTAGAAATATCATACTCTCGAAGGGCTCGATGAATTATTATTTCTTGACGCCGCCGCAACCGGAGTTTGATCTGATGAGCTTTGATTTCGATAAGGACGTAGAGCGAACGTTCGAGACCGCGGCGATAAACGATGCGATTTCGACCAAGCTAGATAGCTTCCGCGCTAACGGCGGTAAACTCATCATCGTAACGGGCGTCTCCGATCCCGTATTTTCGGCGATGGATCAGCGCGATTGGTTCAAAAAGCTACAAGAAACGAACGCGGACGCGGACGAATTTGCGCGATTTTTTGCCTTGCCTGGGATGAATCACTGTGGCGGCGGTAACGGCATCGATGACGTCGATCCGCTAAGCGCGCTTGAAGCGTGGCGCGAGCAGGGAACGGCTCCATCTAGCCTGCTAGGCAAAAGCACGAGCCGCGCCGGCAAGCAGATGCCGATTTGCGCGTATCCAAAAGTGGCTACCTACGTAGGCGGCGACGAAAATAGAGCGAGTAGCTTTGAGTGCAGATAAAATTTATTTAAAGGAGTAAAGATGAGAAGTAAAATTTTAATCGCGGCCTTTGCGGCAGCGCTTTTGTGCGGCTGTGCGGCGCACGATACAAAGCCAGGCGAGGAAATAAGCGCAATGGATAAGAGGAGCGAAAGCGCGGCTGCGGACTGCGGCGCTAGTGAGGGCGTCTGCAAGGTGCCTGCGGTGCAGGGGTCGATGATAGGCGGCGGTACTCACAAATTCAAACGATAAGCCGACTACAAGCAAAGTGCAGGGGTCGATGATAGGCGGCGGTACGGATGAGCACGGCTGCTTGGTCGCCGCGGGCCAGAGCTTTTCAAAGATCAAGAATGGTTGCGTGCAGGTCTTTGACGTCGCGGATGTGAGGCTGGACGATCCGGATAACGCCGCGCTTGCGATCTACGGGATATTCTCCGCGGATAAAAGCAAGGTAGAAATTTTTTGGTCGAGCCTTCCTGAGAGCGTGATCTTGCGCGCAAAGGGAAGCGGTTATGTCTCGAAGGACGGCAAAATTTCGCTGCTAAAAAGCTGCAATAGCTATAAGATCCGCAGAAAATAGCAGGTGAAATTTTAAGTCAGCCAAATTTCGCTCGCTGCGGAGAAATTTAATCCAAGCGCGCCAAGGTTTAGCCGATCTAGTAGAGCCTAAGGCTTAAATTTAGGGTAAGCTAATACCAAGCATTCGGTTATTTGCGGCATCTGCCGCCGATAAAATTTAATCAAAGGAGCAAAAATGGCGATCATAAAAGTCGATCTACAAAAATCATATCGTATCCTAAACCCGGGCGCGACCACGCTCGTATCGGCCAAATACGGCGATGACGTCAACGCGATGGCGATAACGTGGGCGCAGGCGCTTGACTACGACAAAGTTACCATCGTGCCGCACAACGGCTCGTACACGAGGACGCTCATCGAAAAGAGCGGGTATTTCGCCGTGCAGATCCCTACGGCCGCGCAGGCGGAGCTGGTTAGTGAGCTGGGCGCCGAAAACAACTCGCGCTTTGATAACGCGGATAAGATGAAAAACGTGGAAATTTTTTATAAAGAGGAGTTCGACGTACCGCTGATCGCGGGCTGCGCCGCATGGCTCGTTTGCAAGCGTATCCCCGAGCCTCACAACGAGCAGAGTTATGATCTTTTCATCGGCGAGGTCGTCGCGGCGTATGCGGACGATCGGGTCTTTGACGGCGGGCACTGGCTGTTTGAAAAGATCCCTGACGAGCTAAAAACACTTCACTACGTCGCCGGTGGTCGGTATTATCTGGATGGCAAAGCGGTAGATACCAAGCGCACGCCGATAAGCGACGAATAAACCGCCCCGCAAAATGCTGGCAAATTTGTAAATTTAAGATGAAAGCGCACGTGAATACGTGGCTGGTTTTAGTAAAATTTCAAACTGAAAAATCCAAAAAAGGATAGAAAATGAAAAAATATATCGTCATCACCGGCGCAAGTTCGGGTATCGGAGCGGCTACGGCAAAGGCGTTTGCGAGGCGCGGAGAAAATTTGATCCTAATCGCGCGCAGAGCGGAGCTGCTGCAAAGCTTAAAGGACGAGATCGCTAAAATTTCGCCTGAATCAGATGTCCTCGTTAAAATTTGCGACCTTGCTCGCAGCAAGAACGTCCTAGCGCTTTGGGATGAGCTAAAAAGCTACGAGCTAAAGGCGCTCATAAACAACGCGGGCTTCGGGGATTACGGCGCGGTCGGCGAGCAGGATTTACAAAAAACGGTAAGAATGATAGACCTAAACGTAACCGCGCTCGCGATACTTTCGAGCTTATTCACGCGAGATTACAAACGCAAACAAACTCAGCTTATAAACATCTCCTCCGTGGGCGGCTATTTTCTGGCGCCCGGCGTCGTGCCGTATTGCGCTACAAAATTTTTCGTAAGCGCTTTCACCGAGGGTTTGAGCCACGAGCTGGCGCAGGATAAAGAGGTCAAAATGCAGGCTAAAGTTCTAGCTCCCGCCGCGACTAAAAGCGAGTTTTGCGACGTAGCTTCGGGAAAGCGCGGATTTGATTACGATGCGGCGTTTTCGCAATACCACAGCAGCGAACAAACGGCAGAATTTTTGCTCACGCTTTACGATAGCGATGCATGCATCGGAGAGGTGGATTTGGCTAGCTTCGAATTTAAACTTAGCGAACCGAAATTTAATTATATAGCAGCCGCCAAATAGCGGATCGGGTGAGGCGCAAGCTCACTTATAGCTTGCGCTGTTAAGTTGCTTCTTTACGTGCGAGCAGGACTTGATTAGCTTCGTAGCGACAAGCTGCGCAGGCAGGCGCCTTTGAATTTTACGCATTTATAGATCGCACGATGAGCCGTGCTGTGCAGACGATATGCGCGTAAAATTTAGAATAACGTAGCGCCGGAGTTAAATTTAACCTCAAAGCGCGTTAAAATTTAAAGAAATTCAAGGAGTGAAAATGGGAAAAATCGGCTCTTGTACTAGGCGCTACGGGCGTTGTAGGCAGGGAGCTGGTGCGCGAGCTTTGCGAGAGCCTGGGTTACGATGAGGTAGGGGCATGGACGCGCCGCGAGATAGGCTTTTGCCGTCCTAAGCTTCGCGCGCGGATCATTGATTTTGAGAGCATTTCGGATATCGCGCCACATAAATTTGACGAAATTTTTTGCGCGTTGGGCACGACGATGAAGCAGGCGGGTTCGCGCGAGGCGTTTTTGCGCGTGGATGTGGACTATGTCTATGCAGCGGCGAAGTGGGGCAAAGCAGCGGGCGTGCGGCGCTTCGTGCTCGTATCATCTCCGGGTGCGAACGAGGACTCGCTAAGCTTTTATCTGCGCGCCAAAGGACGTATCGAGCGGCGCGTGAGCGAGCTTGGCTTTGACAGCCTTCAGATTGTCCGTCCGCCGATAATCTTGGGCGAGAGATCGGATGTTCGCCTGCTAGAGCGGCTTGCGGCGGCGGTTTTTAAACTGCTGCCCGCCTGCGTGCTCGGTAAATTTAGACCGCTTAGCGGCGCACATATTGCCCGCTGCGAGCGTGATTTTTAGCTCAAAATCCTATAAAAATTCGCTCATTTTTTCTCTTTATTTTGTTTGATCTCCTCAAGACTTAGACCGCTTTTACCGATGCTGTCCATACTGAGCGTTTCGATCATCACGAGTATTGCGGCTGGGTCTTTGCCTAATACGCGCGCTAACGTGTCCGTAATCTCGGCGATGATTTGCTTTTTTTGCTCTTTTGTAGGCTCTGGAGCGGCTACTTTTATATTTACGAATGGCATTTTCTCTCCTTAAATTTGATAAAGTAGGGCTAATTATATCAAATTTTAGACTATTACCCGTCTCGTTTGCGTTCTAAAATTTAAGTAGATATATTAGAATTTAACTTTAAATTTGATTTAAAGCTAGTATGATTATTATGTGATTCGGTAGTAGTAAAATTTGATAAATTTACCCAAAAGGAGCGAATATGCGTAAGAATTTTTTCGGTTCTATCGTTTTGGCTGCGGCCTTAGCGGGCGGCGCGTTTATAGCGGTGCCGCAGATGGCGAGCGCTGCGGTGCTAGCGCATCACGTAAAGGTGTAGGGCGAGCTTGGCTCGGTGTTTATCAACCCATACGACGTGGCGCCTCTAACCGCTATCATCGATCGCGCGGGCAAGGATATCAAGGATGTCCACGTGCGAGTGCTTGGTAAGCCGGGCGGCGGCATCGACATCGCCTATAACGTCTCCGAGCATGCGCTACTGACGCACGACGGCGTGCCGATCTGGGGGCTGTATCCGGACTATCTAAACGAGGTTGAGGTAAGCTACGTTTTTAACGGCGAAAAGAAGGTCGAAAAGTATAAAATTTACGCCCAGCCGATCGTGACGTATAGCCGCGATTACAGATTTAGCCATATGCAAAAGATGAAGGTTAAAAAGGTCGATCCTGCCTTTAAAAACAGGCTCTATCTCATCAACAACACCATCACGAGCGTTTATAAGCCGCTTGATTGGAAAAACGGCGGTGCCGCTAGCTGGAACGACTTCACCGAAAATTTCGTCGTCGATACTCAGGGTGAGGTCAGATGGTATCTGGACTATCAGAAATTTTACGACCGCAGCGAGCGCAGAGTGATGGACGGCGGCATGATGATGGGCTTTCATCAGCTGCCAAACGGCGATCTTAGCTGGGGCATGGCGCAGCGATATATGCGCTACGATATGATGGGCAAAGAGGTGTATAATCGCGAGCTGCCGCGCGGCTACATCGACCTTAGCCACGAGGTGATGCCGCTAAAAGGCGATCACTTGCTGCTTCGCGTCGGTAAATACAACTACCACCACGCAGACGGCAGGCTCTCGCACACGATCAGAGATCACATCATCGAAGTGGACGGCAGCGGCAAGGTCGTGGACGAGTGGGATCTGAATGAAATTTTCGGTAAAAACGTCTACCGCAGCAATCTAATCAAGGCTCTTGACGCTCGCGCCGTGTGCCTAAATATCGATATGGACGCCAAAGAGATCAAAATCAGCGACGATCTGCCTTTTGGCGACGTGACCTCAACCGGCACGGGACGCAACTGGGCGCACGTAAACTCGATCTCGCACGATCCTAGCGACGACGGTATCATCCTCTCGCTTCGGCACCAAGGCATCGTCAAGATCGGCCGCGACAAAAAAGTAAAATGGATCCTAGCGTCGCCTGAGGGCTGGAGCGCGGACTTTAAAGAAAAAGTGCTCGTTCCGGTCGATAAAAACGGCAACAAGATCAAATGCGAAAACTCAAAATGCGAGGGCGATTTCGACTGGTCGTGGACGCAGCACACCGCGTGGCTTACTCCGCGCTACGACAACAAGGGCAGCGTAAAGCACATCAGCGTATTTGACAACGGCGACGGCCGCGGCATGGAGCAGCCTGCGCTAAAAGAGCAAAAATACTCGCGCGCGGTCGAGTATAAGATCGACGAGAAAAAGGGCACGGTCGAGCAGACGTGGGAGTTTGGCAAGGAGCGCGGATTTGACTTCTATAGCGCGGTTACGAGCGTCGTGGAGTGGCAAAAGGATAAAAGCACGTACTTCATCTCAAGCTCGAACGTCTATCTACTAAAGTCCGATAAGACGATCAAAATGGTGCTCGTGGAGATCGATCCGAAAACAAACGACGTCAAATTTGAGATGGACGTAGAGTCGGCGTCTAGAGACGACGTAGCCTACCGCGCGCTGGTGATCGATCCGAATATCTTTGATTATTAAAATTTCGCAGTGGGTTGGAATTTGGCTTTTAAATTCCACCTATCGCTTTGGTGCGGATAGAATTTTACGACTTAAGCGCGAAATTTTAAATTTTTATATAAGATGAATTTTTTTAGCAAAGGAGCAAAAATGGAATTTGTAACCTTAAACGATGGCAATAAGATGCCGATTTTAGGATTTGGCGTATTTCAGGTAGATCCGAAAGAGGCTCAAAGATGCGTCGAGGATGCGATCTCGGTCGGCTACCGCAGCATTGATACGGCAAAGGCGTATTTTAATGAAGAAAGGGTAGGCGCAGCAATTAAGACGGCTCTCGCAGGTGGGTTAAAGCGCGAGGAGCTGTTTATCACTACTAAGCTTTGGATCAGCGACGCAGGTGAGGAGCGCGCGCTAAAAGCCTTTGATGCGTCGATGAAAAAGCTAGGGCTTGATTATCTCGACCTTTATCTCATTCATCAGCCATATGGCGATATTTACGGCTCGTGGCGAGCGATGAAACGTTTGCGCGATGAGGGCCTTGTTCGCTCTATCGGCGTTAGCAACTTCTACGCCGATCGGATCGTCGATCTGTGCGAAAACAGCGGCGTCATCCCTGCGGTAAATCAGCTTGAGTGTCATCCGTTTTATCAGCGTGAAGCGTTAAAGCGTACGCTTGAGGATTACGGCATAGCATTTGAATCGTGGGCTAGCTTTGCCGAGGGTAAAAACGATATATTTAAAAACGCCGTGCTAAGCAGTATCGGTGAAAAATACGGCAAAAGCTCAGCTCAGGTTATTTTGCGCTGGTTAATTCAGCGCGGCATCGTCGTTATTCCAAAGAGTGTAAAAATAGAGCGAATGAAGCAAAATTTCGATATTTTTGATTTTGCGCTTGCGCCTGATGATATGGCTGCGATCGCTGCGCTGGATACAGGCAAGACGCTATTTTTTGATCATAGAGACGCCGAGCGCGTAAAATGGATAATACATGCTTTTGATAAGTAAAATTTATTGAATTAAAGCGGATTGTTTGCTTTAAAATTAAGCCGCGAGCGTGCAATCCTTGCTATTAAATTTGAGCTTGAGCGAGATCAGAGATAGAGCTTGTGGCGATAAATTAGCCTGCTCGCTCAAGCGGCGTGATGGCGTAGCCTGCTTTTTTATATATTTTTCTGTGGGAAGCCGCCTTGCCTTTGTCCGCTTTAATCTCAAATTTACCCTTTCTTTTATACAATCTTTGAAATTTACCGCAAAGGAATTTTATGAAAATCGCTAAATTTTTAAGAATTTTAGCCGCCGTTTGCTTGATTAGCGCAGGTGCAAACGCGCTAGAGGAGGGCGTTAATTATCAAGTGTTGCAAAAGCCGCTAAACGTGCCGAAAAACAGCGTCGTCAAAATTTTTAACTACGAGTGCCCGCACTGCTATGCGTTTGATAGGACGGTCACGCCGCAGCTGATGAAGAAGCTTGAGGGGACGGAGTTTTTGCCGTGGCATCTAAAGACCAAGGGTGTGTTCGGACAGACGGCGAGCGGTATATTCGCAGCCCTTATCGCGCTTGATGAAAAGGACGATGTGAGCCTACTAAGCGACGAGTCGAAATTTAAAAAAGCGAAATTCGCGATTTACAAAGCGATCCATGACAAAAAGGATGATTTTGGTGGCGGTAGTGATAAACAAAGGTTCATCAAAACCGCGCTGGATGCTGCAGGCGTGAGCATGAGCGAATACGAAGCGGCGCTTGCCAGCAAAAAGGCACAGGCTCTGCTTGCGCAGTGGGACGCGGGCTACGAAGTCGCGGTGATTTCAGGCGTGCCGGCATTTGTCGTCAGCGGCAAGTATCTTTTAAACACCTCCTCGTTCGGTTCCGTCGATGAAATGGTCGCCGCAGTAAAGGAGCTGCTAGCGAAATAGGCTTCGCCGCGCCAAAGCAAACTTTGTTTTATGCACCGCGTTAAATTTGGTCGCAGCGGCTTCTATTAAATTTTATCGCAAACTGCATGTCGCGATAGCGACTAAATTTTACGTTTTCGAGGAGCGGATCTCGGCGAGTAAAATTTGAGCTAAATTTTAAAAATTTGACTTTAAATTTAAATGTAAAATTTTAAGGCGAAGTATCGCGAGATGGATTTAAGGGTTGCGACGTAAAAATTTAGCGTAGGCTGGACAAGGCAGTCCGCCGAGCTAAATTTTTACTAGCTCCGTTAAAGACGCTCGCGAGGCAAGCCGCAAATCAAATTTAATCGCCGCTTAGTAGTATGTATCCGCTCTCGCTAATATTTTTAAACCTCACCCCCAGCTCCCGCTTCAGCCTTAGTACGACGTTTTGTATCGCGCCCTTGCTCGTTTGCTCGCCCTCGTAGACGAACTCCTCGATCATCTCGTAGCTTACGAGCTTGTTTAGATTATACGCAAAGAGCCAAAAGAGCTTGTTTTGCAAAAATGATAGATAGATCTCCTCGCCGTTTTTGTAGATTTTTTCTTTTGCGAGATTTATGCTCGTTTGCGGGCCCAGGCGCACGAGTTTTTCGCCCTTTTCGTAGGTTAGAGCCACGAGCAGGCGGCAAAGCGCGGCGATATCGACGGGCTTTTTTAGAAAAGACGCCGCGCCGTGCTCGATGCTTTTGATGAGGTTGTCGTCGGTGTCGTAGGATGTAAAGACGATAAATTTTTGCGCTGGCTTTATGCACATCATCTCCTTCATCATCTCAAAGCCGTTCATCGCGGGCATGTGGATGTCGGTGATGACGACGGCGGGAGCTAGCTTTTTAAAGCGCTCCAGTCCCTCTAGCCCGTCTGCCGCGCCCCAGACGCTTAGGCAGTATGGTTTTAGCCCGCCTATTAGCAGCTCCCTTGCGATCTCGTCGTCCTCGACGATGAGGACGGTTAGGTCTTTAAGTAGCTTTAAATGCTCTTGCATCTCACTCCTTTAAATTTATCTCAAAGCTTAGCTCAAACGTCGTCGGATCGCCCGCGCTTAGCAGTTTGATGTCGCCTGCGAGCTTTTCGTTTGCGAGCTTTTTGCCAAAATACAGCCCGATACCGTTTCCTTGCTTTTTGGTGGTTTTTGGTTGGGTTAAAATTTTATCCCGAAGCTCCTTGCTCACGCCACTGCCGTAGTCCGTGACGGCTATTTTACACATGCCGTTTTCAAATTTGACATCCAAAAAAACTTGCCGCTTGGCGATCTCGTCTTTGTATCGCTCCACGACCGCGTCCTTGGCGTTGTGAATGAGGATGAGTAAAATTTGCTGCACGATGCCCATGCGCTGCGTGGCCTCTTCGTCTTGAAACTCGCGCAGGCTTACCGAGACGTTTGCCTTGCTAAGCTCGGTGTGCATGAGCTTTAGTAGGTCTTTGACGCAGCGCTGCACGCTAAATTTTTGCGGACTGTCGCTCGTTTTATAAAAATTTCTAAAAATCTCGATCGTATCGCTTAAAAGCACGGTAGCCGCCTGCCCCTTTTGTAGCATACTCTCTAGCGTCGCGGCGTCTAGCTTGCCGTCTTTTTGCAGCATGAGTAGGCTTGATATCATCAAATTTAGCGAATTAACCGGCTG
>CAURGM010000034.1:0-18747 GCA_963524395.1 uncultured Campylobacter sp.
TGTACCAGCCGCTTGATTTTAGCTCGTCGCGCAGGATCACGTCGGCTTTGCGCAGCAGTTCGAGACTCGGCGTATTTACCTCGCCCATTATGCGGATCGCAAGACCTGGGCCAGGGAATGGATGGCGGAAAACGACTTCGCGCGAAAGGCCTAGTTCGAGGCCTAGTTGGCGCACCTCGTCTTTAAAAATTTCGCGCAGAGGCTCGATTAGTTCAAATTTCATATCTTTTGGCAGACCGCCTACGTTGTGATGGCTCTTGATCGTCTTGCTTGAGCCTGCGACGGAGCTTTCGATGATGTCGGTATAGAGCGTGCCCTGGGCTAGAAATTTTACGTTTTTGTGTTTTGCCGCTTCTTTGCTGAAAACCTCAATGAAGGTAGCGCCGATGATTTTGCGTTTTTGCTCGGGATCGACCACCCCTTTTAGCCTGCTTAAAAATAGCTCGCTAGCATCGATCACGTCTAAGCTCACGCCGAGTTTGAGCCTAAACATCTCCTCTACCGCCTTGCGCTCGCCAGTGCGAAGCAGACCGTTATCGACGAAAACCGCTATCAGGCTCTGCGGCACCGCATGCGCCAAAAGCGCCGCTACGACCGAGCTATCCACGCCGCCGCTTACCGCGCAAAGCACTTTGGCGCTGCCTACGCGCTCTTTTATTTTGATCATCTGCTCTTTGGCAAAGCTGCCCATATTCCAAGTGCTGGTTATTCCGCAAATCTCTTTGGCAAAATTTTTTAAAATTCTATCGCCGAACTCGCTGTGGCAGACCTCGGGATGAAACTGCAGCGCGTAAATTTTACGGGTCTCGTCACCAAATACGCACCACTCACTTTCATCCGAGCTTGCCATTACCTCAAAGCCCTCCGGCAGGCTCTCGACCTTGTCTGAATGACTCATCCAAACGATCGAGTTATCCTCCACGCCGCCAAATAGCTTGCTAGCGCGAAGCAGTTTCAAAGAGGCTTTGCCATACTCTTTTTTACCCGCAGGCACGACGCTGGCGCCAAATTTATGCGCGATGAGCTGCATGCCGTAGCAGATACCTAAAATCGGAATTCCAAGCTCAAAAATTCTATCGTCGCAAAAATACGCATCCTTGGCGTAAACGCTAGCGGGTCCGCCGCTTAAAATAAGGCCTTTAGGATTTTTTGCTTTTATCTTATCGATCGGTGCGTCGTATGCGATCAGCTCGGTGTAAACGCCTTGTTCGCGCAAGCGCCTAGCGATCAGCTGGGTGTATTGGGAGCCGAAGTCCAGCACTAAAATGTCTGCCGTTTGCATGAAATTCCTTTGTAAAAATTTTTAAAAGTATAACAAAGCAAAGCTAAAAGTAGGCTATTTATCGCGTAAAATTCTAACGCCGCCTCTATCGCCGCTCGTGCTATTAGCGTCCGCATTTTGGGCGGTAGCGCTAGGGCTCTGCTCGCCTTCTGAATAAAAAGGCGGCGCTTTGTATCCGCAGCCGCTAAGCAAAACTAAGATAAAAAATGCTAAAATCCGTCTATGGAAAATGCAAGAGAAATAATCGCTCATATCAGAAAAGATCCTTTATATGCCAAGATGCGAGAAAAAGGCGAGTTCTTAGCGATTTTGCCGCTTAGTTGGCAAAGGCTGATCGCTTTTATCTACGTCAAAGATGGCATTTTGATGATAGCCGCGAAACACCCGGCTGGGCTTTGCGAACTAAAACGCGATAGTAATATAAATTTAATAAAAGACGTATTAAAGCGCTTCGTAGCCGCTAGAGAGACGGCGGAGCTTTGCGGTGTGCGAGAGATAAAATTTTTCGTAGCAGATAGAGTGATGAGCAGAAGAAGGGCGCAAATTTATAAAGCTCATTTGCGCCGAAGCAGTAAAATTCTATCTCCTGAGCGCGCAAAAGGGGAGTTTGAAAACAAAATCCAAGATCCGCAAATTTATAAAATTTTTGAAGAGATAAGAGGGCTGATCCTTGCTAATAGAGGAGATTAAGAGCCTGCCTGCCAGACCCGGCGTGTATCAATACTTCGACGCCGCGGGCAAGCTGCTATACGTCGGCAAGGCGAAAATTTTAAAAAATCGCGTCAAAAGCTACTTTTCTTTCACGCCCGCTCTCGCGCCGAGCCCGCGCTTAAGCGCGCGCATCGCCAAGATGATAAGCGAGGCTGTGCATTTAGAATACATCGTCACGCCTAGCGAGAGCGACGCGCTGATACTAGAAAATTCCTTCATCAAGCAGCTAAAGCCTAAATACAACATCCTGCTGCGCGACGATAAGACCTATCCTTATATATATGTAAATTTAGACGACGATTTCCCGCGCTTTGAGATCACGCGAAAGATCGTAAAGGGCAGAAACATCAGATATTTCGGTCCATATTTTCACGGCGCGAAGGAAATTTTACAGACGCTTTACATGCAGTTTCCGCTCGTGCAGAAGAAAAATTGCGTCAAGGGCAAAAAGGCCTGTTTGTTCCATCAGATCGGGCGTTGCGCCGCTCCGTGCGAGGATAAAATTTCAAAGCAGGATTACGCTCGTATCGTGCAAAGCGCGCTTGCGGCTCTGAAAAATCCGCAAAAGATGGTGCCGCAGCTTCAGGATCGGATGGCGCGGCTCGCGCAGAGCGAAAATTTCGAGGAAGCCGCACAGATCCGCGATAAGATTGAAATTTTAAAGCAGATGAACGTAAAGGTTGAGGTCGATCTGGCAAAGCTCGATGATTTCGAGGTCTTTGCGATTGCCGCACGCGACGGGCTCGTCTGCGCCGTGCATTTTAGCATACGTGAGGGTAAAATTTCAGCCTCAAGCTCGCATATAATTAACTGCAAAGCCCCAAGCGCCGATGATATCGCAAACGCCTACAAGCAGATGATCTTAAGCGCCTTTCCTGCCGCAGCTCCCGTGGCGTGCGCCAAAATTTACGTTTACGACGAGTTTGACGATGCGGATCTGGTATGCGAAATTTTATCCAAGCGGCACGAAAGAGCGTTTAAAATTTACGCGCCGAAAATCGGCGAGAAGCGTAAAATTTGCGAAATTGCATATCAAAACTGCGAGATCAATATCAAAAAGCATCTAAAAACCCACGATTACGCATTTTTGCAGGAGCTGAAGGATTATTTTGATCTTACGAATTTGCCCGTAAATATCGAAGTTTTCGACAATTCGCATATGTTCGGCGCCGCGCCCGTGGGAGCTATGATAAGCTTTCAAGACGGCGAGTTTAACAAGCAAAACTACCGCCACAAGCACCTTGGCTCAAATAATGACTACGATCAGATGCGCGAGTATTTAACCAGCCGCGCGCTGAAATTTGATGAGCTTGCAGCGCCCGATCTGTGGCTCATTGACGGCGGAACGGCTCTGTTAAGCTTAGCGGAGGAAATAATCTGCAGCGTCGGAGCAAACGTCGATATAATTGCCATCTCTAAAGAGAAGATCGACGCCAAAGCCCACCGCGCAAAGGGGGCTGCGAAAGATAAAATTTGCACGAAGGGCGGGATCTTTTCGCTGCCGACGGATGATAAAAAATTGCAGTTTTTTCAGCGCCTGCGCGATGAGGCACACCGCTTTGCGATATCGTTTCACCAAAAGAGCAAACGAAAGCTCGATCTGCAAAGCTCAAAGCTGCTAAGCTTGGGCGTTAGCAAGGGGAGCTTGAAGAAGCTTTTGGACTTTTACGGCGATTTTGAGAGCATTTATGCGGCGAGCTTCGATGAGATCAGATCACTTACGAATATTCAAACCGCGGAAAAAATTTTAAACAATCATTAACGAAAACCTAACGCAAAAAGCTATATTTAAAGATTTGTTTAGTAAAATCACCCATTAACTTTGCAGGACGGCTAAATCGTCTCCGCCTAGCGTGACGGAAGCGACTTCGTTTCTCCGGTTGAATAAAATTTAACGTCGCGTAAGCTGCGCTTTGAAGGATTTTGTATGAATTTAAATACTACAAGTGCTTTGAGACTTGTTAGCGGTATCCCGTTACTTTTGATTTTCGCGTTTGCATCATATTTCTTGTTTATCTCTTTGCAGGATTACGCCAGAGTGGGAATTTTGCAGCAGCAAATTGCTAAAAATAGCAATCTCGCGGCGTTAGTAGAGCAGGTAGATAAAGAGCGCGGTATCACTTCGGCGTTTTTGGGTAGCGAGGGAAACCCCGGTATGGGAACTCTTCTATCGGGCCAACGCAAAAAAACCGACGATGCGCTTGCAAAGTATAAAGAAAGCAAAAATATCAGTGAAAATGTCGTAAAAAAGACTATTTTTGATATTTTCGCTTACGGCACCGGTAATGACGAGCTTTTGGCTGCCGAGACCGATATAGACGGTTTATTAGACAAACTTCCGCAGGTAAGAAGGGATGTCGATGCTCAAAGCAAAAGCTTCGGTGAGCTTTTCAGCTCATATTTTCAAAAATTCGACGATGATGTAAAAACAATCCAACGAGTGCTAAGAGAGGGTCTTGTAAGCTCAAATATTACCGTTTGGACGGTTTCATTGCTTAATACTTATGAGGCGATGGATGCCACTGCATCGGAGCGCGACTATATTATCGAATATATCATCGGTAGCAAGGCGATGAATCAGGCGCAGCTAAGGACTTGGGCTAGCTTCAACCTATCTAGTTCGCTTCCTAATTACTACTTCTTGCCGGAATCGGATGCTAGAGCCGCGATTTTAAAAATTCTAGACGGAGAGGAATTTCAAAACGCATTAAGAGAAACTGCTAAAATTTCAGCTACATTGCAGCAAGAAGCGGACGAGGGACACTATAGCGTACCTTTTCAAGAGTGGTTTGCCTCTACTACGCTTAAATATAAAAAGTTAAGTGAAATTTCTGAAAAGATCAATGCTGAGCTTGCAGCGCATGCTGATACTTACCTAGCGCAAAGGCTAAGAAACCTATTTATTGCTCTTGGTATATGGGTTTTAGCGGCTATTTTGGTTGTTTTTGCCTTGGGTATTACAAGACGTTTAAGACAGAACGTTACCGACCTCGGCAACGTGCTTAGCCGAATCGGCGATTTGACGAATCAGCACGAACATATCGACGTTAGGACTAGTGAGGGTGTTAACAAAGCGTATTCGCTTATCGAGGACGCGCTCGATCTGATTGCGTATCAAAAGGGCGCTGCGGAGGATGCCAACAAGGCAAAATCGATCTTTTTGGCCAATATGTCGCACGAGATCAGAACGCCGCTTAACGGCATCATCGGCTTTACGGAGCTTCTTAAAAATACCGATTTGGATGAGGAGAAGCGCGATTACGTTGATACCATCGAAAAATCGTCCGAAAACCTTCTAACGATCATTAATAACATTTTGGATGTCTCTAAGATCGAGAGCAATAAGGTCGAGCTTGAGGATATCTTATTTAATCCTATCCAAGATTTCGAAAGTGCGGTTGAAATTTACGTCGCCAAGGCTGCCGAAAAGAATATCGACATCTTGCTTTACATCGATCCTACACTCGTGCACCACCTATACGGCGATATTACGAAGATCAAAGAGGTTCTTATCAACCTCATGTCAAATGCTGTCAAATTTACGCCTGAGCACGGCACTATCGTAGTTGAAATTTTAAGAGAGCCTAGCAAAGCTCCGGGAGAGGCGATTGTAACGTTTAGCGTCGAAGATACCGGCATTGGAATTTCTGAAGACAAGCTCGCAAATGTATTTAACGCCTTCTCTCAGGCCGACTCTACGATCACACGCAAATACGGCGGAACAGGTCTTGGACTTACGATTTCGTCTAAATACGTAGCGATGATGGGTGGTAAACTTCAGGTCAAATCTACCGTAGGAAAAGGTACTAGATTTTACTTTACCCTTGCTTTTAAAGAGACGCAAAAGACCGATGCAGACGCAGTATTTGAAAGCATCAAAGGGTTAAATTTTGCGCTTTTAGCCGATAGCGCCGATACGATGTATAACGATATCGTTAAGAATTACATCAGCAAGCTAGGTGGTAAAATTTCGATATTTAATACGAACGCACAGTTCCGCTCAGCGCAAAATAATAACAAATATGACGCTCTTATCACTAGATTTAAGAATTACGGCGAGGTTAGCGATATATTGAGTATGCCTACGATCTTAACTCTTAAGCCAAAAGAGCTTCAAAGTATTAGTATTTCAAATTCTAAAATTTTTACCCTCACAGAGCCTTTTAACTTAACTAAATTCGTTAAGACGCTAGATAAAATTTCAAAATCCGGAATTGCTCTAAGTAGATCAGATTTTGCTCCACAGACGCATGAGATTAAGCTGGATGCTGAGGTAGAAAAGCCTATCGCCCTTGATGAAATGATTATGGAAGAGCCGGTAGTAAAAGAAAGACCTATCATCAACAAACTCGATGAATTACGACATGCTACTACTTCGTCGGCAGACGAGCTACGCGCTATCTTGCAAAGCAGAAGACGTGCGCATGATGCCGAGGCTCATTCTGCGCATAAAGAGGAGGCTGTTAGTAAGTCTAGTATCGCTCAAGAGCTCAAAAAAGAAGCTCCTAAGGTGGAAGAACCGGTCATTAAGCCTATAGATATCGAGCCTATGAACGATATTAAGATTGAAAAGACAGAGCCTGAATCGCCAAAGATCGATATTGATATTCCTGAAATAGTAATCCCGCACGCAGAAAAGCCAAAGGTAGAGCCTTCAAGCACAAAGGATGCCCAGACCGATATCGATAAGCCTATATCTTTGGAAATTCCTGATGATTTTGTGGGGCTCAAAACACATGCTACGCAGACCCAGGCTCCTAAAGCCGAAACTCCTAGCATCGATCTTTCCGATATCGAAATAGAGCTTCCTAAGATTAAAAAAGAGGAAGAAGAAGTAAAGGCTAAGCCTGCGAAAGTAGAAATTTCAAAGGCTAAGGTTGAAACGCCTAAGGCTGAGATTGAAATTCCTGATATAGATATCGATCTTTCGGATATCAAACCGAGCGCCAAGGTGCAAGAGCCTGCCAAAAAGGCTGAAATTCCAAGCGTAGAAGAAGAAATTCCGGTAGCCATTAAAATCGAGCCTGAAATTCCTATCGCTAAAGCTTCGAAGCCTGATACTTCAAGTGTTTCTGCTAATGAAGATGAAATTTCAAATGTTAAACTTTCAGAACCTGAAATTCCAACTGAAAAAATAATTGAGCCAGAACCTATCGCTGTTGAGCCAGAGCCGGTAGCAATTGAGCCTGAACTAAAACCTATCGAGCCAAAACTTGAAGAGGTTAAACAGGGACCTTCAAATATCGAGTTTGAATCGATAACGCCAGTAGTAGAACCAGCGGCTCAAAATATTCCTGCCGAAGAGCCGAGTATTGAGCCGGAGCCTGTAGATATTCCGAAGGTGGAGCCTGCTACTCAAAACGACCATGTCGAAGAGCCTGAGATCGAGCCTGTTAGCGTAAAAGTCGAACCGGTAGTTATCCCGCAGCCTGAGGAAGAGGAGATGGTCGAGGTGCCCGTTACCGTATACGAAGACGAGCAACAGGAAGAAACCATTATGGTCGAAGAGGATGTCGAAGTCGAAGAAGAGGTTGAAGTGCCGGTAGAGCGAAATCCTGCCGATGAAAATGTACCTTTGGTCAATAGAAAATATAACGCCAAAATCCTTATTGCGGAGGATAATGAGATCAATCAAAAGCTTATGAAGCATACATTAAATAGCTTTAATATGAATTTGACGATAGTCGAAAACGGACTTTTGGCGCTGGAAGCCAGAAAAGCTAATAATGACTATGATCTCATATTTATGGATATTTCGATGCCTGTTATGGACGGTATCGAATCTACAAAGCAGATCAAACAATACGAGCACGAGAATAATCTCCGCCACATCCCGATCGTGGCTGTTACCGCCAATGCGCTAAAAGGTGATAGAGAGAAATTTATGGCAGCAGGGCTTGACGAATACTGCACCAAGCCGATCAAAAAGGATATCTTAGCCCAAATGCTAGATAATTTTATCGGTGATAAACGATCTGATGCAGCGCCAGCCGGTGGAACTACAAAGAAGCTGGTTAAAAAGCTTGTCAAACGCCAGGTACCTAAGACGGTCATTAAAACTGTCAAAGTGCCAAAGACGATAATGAAGCTAGTTCCTAAAAAAAGTATAGTTTCCGATGACGTAGTGAAAGCCAAGGGTGCACGCGTGCCGACAAAAGATATACTTATATGCAAGGCAAACATTATGGAAAGTAAAATTTTTGCCAGCATATTAAAACACCAGTATAAAGACGTAGAAATTGCGGGCAATTTCGACCAGCTTATTTCTATGGCGGCTACGGGCAGCTATAAGCTTGTTTTGATTGATAAAAAGCTAGCGGGGCTAGACTTAGCGGCGTTAGAGAGCTTACGCCGAAAAGCATCTGCGACCAAGTTAGTTCTGTTTTCTAACGACAACGATGAAAATCCACTATTTAGCGAAGTCGCTAGTTACAATATCACCAAGTCGGGTCTTGAGAAACTCGCACAAAAATATATATAAGGATGAGGTCTTAAATGAGAGATTTGAAAGTTTTAACGGTTGATGACGACGCTATAAATTTAAAGTTACTTGAAGTTATGCTAAAAAAATACGGCAAATTCCAAACCATACTCCAAGCCAAAAACGGCCTGGACGCCCTTGCCGTACTCGAAGTTCAGCCCGTTGATTTGATTTTATTGGATATCGTAATGCCTGTGATGAATGGGCTGGAATTTTTAGATAATCTTCACGCTAGAGAAAGTATAGCTCATATCCCCGTCATTGTCCTTACGACGGACGAGACCGCTAAACGAGAGGCTTTAAATAAAGGTGCTTATGACTTTATGACAAAGCCCATCAATGACAAAGATCTTCACAAAAAACTAGACGACGTTATGAATATTATCGGCGATTAAATTGCCGATTTTTGTCCTCGTAGCTCAGTAGGATAGAGCGCAAAATTCCTAATTTTGAGGCCACAGGTTCGAATCCTGTCGGGGACACCATCTATCAAATTTTCCCCCTATTTTTAGTTTTTTGATTTTTTTAAAAGCCCTACATCATGGGTTTTTCAAATTTTTTAAAAAAAATTTCAAATCTTAAAAACGCTAGACTATGCAGTAGGTTTAAGAGAAACTACTATATATTAAAAAATGTATATTAGTTCTAAACTCTTTGAAAACTTTTATAATCTCTCCTATGAAAATATATGAAATTTTAAAGGATAAACGGTTATGAAAGTTTTTTCTAAAATTAAAGACGATCCGGTTTTTAAAACAGATCCCGATAAAGTCATCTAAGTGTAGTATTCGCTCTTTTTTATCGTGCTTTGCTTTTAAGATTTTAGTAATGCATATCTGCTCCTTTATGATAGATTTTGTGGTAAATTTAAAGATTACCGACCTATTATAACGGGGGAATAAAAAATGTTAGGAAGCTTCATTGCTTTTTTCGAGACTTCGTTGTTCTCACGAGGTTCTATTGCTTTTTCAGAAGCATCATCGCTTCTTATAGAAAAGGCTTGGTGATATAGAATGGTAAAATCTGATATTGCGGATGTTTTGAGGGGTTGAAAAATAGGGAATTATGAAGGGACAAGGTATTCGTTTTTAGATTGTGTTTTGTGGAAGGATTTTTACAAAAAGATCGAGATTGCTGGTATGATAAAATATAAAATCTCAATTAGCACTAAAATCCAAGAGATTTTACCCGAAAATTTAAAAAATTAATGTATTATTACCAATTTTAATTGATAGCTCCTGGTGGAAGATAAGGTCTATAAAAGCGAATATATGCTAATAGACACTTTTGTCATGCTCAAGCTATAAGGTTTTCTTTTGCGGCAATATTCCGATCGTAAAAAATGGGCGCAATCGATGTTTGATCAAAAACCATTATTCTATCTCGACGATAGTAAATTTAAAGGAGCCTCTTTGCAACCCCGCGGCGTCAAGCTTAAGCTTATTTTAGCTTCTATCTTTATAAGTTTAAGCTTAGCTCCTAAAGGGATTATGGCCACTCCTGCCGATATTTCTGGCGCCATAAATTCCGAAGAGCAAAGAATAAGATCAATTAGACAAGGCGTAGAGGATCCCTTTATAACGATACGCAGCGAGCAATCTTCCGCTTCAAGCGTAACCGCGGAGCCCAAGAAAGCAGGAATTTGCTTTAAAATTTATGAGATCAAACTTATTAACGCAGAAGCGCAAGATGAGCAGAAAAGTAGCATGGATTCTAAATTTAACGAATCGGATTACAAATCTAAAAACGAAGATGGTCTAAAAACTCCCGCCATCAATCCCAAAGACGGTGCCGGCTCGGGTGCTCTTACCTTTAAGCCGAATGATGAAAACTTGGGGCGCACGAAAGTAAAAACTCTCGCTAAGTCCATCAACCCTACCTCCAATTCCGACCATTCAGTTCCGCCGGGGTTTGAAAGAATTTTAAACTCAACCCTAAAAGAGCTTAAATTTAAAAGCGGCGACTGTCTGGGAAGCGATGAAATTTTAGCCCTGGCAAGAGCGTATAATAATAAAATCATATCCGCAGGCTTTATAACTACCTCCGTTTCCATCCCCCAGCAAAACATCTCTACAGGCACCCTTCTTTTGGCTATGCATCCCGGACGTATAGGCGAAATTTCACTTGAGCCCGGCTCTGAAGCTAAGAACCAAAGAAGTATCTTTACCGCATTCGGCGGCGATAAGAGGGGGGAGATTTTAAATTTAAGAGATCTGGAGCAGGCTATGGAAAATTTCAATGCCGCTTCAAGAAGCGAGGCGGAGATAAGCTTAAGCCCTTCCGCAAAGCAGGGCTACTCCGATATCAATATCTCTAGGCAGCAAAGCTCTCCTTTATTACTTAGATTAAACGCGGATAATCTGGGCTCCAAATCTAGCGGCAAATATCAAAGCACGGCTATGCTTTACGGCTTAAATTTACTCGGATTAAATGAGAGCGTATTTGCTTCTTACGGTAGAAATTTTTTAAGAGGGGATAAAAAATCTTTAGGGGATGATAGCAAAAGCGGCAGATCGGCTAACTACTACGCAGGCTTTAGTATACCTTTCGGGTACTTCTCTCTATCCTTTTGGCAGAACAGATACACCTATGATCAAATAGTACCAGGGGCATATGAGCTTTATACCTATAGCGGAAGTAGCGTTAGAAGAAATTTGGATCTTAACTACGTATATTTTAGAAATCAAAACTCCAAAAATTCTCTGTTTTTTAGAATTTGGCAAAAAAAGTATAAAAATTATATACAAGATTATGAGCTTAGCAACCAAAGAAAACGCGAGGGCGGCTATGAAGCGGGGCTAAAATCCAAGGTATTTTTTGATAACTCTTCGGTAGAGATGATGCTTTCGTACCTAAAATCCACGGGGGCGTTTAACGCCCTAAGAGCGCCTGATGAGGAATTCGGCGGCGGAAGCTCTAGATATCATTTGATAAACGCCGCGTTAAATTTTAAAACTAGATCCTCCGCTATCCCTTTAAGCTACGAGTTGGAACTTTACGCAAGAAGAGCCAGCACCCATCTTAGCCCTATAGATAGGCTAAATATCGGCGGATACTATAGCGTTAGAGGATTTGACGGGCAGATGAGCCTGCTTGGAGATAGCGGCTTTTATATAAGAAATACCTTGGAATATAAGTATTTTAAAAATAACGGCGTCTACCTGGCCTTTGATGTCGGCAAACTCAGCTCTAAGGGAAAAGATTATCCCGCAGAGGGTGAAATGCTTAGCGGAGGAGGCGTAGGTCTGAGAGGAAATATTTCAGGCTCTTTTACCTATGATCTTTTGGTGGCTTTCCCTATTAGCAAACCGGAAAATTTTAAAACGGATAGTCCCGCTTTAAATTTCTCTTTAAGCTACGACTTTTAAATTTATCGAAATTTTATCGGCGCTTACCGCAGCGTTTAATATAAACTAAGACTATATAATGCTTAGTAAATTTTACTAACTATTTTAGCGCAGATACGCCGTACTAAGAGCCGAGAAATAGCAATCCTGCGCCTACGCCGAACCTTAAAATAAATTCAAACAAATTTTAAATAAAATATCCGAAATTTACTATTTTTTTTAAGAAAGTCTTTAAGAAATTTAAGATATAAACCCATCGCAATCGGAGGTTATAAGTATGCAAATTTTATGTTTAAGATCTATTTTTAATGGCGCGAGGCGTCTTAGTACCCCTACTTATATAAAAGAATATTTAGGCGTCTTTACCCAAGCAAAGAAACGCCTTGCCGCTCTTTTGCTTATTGGTTTGCTGGCTCCCTGTTTTTCATATTGCGAGATTATCCCCGATAGCTCTGCTGCGGCAGAACATAGAGCTTCGGTGTCTCAAACTCCGAATGCTCCGGCCACTCAAATAGATATCGCCTCTCCTAACGATAAGGGGATTTCTATCAACGAATACTCCAAGCTTAACACTCCTAAAGAGGGTACGGTATTTAATAACTCTCGAGCAGGAGCTATAAGTAAAACTGCAGGCTATATACCGCCAAATCCGAGGCTCAATCGCGGCGAGGCTAAGCTTATAATTAATCAGGTAAACTCGCCTTTTCCTTCAAATTTACAAGGGAGTATTGAGATAGCGGGCAGAAAAGCCGATCTTATCATCGCTAATCCTAGCGGCATCAACGTAAACGGTGCTACCATAATAAATTCCTCCTCCACTACGTTAAGCACCGCTAAACCCACCTATGAAAACGGACATCTTAAATCCTTAAACATAAGCAAGGACGGCTCTATAAATATAGGAGCGAACGGCCTAAACGATAACGGAGATTATCTAAACGTAATATCTAATAGCCTAAAGCTGGAGGGTAAAATTTACGCAAACGAGATAAACGTAGTAGCGACGGATGGCAAGGTGTCTTTAAAAAATACAAACTCCGGATTGAGGCAGGATAATCTAAAGATCGAGCAAGAAAGGGGATCGCATCCTAAAGGTGTATCCATAGACTCCTCGGCTCTAGGGGGAATGTATGCGGGCAAGATAAATATAATATCTACTAAAGATGGAGCGGGCATCAATAATAAAGGGGCTATCTTGGCGGACAGCTCTTTAAAGATAGACGCTAACGGAGATCTGATAAATGAAGGAAAGCTGGGTTCCAACGGACAGACTCAAATCAGCTCAAAGACCATCTCCAACCAAAAGGGCTCTAAAATTTCAGCCTCCAATCTGGATATAAAAGCCCCCTCGGTAGAAAACAGAGGAAATATACAGGCTAATACTCTAAAGCTAAAAGCGGATAGACTAGATAATATAAAAGGCACCATAAGCTCAAGCTCCGCCTTAAAGATAGAGGCGAAAAGCCTAAGCAACAAAGATAGAGCCGTAATAGGAGCGGCTAAGAGCGAAAGGCTAAATGAGCTGGGCTTGGACGATACCAAAGACCCTTCCAAAGCGGGAGTTATTCCTCCCTCCAAAAACGAGCTTAGCGTAATAAGCGCGGATCATATATCAAATATAGGCGGAGCGATACTTTCAAACGAAAGCTATTTGGATATAAAAGATAGCCTTTTAAACGATAACAGTTTGATGGTATTAAGGGCGCTGGATTCCGAAATTCCAAATTTTTATAACCTCGCGGATTCTACCTTTATAGTGCAAGAGGGCTTAAGCTTGCGCGGCAACAATCTACGCAACGAAAGCTCAAAGATCATCTCCCTACGAGGCGCTCTTTTAGGCTACGATAGTATAGATAACTCCAAAGGTTCTATCCTAAGTGGAGGAAATTTAATCATAAACAAAGGCGCTCTTAATAATGAAGAGGGGCTGATAAGCTCCAAAGGGGATCTCGCTTTAAACCTAGATAGTCTTAGCGCTTTAGGTAAGCTAAGCTCTGACGGTAGTTTATATCTGGGGCTAAAGGACGATCTGAGCTATAACGGAGGGATCTACGCAAGCGGCGATATATACTTAAACCTACAAGGAAATTTTATCGCCTTGCAAAGGCTGATCTCCAATAAAGATCTGATTATAAACGCAAAGGGTATCAAAAACGAAAGCATCATAGCCGCACTTGGAAATTTAGCTTTAAAAGCAAAAGAGCAAATTTTAAATTTAGGCTCTTTAATCGCGCGCGGCGAGCTGATAACAAACTCTGAAAGCCTAATCAATAAAAAAGCTCTCGTTTATGCGCAAGACGGCATAAGTTTAAACGCTAAAAATATCCTCAATCAGGACGCGTCCAATATACTTAGCGGAGGGGATATAGTTATAAATACGAGCTTTCTTAACAACGAAGCGCTATCTAACATCATCTCTCAAAGAAATTTAAATATTTTTAATGAAAGAGGCGGGGAGGGCAAGGCAGACGAGATAATTAACGCCTCCTCTTTGATATATGCAAAAAACACTCTTAATATCGGCGCTAAAAAGCTAAACAACCGCTCGGTTAACGAGCTCGTAAAGAGAGTTCAAAGCACCGGCTATAATATAGATTTTACCTGCAATGGCGATGGCTGGGGTTGCAGCGGCGTAGCCATCCCTTTAAAGGTCAATGCGGCAGAGATAAAAGAGCGTATCCTTAAGCAAAATCCTAATATTAGCCAGGATGAGCTAAACGCTAAGATCATAGAGGAGCTTAGCGAGCAAGATATGAATCTATATGTATTAAGCTTATATAAAAATACTAGGCTTCCGGGAGAGGATGCTAGGCTATATGATGCTATAACGTTAAATTTAAAAGACAATCTCTTTGGCATAAGAAGAAGCAAGCCTCATAAGAAGGAGAGATTAAGGCAGATAAGCTATAGCATCAATAAAGAGTATATAACGGAAGATAGCCTAAGTAAATTTATGGGCTCAAACATAATCTCCGCAGGGGATAGCAACCTTAACATAGATGAGCTAAATAACGATAAGAGCGTAATTTATGCCTATAGCGATCTATCTTTAAATGTAAAGAGCCTAAACAACCGCTCTTTAAGTCTAAATCATAGTATAACTAGCCAGGCGGAATATAGATGGAAAGGCAAAAGGAGCAAAATTCACGGCGGCTATAGCGACCAAAAGAATATCTACTACTCTCAGCCCGCTATTGTCTCCATAATAGGAGCCAAAAAAGATATAAAAGGCTACGCGGGGGATATTTCAAATTTAAACTCACACGGGCAGATAAACTCTAGTAACGCTCCTACTCTTATAAAGGAAGCTTTTTCTAAAATAGATTACTCTCTAATAGGCAAGGGGCTCGGTAATCCTAACGCTTTAAATCTCGATAAAAACGATCTTGCGCCTAGCCTTAATAACGAAGCGGATATGCAAGATATCATTAGACCTAGCTATATAAACAATCTCTTTTCGCCTATAAGCAGTAAATTTTATAATACCTTCTACGTTTATAGCGAGCTGATACCGGATTTTTCATATATGCACAATAAGCTAAGCTTGCTTTATGATAAAAAAAGGACCTCCTTGAACTCTTCGGAGGAAGATGACGGCACTCTACTTGGCTCCGCACCTTCTTTGATATACGCAGGAGGCAGCATAGATCTAAGCGTAAACGGCGATCTTAGAAACGAAGGGATAATCTACGCGGGCTCTAATATGAGCCTCAAAGCGGGCAGCGTATCAAATTTAAACTCCGCCTCCATCATCGCGGGAAACGCCCTAAGCATATCGGCTAATAAGGATATAATAAACGCATCCTCTTTGATACAAGGACGCAGCGTAAGCTTAAACGCCGGCAGAGATATAGTACATAAAACTCTAAGTAAAGAGATAAACCTAAATAGAGCCTACGGCGATCAAAGCAGCACCTATATAGGCACTATCTCAAATATAAAATCTACCGAGGGTAGCGTAGCATTAAATGCGGCTCGTGATATAACCGTAAGCGGAGCGAGCATAGACTCGGCTGCAAATTTAATCCTAAACGCCGCAAAGGACGTAAATATAAATAGCGCGGAGGAGAAGCTAAGCTATAACTTTAAAAGCAAGGGCGGATACTATAAAGAGGATATCGTTAAGAATACAAGCTCCAAACTTAACGCCAAAGATAATATCTTAATCAAAGCGGACGGTATAGCCATAAGCGGAGCGGATATTAATGCTCATAACGGAGATGCTTTGCTGCAGGCAAAGAACTCCATAAATCTAAGTGGGGATGTCGATAGCAACTACTACGAGAGCGAATTTAAAGAGAAGGGCTTTGCGTCTAAAAAAAGCACTACTACTAAAATTCTAAATCAAAGCGTAGTACCTACCAGCATAAGGGCTAAAAATATAATGCTTAGCTCGCAAGAAGCGGATATCAATATAGCGGGCTCTGCGTTAAAAGCCAAAGAAGCCATAGATATGCAGGCGGGAGATAATATAAATGTATCACCTCTAAGCTATAACTCCTTAAACTATAAAAATAGCTCCAAATCCTCTTTGGGCGGATTGAAAGCCAGTATGGATATGCACTCGCTTTATAAGCAAAGCTTGCAAAGCTCCTCCCTATCGAGCGAAACGGGGGATATAAACTTAAGAGCAAAGAACGATCTAAGCCTAATATCTGCGGATATTTCAAGCGGACGCAATCTAGGCTTAAGCGCGGGGAATTCCATAAATATCCTAGCGGCCAAGGAGTATAAAGAGGAGCTAAGCGCCCATAAAAGAACGAGATTCAACCCTATATCGGTTCTACACTATCCGGTAGCGATAGCAGCTTCCGTAGGGGCAATGGATAATATCGCATTAGAGGCAGGGATAGAAAAGATAGGCGGGGGAAGCTTTACCGAGGTATATAGATCGGATTATAATAGCAAGCAGGTAAAAGAAGGCATATCGAAACTATCTGATATCAAAGCCGCGGGCGATATAAGCTTAAACTCTCCTACAGTTTTTATAACTTCAAATATGAAAGCGGGCGGAGATATAAATGTAGACGCTAAAAACCTAACTATATCCGCTGCCGCTAACGAATACAGCGAACAAAGCTCGCAAAAAAGCACATCCGTATCTATTACTAAAGCGAAAGACTTGCTAAATCAGATGAAGCCTAAGTCCTTGGACGAGTTTAAAAAAGACACCAGCCTTAAAGCCAAAATAGCGTCCGCCTCATACGATAAATCCAATACGAACCTATACGGCACCAAGGTCATTTCTTCTAATATGGAAGCTAAAAATATAACTCTTAGAGGGGATAATAGCCTAAGCGTTATAGGCTCAAGCTTAAAGGCCGAAGAGGATCTTAACTTAATATCTAAAGATGGAAATATAAATATAATAAATTCCACCGATACCGCAAGCTCCTCATCTAACTCTAAGCATCTGGAAGGCTCCCTGTCTCTTACTGTACAAAACGAATACGCCCAGATTGCTCCTGCGGCTATCGCTTTAGCGGAAGCGATAAAACAGCTAAATCAGACCAAAAAGCAATATAAGGAGTATAAGGATCAGAAAAATGCTCTGCAAGACAAGCTTGTCGAGTTAAAGAACCGCTATAAGGCCAAAGAGGTAGGCATAGACTACTCCGATATCGAAGACCTACAAAACATTATAGAGGATGTAAAAGACGAGGAAAAATACTATCTATCAAATATCGCTCTGGCTACTGCCAACGTAGCCTCTAAAACCGCCGCCCTCATCTCCCAAAAAAGCGCCGCATCTGCAAGCTCATATACCTGGGGCTTTAGCGTCGGCGCCTCTGCAGAGCTTAGCGGAACCACTTCCAAAGATAGCTCTAAATCAAGTAACTCCGTAGCCTCTAATCTTAGCGGCAAGAATATTAAAATTTTAACTGATAGCAATAAAGATACCTCTATAAATATCAAAGGCTCAAATTTATATGCTAGTAATGATATATACCTAAACACCCATAATCTATTTATGGATGCTTCGCAAGATAGCTATGAGGCTAAACAAAGCTCTAAAACCATAAGCGGAAGAGTATCTGCTACTATGTATGGAGGCGGAGGAGGAAGCGCAGGGCTTGATTACTCTAAAAGCAATATGAAAGAGGAAAGCCTTAGCCACAATAATGCTAAAGTTTATGCAGGACATAATATATATGCCTTAGCTAGTAATGACGCTTTAATAAAAGGAGCTAACCTTAGAGCGGATAACGCTTTAGCTTTAAAGGTAGGACATGATCTAAGCCTTCATAGCTTAAGGGATAGCTATAATTACGATAGCAAATCAAGCTCTATAGCAGCAGGTATAGGCATAAGCGGCAGTAAAACAACCTCCGATCCGGACAATCCCTATGACATAAGCAACAACATAGTAAGGTATAAGGATTCTAAGCTTTCAAGCATAAACGCCAACTACTCCAGATCCAAATCAAGCACTACGGTAAAACAAACCGTGCTCTCAAGCATAACCGCTAAAGAGTTAAACATAGAGGTAGGATCTAATACCGATCTAAAAGGCTCACTAATAGCCGCAGGCTACTATGATGAGAATGGAAATTTCATAGATAACGGCAAGCTTAGATTAAAAACAGACAGCCTAACATTCTCAAATTTAAGCAACACTAGATACGACAAATCAAATTCTTTAAGCATAGGGGCAAATTATGCTTTTAAAGATCCGCAACAGGAAGGGGGAAACAAGCATAGCGACAGCCAAGCTAGTGATAGCAAGAACGCTGAAAGTAAAGATAGCACCGCCAGATCAAACGCTTATAGCTCAAATCAAATGAGCGGTATGCAAGCAAGCAGTACAGATATGAGCGCAGGAAAGGATGGCAAGAACGCTCAATCTAAAGAGAGCAATACTGATCCTAAGTCTAAAATTTCATCGATTAACTACGCTAATAATAGAAACCTATCCTACTCTATGA
>CAURGM010000035.1:0-14975 GCA_963524395.1 uncultured Campylobacter sp.
GAATTTTAGAATTTTAGAATTTTAGAATTTTAGAATTTTAGAATTTTAGAATTTTGCGGCGCGAAAATTTACAAGCAAATTAAAACGCGCCGCGGTAAGTCGTGCTAGCAGCTAGTTTGTAGCGTCTTGGAGCTCTTCTTCGATCTCGGAGTTGCTTTTTACGACCATGCCTGAGCCGTGGATGACGCTAGGCATGCAGGATGTGCAGATATGCACCGTCTCGCCGTTTTTATGCGCCTTGATAAAGACCGCATTTTCATCGTCGCTACTTTTTAGCGAACAAATATTGCAAATGTAAATATCGCCTGATTTCATAGAAATCCTTTCTTAAAAAATTTCGCACTATTTTATGAAAATTTCAAAATTTTTCATTGATTTTAGTTAATCTTTAGCGATTTTTATTGCGGGCGCTTTCGTCTATTAGCACTACGTGCGTCAAAAAGATGATGAAAAATAGCTGGAAAAATAATCCTACCAGCGGGATCAAACACAGCAGATAAAAAATAAAAGCGCTTAGGGCAAATTTATATCCACCACCCATTTTATAAGAGCGCTCGAAGCTTTTCGCGCTTAACGCGTTTGAAGCGACGTCGATTAGAACCAGCTTGTAATAGATATAAAAAAACGGCACGTTGATGATGAATAAATTTATTACCGGCACAAACAAAAGCACCGAACAGATAAATAAAATCGCTAAAAATTTTAAAATTTCAAGAGCCGTTAGTTTCAACACTCGCGTCGTGCTCGCTTCATCCGCGCGGATTAGGTGGTAGTGGCGAGCGTTGATCTCTTTAGTGACTGCGGGTGTCAGAAAGGCCGCGATGATAAGCGCGCAAAACACGCTAAGCATCAGCACCGCGAAGCTGGCAAACACCGAAAAAATCGCGCCGATAATCCACTTCGTAGCAGCAAAACTTAGAATTTTTGCAATTATTGGGAAGCGCTGCTCGTCCAAGAAGCTAAAATCGCCGCTTTGCGCGCCCTGCGAAAGCGCGTCAAAAAGCTCTTTGCCGCCGAAAAATGCGAGCGTACCTAAGATTATGAGCGAGCACACAAGCGGCAATAGCGAGAGCAAAATAAACTTGCGCGTAAAAAAATCCTGCTTTGCCAAATTAAAAATTCTACCCATATATGCTCCTATTTGCGTTATTTTAGCGACTTTTGCGACGGAATTTGAGCTGAGATTTATTTTGACTGCCGCACCGTGCCTCATCAATCCGCTCGCTTGGCTCATTCGCTTTTTTAACCGGCTCATCCTGCCTTATAATACGAAATTTATGCTTTGATCGCTTGCCTGCGTTTAATCTGCTCATTTATAGTGCGTAAAGGGAGACCGCATCTAGCTATGTTTTTACCTGTTGCGAATATTTATTTGCTTGCTACGCGGAATTTTGCCACTTATAAATAAGCTGACATTGCGTAAAATTTCAGGCACAAAACTGCAGAATTCCAAATCAAACCTCTTTTTTAAAATTTGCCTGCCGAAATTTTATAGATGGAATTTTAAAATCTTAAAGATAAATTTCGCAAGCAAATCTATGACTTTACTTCGTCGCGTCGTAGATCTTTTGCAATTGCTCGTAAATTTCGTTTGCGCTTACTGCGCCTTTTGATAGCACCTCGATTAGCACCTCGTTATCTTCAAGGTCTCCCCAGATTTTGCGGTAGCTACCCTCTTTATAACCGTTATTTTGGCGGAATTTATTTAGCACGTTTTTGCCGATATATTTGGCAAAAAGAATGTCTAAGCTCACTCCGCATTTAATCGCGACGCGAAAAAAATCGGTCAGCAGCTCGCCGATTTGCAGCTCAAATCCGCTTGTTTCGTGGATTATGAGCTCGATGTCGTTTACGATTTCGTAGATGCTGTATTCGCGCACATCGTAGGCGTAGGAGCTAAACTCTGCAAATCCGCTTACTGCCGTGACATCGCTTACGATGTGGTCGATGTCTTTGCCGCCGTAATATTGCTCTAAAATATAGCTCATCACGAAGTGCCAAACATCAACGATCTCGATGACGATATTATTCACGTCCGGCGCTGCAGAGATATTTTTCCAATGCTTCCACGCAAAGCTATCGATAAGCTCTGCGCATTCCATGTAAATGCAGCGCTTCCAGTTGATAAGTTTGCCGTTTTTTGTATAGCCGTCCTCCCAGCCCACGCCATTTGTTTCGTCGTTTAGGGCTTGCTGCATCAAAAACATCTCTTTTACTTTTTTATAATTTTCCATAAAAATTCTCCTAATTTTGGCTCGCGATTATAGCTAATAAAAGAAAATCATTGTATAATTTAGCAAAAAGGAGGCTTAAAATGTGTGCCGCTCAAGATAAATTCGACGAGTTTTTAGGCAGGATGAAACTCCTATCTCTCGGAGTTTTGCGCAATAATCTGCCATATTGCTGCAGTGCATTTTATGCCTACGATCCGCAAAATAAGGAGCTCATCATTGCAAGCGCGAGCGACTCCGAGCATATCAAAGCAGTCTTTGCCAACCGCGGAGTTGCAGCTACGGTCGCGCTGGATACGAAATTTGTAGGCAGGATTAAAGGCGTGCAGATTTGCGGCCATATCCGTAGCGCGGATGAGCGCGAAATCTCGCTATATCTTAAACGCTTCCCGTTTGCGCGCGCGATGGAGACCGATTTTTTTACAATCAGAATCGATTGGATGAAAATGACCGATAATACTCTAACTTTCGGCAAAAAGCTAATTTGGGAACGCTAGTTCGCTAAGAATATCGTCTATTTATATTTTGCGAAATTTTAAACTTACGAGGATTAAATTTTATCTAGTAAGATTTTGAAATTTGCATAAATTCTATCTTGCCGGTTTTTTCAAAGAATTTCACTATTAGACCCGCTTTAAAATTTCCGCTCGGTTGGTTTTTTGAATTTTACAGCATGGAATTTAGCGTAAAATTTCATCTTGCAAGCTGAGGTTATCGCAAATTTTATTACTTTAGAAGCGGTGCCTGCCACGTAGAATTTCGCATGAAAATTTTAAAATTCTAAAATTTCGCTTTTTAAATTTAGCCTGGCGCGCGAGCTTAGCTCTGCCGCTTTCTGATTTCGCTTACTAGCCGTCCGCCGATCGCGTAGTCGTCAGTGGATATTTCGTCTATCGTCACGACCGTGGTTTTTTCGCCCCTACCTAGCACGGCTACGAGGGCGTCGGTTAGGTCTTTTACGAGCCTTGCTTTTTGTTCGCGACTTAAGCCGCCGCGCTCTTTGGTGATTTTGACGTTTATATAGGGCATTAATTCTCCTTAAAATAAACGTAATTGTAACTAAAATTTCGTCTGTGCGCCTGAAAGTGCGGAATTTTATGTTAAAATCGCCGTGATCTGAATTTAAGGAGAAAATATGCCATTGTTAGATAGTTTCAAGGTCGATCATACTCGCATGAATGCCCCTGGCGTGCGGCTTGCAAAGAGCATGCGCACCAAAAGCGGCGATAAAATTAGCGTCTATGATCTGCGGTTTTGCCGCCCGAATTTAGAGATCATGAGTGAGCGCGGCACTCACACGCTGGAGCATCTTTTCGCGGGCTTCATGCGCGAGCACCTAAATAGCGCAGACGTCGAGATCATCGACATTTCGCCGATGGGGTGCCGCACGGGCTTTTATATGAGCGTGATCGGCGCGCCTAGCGAGAGTGCCGTCGCAGCGGCGTGGAGCGCGAGTATGAAGGATATTTTGGGCGTGGGCTCTCAAGCAGAGATCCCCGAACTGAATAAATTTCAGTGCGGCACCTTCGCGATGCACTCGCTAGCAGAAGCTAAACAGATCGCGCAAAACGTGCTAAATAAGGGTATCGGCGTAATCAAAAACGACGAGATCGAGCTGGATCTAAGTAAGATAAAATAGTTTTGAAGTTTAAGAGATAGCGCAAAATTCTAACGCTATCTCTTTGAACTCCCGCTCGGCTCGTGATCAGTATGTTACGCGCTATAAAAACATTATCGTAAAATGTGCAAAAATTCGAGGCGCAAAAATGCGTATTTGCTAAAACAAGCCAGAGGCAACATCTATTTATAAGCCGATTTAGCTTTATAAACCGACTTGGAGCTTGCCGTAAAGTCTGCGCCACGCGAGGTCTTTGATAAAAGCTACGATTTGGCTTTAATCTGGGTAGCAAAAGCGCGTAAGCAAAGCTCATATCAAATTTAATAAATTTATCTAGCAGAGCAGTTTTAAATTTAGAGGAATTTTTAAAATTCCGTCTTAAATTAAAGCCTAAATTCTATCCGCAAATACCATGCTTATGCGCCTCTTACTTTTAGATGCGATCTCAATCCTCCAAAAAATCGTATAGCAAAACGAGAATTTAGAGTTTTTATTTAAGGTTACGTTGCGAGTTTGGCGCTTGAAATTTCACTTTCGCTGCACGAAAAGGATGCTAAAATTCCGCCGAAACCGCACCGGATGCGGTGAACTTAAAGGAGCGAAAATGCAAAGAATTTTTCATATAAAAGATGCTATTTGTAGCGACGAGCGAGCCGTAAAAACGACATTTTTTACTACGGAGGCCACTTGCGGCGCGGTTTGGATCGTCAAACGCGGCCAGGTCGTAGCGCCGCATATTCACCCAGACGGCGATGACGTGTGGATTTGCTTAAGCGGACGCGGCGTGTTTTATCCGAGCAAGGGCGAGGAGGTACCGATCTGTGCGGGCGATCTAATCATTTCCAAAAGCGGAGAGTGCCACGGTATGAAAAATACGGGCGATGAGGATTTTGTGTTTGCAAGCGTTACGGCGCCGATTCCGTGCGGCTACGAAGCGCTTTGAATTAAAATTTGCCAGAGATTTTGTGGCATTCGTAAAATAAATTAGCGTCGCAAAGAGTTGAATCAGAATTTGCCCGTAGCGTTAAATTTCATAAATTTAGCCGCGCTTTTGTACAATTTCAAGTGCCGCGCAATCTGCGGCGAGATTAAATTTGAGGCAAAAGATGTATGAGGATTTTACGCAAGAGCTAAAGGACGAGCGCGCGCAAAAGAAGCGCAAAGCTAGGGTGCGCGAGGCAGAAACAGATCATAAGCCGGTGCGAGACGCGCCTCGAGGCATGCCGCTTTGGCGCAAGATCGTGCTTGGCGCGACATTTGTATTCGCGGCTTTTAGCGTGCTTATTCTGGTGGCGGTTATAAATTCCAGCGACGACTATTCGCCGCGGGACGATGAGCAGATCAAATACAGCGATTTTTACAAAAAAGGAGATGAAATTTACGCCCTCGTGGTGGGTGCGGGCTATTTTGCGATACCGGACGCGGATACGGCGAGCTTTCGGGTTTTGGATTTCGGCTCCGGCTACCGCTCCAACGTCGCCGCGGATAAAAACGCCGTATATTGCGGAAATATCGCGATGAGCGAGCTAGAGCCCGCGCGTACGAAAGCCGTAGCATTCGGATACGTAAGCGACGGGCGAGTTAGCTACTTTTGCGACGGCGAGGCGGTGCCCAACGACGCGCTGGGGGCGTTTAAGCTCACTTATGAAACCTTGGCGCATATTTTTTGGGATGCGCCCAAGCCGCAAAGCTACCTCTATAAATTTAAACGAATGGACGCTACGGATCTGCGCCAAATCGCGGGCGTATATTACGCTGCGCAGGGCTCGCGCGCATTTTACAAGGGAGAGGTTTTGCCTGGCGCCGATGCTGAGAGCCTGCGCCGGATAGAGGGAAGCGATGGGCGCGCTAGCGGCGTTTACGCCGCGGACGGCGCGAGCGTGTATTTTAAAAACCTGCGCCTTGACGCGCGCGATAACGGCGGGCATTACGATCTTTTTAAGCAGCGGTTGGACTATTTTTTGTGGGATGCGAAAAGCGGCGATGTTTTTGCGAACGATTTAAAATTTGATCCCGCCTCCGCGCCCTATACTCCGCTAGATAGGCAGCTTGCGCATTCAAACCATCTGCTTTTTGCCTCCCCTGGCGGCATCTATTATTTCGACGAGAACGACGGAAAGCAAAAGCGCGCGGGAGACAATCCCTTCGCGGGCGAAGTTCGCGCGCTTAGCGGCAGCGTATTTCAAAGCGGCGAGCGGATATATTTTTTAGAAGGCGCCGAAGTTTGGGGCGGCGGCCGCAGCAGTCGTAGGCTGGTCGCTCGCAAAAGCGGGCTTTTCGCGCTCGAGCTGCCGCATGAGTGGCGCAGGGTCGGCGGCGTGCACGGCGGGCTATACGGCTGGATCTATTCAAACGGTGGGCGATTTTTCTACTTCGACGATCTGGGCTCTTCGCAGCTGATAGATCGGTGCATTTATGAGATCAGGGATCTAGACTTGGTTGAAATTTTGCTTCAAAAAAGCAGCCTTGGCACGAGTAAAATTCGCGAGATGATAAAGAGCGGCGGGCTTGAAGCAGTGGACGGCGAGCTGCTTTTTGAGGTAAAGACGCGGGTAGAATTTTAGCCGCGATTTAAGCACAATTCGAGCATGGAAAGTGCTGCTAAATTTTAAATTTGATTTTGCTTCGGCATAAATTTATAAAATTTAAATGTCGTCGTGGGCTCTAGCGCAGATTTAGAATTTCATCGCAAATCGCTTTAAGAGGGGGTGTGCAAATTTCGTTTCGCCTCGTCGCGACGACGCGCGAAATATTTTATATCGGTCGCGATTTTCGCGTCACGGCGCGCTTGGATAAGACGTCGCCGTAAATTTTATTTTAGCGCCGCAGCTTTCGTAAAATTTGGCTAGCAGTGTAGGCGTACACAGCGACAGAACGTAAATTTAAAAGGCTGAAATTGCAAAGTTGCACGCATGAAATTTGCGCGCCGAGCAAAATTTAGCGGCTTGGATTCAAAAGCGCAAATTCCTTTTTTGATATGAAATTTAACATAGTGAGTGTAGATCAAACGGCGCGATCAAAGCGCCGTTTTGCGAGCAGATGGGCCCTAAGCGGCGCCGAAAGCGGGCATCGGATGTGAAGCGCTATTTTATAAATCCGCTTGCCACTACGCGGTCGCGCTCGTCGTAAAAAACCGCGAGCTGCGCCGGAGCGATGCCCGCTGCGGGCGCAGACAGCACGGCATGCACGCCGTCCCTTTCGCGAGGCGAAATTTTAACGGGGAGTTTGGTGCTGCGGTAGCGGATCTTAACGCCGAGACCCGGCATATTTAAAATTTCATCCCTGCTTAAAAAGGCGTTGAAATTTTCGGTGTCGAACTCGTAGGTCGCCAGCTCCTCCTTGCCGCCCACGACGATCTCGTTTTTGCTCGGGTTGATGCTTAGCACGAAGTGCGGCTCATGCGCGCCGTGCACCGTAAAACCGCGGCGCTTGCCGATCGTATAGTGCATATAGCCCTTGTGAGTGCCGATAGCGTTGCCCGCGCGATCGCGCACGATGCCGGGCATTTTGGTGCCCGTATGACGGTTCAAAACGTCGATATAGGTGGTATCGACGAAGCAGATCTCGCTGCTTTCGCTCGCAGAGGCGATCTGCGAAAGCTCCGCATAGGCGCGCGCAGCCTCTTTGACGTCCTTTTTATACATCCCTCCAAGCGGAAAGAGCATAAATTTAAGCGCGGCAGGATCGATGTTTGCTAAAAAATAGCTCTGATCTTTACTAAGATCTGCGGCGGCTTTTAAAAGCCCATCCTCGATGCGGACGTAATGCCCCGTAGCAAGACGCTCAAAGCCCTGCTCGCGCGCGAATTCCAAAAGCTTGCCGAGTTTTATACGGCGGTTACACAGCGCGCAGGGATTCGGCGTAAGACCGTCGATATAGGCCTGCACGAAGGGCTCGTAAACATCGCGATTAAAATCATCCTGCAGATCCAAAATGTGGATTTTTATACCCAAAAACTCGCCCACTTTGCGGACTTTGGCGATGTTTGCCTCATGATAGCCGGGCTTTGCGTGCAGTTTCATATAGCAGCCCTCTATCTCGTGGCCTGCGTCCTGTAGCAGCTTCGCGCACATCGAGCTATCCACGCCGCCGCTCATCGCGACTAAAATTTTCATTCGTTCTCCTTGCGTCGCACATCCGTCAAAATTTCATCCACGCTGTCGCAGAGTTTGAAATTTTGCAGATCGCTTTCGTTTATCGCGCCCGATTTTAGCAGCGAAGTGCGGAAAAACTCCATTAGCGGTGCGTAGAATTCCTCGTCGTAAAGATAGATCCGTGCGCGCTTAAAGCCCGTCTGCACCAGCACTAAAATTTCAAAAAACTCATCCAGCGTCCCAAATCCGCCCGGAAAGATGACGAAAATTTCGCTGTTTTCGATGAGAGCGCCTTTGCGCGGTGCAAATGCCGAAAATTTCGCGCCCTGCGTCAAAAAGCCGTTGCTTTTTTGCTCAAACGGCAGCATGATGTTAAAGCCCACGCTGTGCGTCCTCGCTCTCGCAAATGCGCCTCGGTTGGCGCCTTGCATAATGCCACCACCGCCTCCGGTGATGATCGAGTATCCTAAATCGGCGAGCCCCTCGCAGAGCTTTTGCGCGTCTTTTACGTAGCGGTTGTCCTCGCTAAAGCGCGCCGAGCCGAAGATCGTGGCGCTTTTGCCCACGTTTTTGAGATTGTCGCGGGCAATTTTGATGTCTTTTAAAATTTCTTTTAACTGCATGATTAATCTATCTTTTATGTATATTATTTAAAATTTTAGCTTTAAGAATACCATTAAATTTTTAAAATTCCGTTTAAAATAGTAGAATTTGCGTGATTTAAAATCTCGTCGTAAATCATACTAGGTTGCTAAGCTTTCGTAAAAATCCGCCGACGCCGCGGTAAGCACTCATATCGATAGGCTCCAAGCCCTGCTTGCTCAAAAATCGCGAGACGCTCTGTCTAAGCGCGATGGTAGCGGGCGAAAACGGATAGTGCGAGTTAAAAAGCGCGCGATTTTGTGAGCAGACGGCTACTTGTTTGCAAAACGGCACAAAGCCTAGCAGTTTAAAGCCCAACTCGCTTATATTGCGGTGCGCGACCGACTTTAGATTTTCGTAAATCATCACGGCATCATCCTCGCTCGCGGTGAAATTTAGCAAAAACAAAACCTCTTTTTTGCTCGCTCCAAGCGTCTTTAAAAGCGCGTAGGTGTTGCTGATCGAGCAGGGTTCGTTCGCGCACAGCACGATATTTTCGTCGTTGATGCTCAAAAAATCTCCAAGATACTCAAGCCCCGCATCGATCAAAATAAAATCGAAGATTCCTGCCTCTTTCAGCTCACTTGCGAAGCGAGCGGGGCTTTCGTGAGCATTTGCGTTTGCGGAATTTCCGGCTTTTTCGGAATTTGATGAGCGGGCAGAATTTTTCATTTCATCTTCACTCGCGGAATTTTGAGAATTCTCGTCAGGGATTGAATTTTGCTTGGTGAAATCATCGCTTTTAAAATTTTCTAGGCTTTCTGATTCTGTAAAATTCCATCCATCTTCGCAATTCTGCGGCTTTTTGGCTGCACAATTTGTAGAATTTTCTGTGGCGTTTGCTATTGAATTTAAAGCGGTGGAATTTTCTGAGTTATTTTTGCCATCAGAGCTCGTGAGCTTTTGCGCGTAATTGTGCGAGCCGCCACTTTCGTCGTCTTCCCGGTTTTGTGCGCTACCCATAGAATTTTGCATGACGCAATCGTCTGCGCTAGAGCTTGCGTTTTTGATAGAATTTTGCGCCATAGAATTCGTGTTATTTGTAGAATTTTGCGAGGGCACGGGATTTTGTGAAGCAAGTGCGGGCGAAACGAGCGTTAAATTTTGCGAAATTTTTACCGCAACGGCGCTTGGCAGCGAAATCCTCTTTCTTTGCAAAGCGTTTAAAATGATCTCTTGATTGTTTAAATTTGGCGCTTCTATGATCGCCGTGCGGTAGCCCTGCTCGCTTAGAATTTCGGCGAAATTTGCTGCAATCACGCTCTTGCCGACTCCGCCCTTGGCGCTTAAAAAATTTACGATTTTAGTTTGCATATCAGTCCTCTTTTAAATTTCATCTCTCCAAGTGGCAAAATCACGCTTATGCGCTCGCAAACACCCGGATGCGGCAGCACGAGCTGCTCGCAGGCACGCACCTTCGCGCTTGCATATAAAATATCCACATCCAGCGTGCGCGGCGCGTTTTTGAAGCTTCTTTTGCGCCCAAATCGCAGCTCCGCGCGCTGCATGATTTTGAGTAATGTAAGCGGCGGCAGAGAGCTTTGCACGAGCATTACGGCGTTTAAAAAATCGGGCTGATCTAAAAAACCAAACGGCTTGTTTTTTAAGATCAAGGAATTTTGCGCTACGAAAAAGCGCGTGTCGCTTTGTAAAGTGCGATAAAATCGTTCGAAGCGTCGCCTGACATCCCCTAAATTACCGCCGAGTCCAAGCAGGTATAAATTTCTAAAATTTCCGCGCTCGCGACGTCTCATCGGAAAAACAGCGCTTTTTACGACGCATAGCGCGTCCGCGCACTCGTAAAATCCGTTTTTCTTAAGTCGCACATTCATCAAATCTGCTCGCTTAAAATTTCAGCTCCGTTTTCGCGCACGACCACGACGTCCTCGATGCGCACGCCAAACTCGCCGGGTAAGTAAATCCCGGGCTCCACGCTAAAGACCATGCCCTCTTTTAGTACGGTATCTCCGCGCTTTGAGATGAACGGAAGCTCATGGATATCGACTCCGACGCCGTGTCCGATGCTGTGAAAAAACGCCTCGCCGTAGCCCTGAGCGGCGATAAAATCCCTAGCTGCCACGTCGATCTCGCTCGCCTTTTTGCCGGGCATGACCGCAGCGATCGCCAGAGCTTGCGCCTCTTTTACGATCTCGTAAATTTCTTGCCGTTTGGCGTTTTTAAAATTTTGTTCCTTGCCGAAGTTAAAATTTTCGTCAAAGCACGCCGTACGCGTCCTATCGGAGCAGTAGCGATTAAATTTAACCCCCGCGTCAAGCAGGAGCAAATCTCCCTGCCGCAAACGCTTTTTACTAGGCAAAGCATGCGCCTTCGCGGCGTTTTCGTTGATCGCGACGATAGGCGAAAAGCTAAGCGCAAGCTCGCCCTTTTTCTTAAAGATGAGCTCGGCGTTAAAAAACAGCTCCTCTTCGCTCATCCCTTCGCCCTCGGCGCGCACGAACGCGGCAAATTCGTCAAACCTCTCCGCACCTAGCTGCGCCGCTTGCTTTAAAATTTTTATCTCATCCTCTGATTTTACTATGCGCGAAATTTGCGAAAAATTCGCCCGCGCCTTAAATCTTATCCCAAGCTCTTTACTCAGCGCTTCCCACTCGCCCGCGCTAAAATCGTACGGATTGTAGCTAAGCTCCTTTACGCCCGCCTTTCGCAAAAACAGCCGCGCGTCTTTTATTAAATTTCGCTCGACCTCGATAACCTCGGTATCTTTGCAAAGCTCGCGCGCCTCGATGCTATAACGCGCATCGGTGAGGAAAAATTTGCGCCCCGCGAGACTTAAAAATATCGCGTTGTCGCAGCTGTATCCGCACTCGTGGTAAACGGCATTTTCGTCCTTTAGGATAAAATTTTTCAAATTTAACCCAGTCCTACTCGGCTTTCTGCTCGGCTCTGGCTGCCTTGATCTGCTCAAAAATTTGAATCATTCCGATCATCGCCAGATGGTATCCCACGGGGCCAAATCCGATAATCTGACCCGCTGTTACGGGCGCTATTAGACTCTTTTGTCTAAGCTCCTCCCTGCGAGCGATGTTTGAGATATGCACCTCGATCACGGGTAGGCTGACTGCGGCGAGTGCATCGCGGATAGCGAGCGAAGTGTGCGTGAACGCGGCGGGATTAATGATGATGCCGTCGCAGGTGCCGAAGCACTCTTGGATCTTATCGACGATCTCGCCTTCGAAATTGCTCTGGAAAAACTCAATCTCGTTGCCGCTCTGATCGGCGACCGCCTTCATCTGCTTATGGATATCCTCCATCTTCATAACCCCGTAAATAGCGGGCTCGCGCATACCAAGCATATTGATATTCGGTCCTTGAATCACCATAATTTTCATTTTTACGTCCTTGTTTTGAAATTTAAGCAAAAATTATAACCAAAGCGAGCTTATTTTTTACTATGGCGCCAAATTTGCCCGCTCAAGCCCAAGCGATAAAATTTTATCTCTAAATTTAGCGCGAAATAGAATTTTATGCTAAAATCACGCGCTGTTTTAGATAAGGAAAACGATGAGAATTTTAAGGGCGAAGTGGGTTCTTGTCTGCGATGAGAATTTTAAAATTTTAAAAGAGGGCGCGATCGTCTTTGATAAAAAGATAATAGAGGTTTGCGCCTTTGCAAGCGCGGCGCGAAAATATCCGCAAGCCGAAATTTTAGACTTTAGCGGCGACATAGCGATGCCTGCGTTTATAAATCCGCATGTGCATTTGGAATTTAGCGCAAACAAAGGCACGCTGCATTACGGCGATTTTTTGGATTGGCTAGGCAGCGTCATCGCCTCAAGGCAGCAGCTGGACGCTGCGGCGCGCGGACGGCTAATTTTGGAGCAGATCGCCGCGATGATGCGAAGCGGCGTGGGTACGATCGGCGAAATTTCAAGCTTCGGTGGCGAGGCTGAAGCTTGCGCGCAAAGCGGCATTAGAACCGTGTTTTTTAATGAAATTTTAGGCGCGAGCAAGGACGCTGTGGCGGAGAATATTTTGAAATTTAAAGAGCGTTTTGAACGCTCAAAGGCGCTTACGGGCTCGCTTTTTATCCCCGCCGTGTCGGTGCACTCGCCGTACTCGGCGCACCCGCAGATTACGGAGTTTGCGACGAAGCTTGCCCGCGAAAACGGGCTTGTTATAAGCACTCATTTTATGGAGAGCGCGTATGAGCGGCAGTGGCTGCGCACCGCTCGCGGCAAATTTAAAGCCTGGCTTGCTAAATTTAACCCAACGCCCGTGTCTTTTTACTCGCTGCAGAGCTTCGTAGCGCATTTTAGCGGGCTTCGCACGCTTTTTACGCATTGCGTTTGGGTGGATGATTTTAGCATCTTTGATCCGAAGCTCCACTCGATCACGCACTGCGCGCGCTCCAACCGCCTGCTTAGCAAAAAACGGCTAAGCTTTAAAAAGCTGCTCGCAAGCGGGCTTAATTACAACATCGCTACCGACGGGCTTAGCTCGAATTTTAGCCTAAGCTTTTTAGACGAGCTGCGTGCAAATTTAATGATGCACGACGAGCTGGGCCTGGCGGAACTGGCGCGGGCGTTACTTTTAGGTGCGACGAGAAATGCGGCAGCCGCGCTTGGGCTAAATTTGGGTGAGCTGAAAGAGGGCAAGCTCGCCGACATCGCTGTTTTTGAAGGCATCGAGTGCGACGAAGTTCAGCTGCCGCTACAGCTCATTTTGCAGAGCAAAAACGCAAAATCACTTTTTATCGAAGGAATGAAATGCAATTTCTAAAGAATATCTTTGCGCCGATCGGCGCCGTGCTCGGGTTTATCAACAAATACTTTAAATCCCTAATTTTTCTGCTTATTTTGTTTTTGATTTTCGCAGGTGGCGAAAGCGCGCAACAAAAGGGCGCGAATCTCGCTCAGCTTTCATTAAGCGGCGCGATAATGGACGATAGCGAAATTTTAGAAAAGATCGAAGCCCTGAAAAACGACGAGGCGATCAAAGGAGTGCTCCTGCTGATCGATAGTCCCGGCGGCGCGCTAAGCCCGAGCGTGGAAATTTCGCTGGCCATCAAGTCTCTAAACTCGCGCAAGCCGGTCGTCGCCTACGCCAAGGGCACAATGGCGAGCGGCAGCTACCTAGGCGGCGTGTGGGCGAGTAAAATTTATGCAAATCCGGGCAGCTTCATAGGCTCCATAGGCGTGATCATGCAGGGTTTAGACGTGAGCGAAGCGGCCGCTAAGCTAGGCTTTGCCGAACAGATCGTCAAAGCGGGCGAGCTCAAAGAAGCGGGCACGATGATGAGAAAATGGAGCGACGCGGAGCGCGCAAGTCTGCAAGCTCTGGTGGATGAGAGCTATGAGCTATTTACGCGCGAGGTGGCGCAGGCTCGCTCGCTGGATCTTAGGAAGCGCGATACGTGGGCGAATGCGCGAGTATTTTTGGCTAGCGGCGCCAAAGGCGTCGGGCTCATCGACGAAGTGGGCTCTTTAGAGGATGCTAAAAGCGCGCTAGTAAAGGCTAGCGGCGTAGCAGATCCGATCTGGCAGGAGCCCTCGGCGTATGAGAAGATGATAGATAAGCTAGCAAATAAAAGCGAGAGTTTGGTACGCGGTGCATTCGACGCCAAGCTGATGGCGTATTAGAATTTTAAAAATTTTAAATTATGAGGGAATTTTAAGAGTAGAATTTTGTATGTAGAAGCTAGACCAGGTTTGATTACTTTTAAATTTCCTCACTTTTTTATTTGGCATTTTTCCTTAAAATTTTACCTTTTTTGTGAATTTGAATTTTTCTTTGTTTAAGAACTCCTCATTTTTCTACCAATTATTCAGCCCCCTTTAAGCATCACTCTTGTATAATCACAATTCTGTTTCGCACCGAGCCGAACCTGCTTCCTTAAGTCTTAAGTCCTAGTAGTTTTAGCCTTTTAGCGAACGTGTTTTTTAAAATTTCAACTGTTAAAAACAAATATCTTTAGTCAATCTTTGAAATCTAAACAAGTGATCGATTGAGCCTATGGATTAAGATTTAGATCGCCGGATCGAAATTTAGAGAATTCTTTACGTCCGTAACGAATATCTAAGTTAGCATCTAGCTTTAAACTAAATCTATCCATAAAAACGATGTTACAAAAACATAAAGTTTTTAGATTAAAAACTTCATAATTGTATCCACCTGTATAAGTATAAAGAGTTTAAATCATAGATTAAATTTAAGACGCAGAATAAGACCTGAGCCAAGCTCTGTTTTTTTTAATGTTGTCCTTAGAAATTTATGATTTGCGAAAAACTTGTTTTTTCGCAAATCTTTGTAACTTTAGGTGGGTGCAGGGAGCGAAAGCTCCCGCTCGCAGTAACGGCTTTGCCGTTGCGAGAAGTATAAATATGGAGAGTTTGATCCTGGCTCAGAGTGAACGCTGGCGGCGTGCCTAAT
>CAURGM010000036.1:0-14879 GCA_963524395.1 uncultured Campylobacter sp.
AAATTTATAAAATTTCGCGCCTTAGCTCGTCTGCGCTCTTTGGCGAAAGAAGCGCCGGAGCGATGTCAAACACGCTAAATGCGCCGCTTTCGCCCTTTTGCGCCAAACGATACGCCGCGCGGGCGTAGGCTACGAGCACGCTTGCGGTAAATTCGGGATTTGAATCAAGCTTTAGCGAAAACTCGATCAGGTGTTTATTTTCTCCGTGCTCGCCCGTTACTCCGCTTCGCAGGACGAATCCTCCGTGAGGGATGCCGCCGTGCTCTTTTTTAAGCGTCGCAAGATCAATAAAATGCACGCTCGTGTCGTAGTCGGCAAAGTAATTGGGCATCGTTTTTATCTCACGCTCGATGCGCGCTTTATCGGCGCCGTCCTGCGCCACTACGTAGCACTCGCGCAGGTGCTTTTCGCGCGTGCTAAGTCTCGGGTTTTCGCCTGCGCGAACTCGCTTCAAGGCGCTTTCTATCGGCACGGTGTATTGGCGCGCATCCACGACGCCCTCGATCCTGCGGATAGCGTCGGAGTGACCTTGGCTCACGCCTTTGCCCCAAAACGTGTAGCTGCTGCCGTTTTGCAGCACGCTCTCGCCAAATAGCCTATTTAGCGAAAACAGTCCCGGATCCCAGCCTACGGCGATGATGCCTACGTTTCCGCCCGCTTTGGCGGCGGCGTCTACCGCGGCGAAGTGCCCCTCAATTTTTGCGTGCGTATCGAAGCTATCTACGACGTTAAAGTTCTGCGCAAACTCAGGCGTCTGTGTCGGTAGATCCGTCGCGCTACCGCCGCAAAGCACCAAAACGTCAAATTTGCCCTTGTGCGATAAAATTTCATCCGCGCTAAATACCGGAGCGCCGCATGTCTTTACTTCGCTCGGATTTCTGCGGCTAAAAACGGCCGAAAGCTCTAAATCCTTGCTATTTCGCGCGGCAAGCTCTACGCCGCGACCTAAATTCCCATATCCTAAAACCGCTATTTTTATTTTTTCGCTCATTTTTTATCCTTCAAATTTTAAAATTTAGCGCGTAAAACGGCGCGCCACCGATGAAATTTTACCTCAATAAGAAATAATAAATCACGTATAACCAACTTAAAAATCCGTGGATTATCGCCCACATTATGCTTTTATTGACTCCCCATGATAGTGCGACGGCTATGACCGTGCCTAATGTAAATCCACCGATACTACCTTTTGACATATTTTTCTCCTTGATTTAAAATTTAAGCTCAAAATAGCGGACTACTCGCCAAACGCCTTTAGCTCGTCACATACTTTGGCGAATTTTTCCTGCGCGCTTTGCAACCCTTCGCGGTTGGCTTCGACCACGGCTTGCGGGGCGGAGGAGATAAATTTTTCATTGCCAAGCATTGCAGAGAGCTTTTCGATCTCTTTTTGCAGCTTTGCTTTTTGTGCGTTAAGACGCGAAATCACGCCGCTAAGATCGACCCCCTCAAGCGGCACGAAGCTTTCTAAATTCTCGCTCACGTCGCGGGCGGAATTTGCGATGTTTTGCTGCGTAAATTCCACTTCATCGACCTTGGCAAGCGTTTTGATGTAGTCCGCGGCAGCGCTTAGATCGACTGCGGATTTGACGTAGGCTTTGGCTACGCGCGCATTGCCGAGCTCGATCGTCGCCTTTGCGCGGCGAATGCTAACGATCGCTTCGATAAGAAGCGAAAATAGCTCCTCAATCCGCTCGTCGCGCTCGCCAGGATGTGGGTATCGCATCACCATGATGGAGTGCGCGTCTTGTAGCTTCGTGCCGCTTAGCTCCTGATACAGATACTCGCTTAGAAACGGCATAAACGGGCTTAGCAGCTTCATCGCTTCTTTAAAAATCATCCCCAGCTCGCCGATTGCGGCCTTGTCCGCCTTGCTAAGCTCGATGCCCCAATCGCAAAACTCGTCCCAAAAAAACTTATAAAGCTCGGTCGCAGCATCGTTGAAGCGATATTCGTCTAAATTTTCCCGCACCGCGCCCACGCAGCAGTTAAAGCGCGAAAGCATATATTTGCCGAGGTTCGTTTTGATCCGCGCCGCGTCCAAATCGTCGAATTTAGAGGCGTTTAAAAGCAAAAATTTGCTCGCGTTATAGAGCTTATTCGTAAAATTTCGATATATCAAAAGCTTGTCGTCGCTAAGGCGCAGATCGCGCCCCTGCACGCACAAAATCGTAAGCGTAAAGCGTAAAATATCGGCGCTAAATTCATCTATCTTTAGCAGCGGATCGACTACGTTTTTACTCGATTTGCTCATCTTTTTGCCGTCTTTGTCCTTAACCAAGGCATGCAGATAGATGTCGCGAAACGGCAGCTCGCCCATAGTGTTTTGGCACTGAAACATCATGCGCGCGACCCAGAAAAACAAAATGTCAAAGCCCGTAATTAGCATAGTATTCGGATAGAATTCGCTCAAATCCTCCTCAAACCACTTCTCGTTTTTCAGCGCCTCGCCGTTGCCCCAACCAAGCGTGCTGATCGGCCAAAGACCGCTCGAAAACCATGTATCGAGCACGTCGGGATCTTGGGTAAAATTTTTGCCGCCGCATTTCGGGCAGGCATCAGGGCTCTCGCGCTCATCCGCCCACTGATGACCGCAGTCGCAGTAAAATACGGGAATTCTATGTCCCCACCACAGCTGGCGGCTGATGCACCAGTCCTTCAGCTCGCGCATCCAGGCGTTGAAGCTATTGATCCAGTGCTTCGGGAAAAATTCCGCCTCGCCCGCATTTACTCTGGCGATCGCATCTTTTGCGATATCCGCGCGCACGAACCACTGCTGCGAGATGTACGGTTCGACGACGTTTTTACAGCGGTAGCAATAGCCAACTTGATTTTCGTAATCCTCTATTTTTTCGATAAAGCCCAGCCTCTCAAGCTCCGCTACGATCTGATCGCGCGCGGCAAGTCGCTCTAAGCCTTGAAATTTACCGCACTGCTCATTTAAAATTCCTTTTTCGTCAAATACCGTGATAAAGCCCAGCTCGTGGCGCTTGCCGACCTCGTAGTCGTTGGTATCGTGCGCGGGCGTAACCTTTACGGCGCCCGTTCCGAAGCTCATATCGACGTATTCGTCGGCGATGATCTCTATCTCGCGGCCAATTAGCGGCAGCACGACTTTTTTGCCGATTAAATTTTTATAGCGCTCGTCCGCGGGATTTACCATTACGGCGGTGTCGCCGAAGTAGGTCTCGGGGCGCGTCGTAGCGACAACAATGTAGTTACGGCTCGTCTCGCTCGAATCTTTGCAAGAGTTTGAATTTTGCTCGCTTGATGAACTATTTGTTCTATCTGCACTCGCAAAATTCTGCACAACCTGCAAATCTTCATCGCGATACTTTGCCTCGTCATTTTGAGTTAAATTTGAAAAAGAATTCTTATTTAAATTTGACGCTCGGCATCCGTTTAAATTTGATAAATTTTGTCCGTCCGCAAAGTAATAACGCAAGTGATAAAGTTTGCCCTTGTTCTCCCTGTGCTCTACCTCCACGTCGCTTAGCGCGCCGTCGTGCGTGCACCAATTTACCATGTAGTTTCCGCGCACGATGAGCCCCGCGTCGTATAAATTTACGAAGGCTTTGCGCACGGCGTTTTTGAGCCCCTCGTCCATCGTAAAGCGCTGTCTGCTCCACGCGGGCGTGACGCCCAGGCGCTTCATCTGCTTTACGATCTGCCCGCCGCTTTGCTCCTTCCAATGCCAAACGTGCTTTAAAAACTCTTCGCGCCCGATCGTTTCTTTTTTGATCCCTTGCGCCAAAAGCTCGCGCTCGACGACATTTTGCGTCGCGATGCCTGCGTGGTCTAACCCCGGTTGCCAAAGCGTGCGGTAGCCGTCCATTCGCTTGTATCGCGTCATAATATCTTGCAAGGTAAAAGTGAGAGAATGCCCGATATGAAGCACTCCGGTGACATTTGGAGGGGGCATCATAATGCAAAAGTTTTTGCCTTTTTGCTGGATATCTTTATTGCCGTCGATCTCGAAATAACCGCGCTGCTCCCAAATTTTATAAAAGCTCTCCTCTACGGCTTTCGCGTCGTAAAAATCTGCCATTTTCAGCCTTTTTTTAAAATTTTGAATTTTGCGATTTTAGCGGAATTTTTGTAAAGCGCTCATTAAAGCGTGCCAATTCTGCATTATACAATAAAATGTAGTATTTAAATATATATAGAAATATCGAATTTTAGAATATTTTAGATAAAATTTTAAAAAATTATATAAAAATACTTGACATTAGAAATTCTACCTGCTATAATACCGCGAAATTTTAACCAAAAGGATTAAATATGAAGAAATTTCTTCTCGCTTCGCTTCTTAGCGCTAGCGTCGTCAGTTTCGCTCTTGCCGAAAAAATCGTAGTCGCCGCTACTCCGATACCGCATGCCGAAATTTTGGAGCAGATCAAGCCTGATCTAAAAGCCCAAGGCTACGATCTTGAGATCAAGGTTTTTAACGACTACGTAACCCCAAACCTCGCTACCGACAGCGGCGACGTGGATGCGGGATTTTTCCAGCACGTGCCGTATATGGAGGAATTTAACGCTAATAAAGGCACGAAGTTAAAAGCGACCGTGGGCGTGCACCTAGAGCCGATGGGCATCTACAGCCATAAGATTAAAAATTTAAAAGATCTTAAAAACGGTGCCAAAGTTGCCGTGCCGAACGATCCGACCAACGAAAGCCGCGCTCTTGATCTGCTCGTAGCCGCGGGGCTCATCGAAGTAGATCAAAACGCTAAACTTCGTACGCCGTTAGATGTCACGAAAAATCCTAAAAATTTAGAAATTTTAGAGCTTGAAGGCGCCGCGCTTCCACGCACCCTGGGCGATGTCGATATTGCAGTCATCAACTCAAATTTTGCTTTTAATGCAAATTTAAACCCAATCAAGGATTCGCTATTTTTAGAAAAGGCTGAGGGCAACCCTTACACAAATGTCATTAGCGTTAAAGAAGGCAACGAAAACAGCCCTAAAATCAAGGCGCTAGATAAAGCGATTCAAAGCGAGAAAGTGAAAAAATTTATCGAGACGCAATATAAAGGCGCAATCATCCCGTCGTTTTAACTCCCCTCTTTTTAAAATTCGGCGCAGGATTCGCGCCGAATTTGCTGGCATTCGCTATTTTATTTACTATCTTTTTTTATAATTGCGTGAAATTTACCGAATAAAGGAAAAATAATGAAAAGAATTTTATCTTTCAGCTTTGTTGCCGCTATGGCTATATCTTCGCTTAATGCAGGCGTTTTGGCTACTGCAAAAGACGCAAATATCACTATTACGGATGAGGATGTTGCACCGTTTTTGGCTCAAGGTATGCAGCACGGCGGACAGGAACCGACCGCCGATGAGAAGAAAAAACTAATCGACGATCTAATCAAATACAAACTCCTAATCGCAGAGGCGAAAAAATCAGGCATTGAAAACAGCGACGAATATAAACATCAGCTAGAGCTAGCTAAAGATGGCATCGCATTTAATCTATGGCAACGCGAACAGGCTAAAGACGTAAGCATCAGCGACGAGGAAGCTAAAAAAATTTACGATGAAAATAAACAAAATTTCATGCAACCAGATTCCGTTACCGCAAGTCATATCTTAGTAGCAGACGAAAAGGCTGCTAAAAACGCGATTGCGAAGCTATCAAAAGTCAAAAAAGAGAATTTAAAAGAGGAATTTAATAAACTAGCTAAAGAAATTTCAATCGATCCAAGTGCGAAAGAAAACGGTGGCGATTTGGGCTCTTTTGGCAAAGGCATGATGGTGCCGGAGTTTGAAAAAGCGGCGTTTGCGCTAAAAGATGGCGAGATGAGCAAAACTCCGGTAAAGACACAATTCGGATATCACGTAATCTACAAAGAAAGCAGCAAAAAGGCTGAGACTATGCCGTTTGAAAAGGTAAAAGATCTCATCAAAAATCAATTACTTCCAAGCAAAGTAAACAAAAAAATCGATGACAAGGCTAACGAGCTATTCGGCAAACTAAACATCGAATACGCAAAATAGTTTTAATTTTAAGGCGCTAGGCTATTAAATTTATATGCAAGTTCGCTGCAGCGGCAACTTGCAGGGATAAATTTTAGCCCGCGCCTTTGTTTTATATACGCTAAATTTTGTGAAATTTTAAGATCACTCTTGTATCGCCGGATTGTTAAATTCTAAATTTATTCGCTCTGCCGATGTTAAATTTAGCGAAATTTTAAGCTCAGCTGGTTTTTTCACATTAAATCAAGGAATTCAAATGCTTTCTAATATCGTAAATTTTATCGTAGAATTTGTCGCAGGTTGGGGATACCTTGGCGTTTTTGTGATGATGTTTTTAGAAAGCAGCTTCTTTCCTTTCCCAAGTGAAGTCGTGATGATCCCTGCGGGCTATCTGGCCTCAAAATCACAGATGAGCTTTGCTCTAGCATTTGTTTGTGGGCTTGGCGGCAGCATCACCGGCGCGTTGTTTAATTACTATCTATGCTACTTTTTTGGACGTAAGATTATCGCTAAATACGGCAAATACGTAGGCATTACCGAGGAGAAATTTACAAAATTCGAAGCTTTTTTTAACCGTCATGGCGAAATTTCAACGTTTAACTGCCGCCTAATCCCAGGCATTCGTCAATACATCAGCCTTCCTGCGGGCCTTGCAAAGATGAATGTCGTGCGCTTCGTGCTATTTACTGGGCTTGGAGCTGCGATTTGGACATTAATACTTATGAGCTTGGGATATTTCATCGGCGAAAACGAGGAGCTAATCAAGCAAGATCTGCATCTAATTACGATCGCTCTATTCGCCGTCGTCATTATAATCTCGCTCCTATATATTTATTTTATAAAACGCAAAAAATAGCTCCGCTCTAGTAAATATAAATGCAATGAAAAATTCCATTTTACCGCCTTTAACTTCAAATTTTTCAAATTATAATTTAAGCTAAACAAGAATTTTTATAATTTCACTTTCATAATTTAGCTATGATACGATATTCTTATTAAAGTGCAATTATGCCTTAGTAGCGAATTCTAAAATATTTTTTAAGTAAAATTCTATTTAAAGTCTTAAACAATCATACTAATTTCTAAATTTTAATTTTTCGTTACGTTTTAAGCTACTTTTAATACTAAAAGCTTTAAAATTCCATTAACAATTTCAACGAAAGGACTTATTATGGCAAAGACCAGAAAAGAACACGATTTCATCGGGGAATTAGAAATTTCCGACGATTTTTACTACGGTGTGCAAACATTTAGGGCACTAGAGAACTTCCACCTAAGCGGACGAGCGCTCAAAGACTATCCATTTTTTATCAAGGCATTTGCACAAATCAAAAAAGCAGCTGCACTAGCCAATAAAGAGGTCGGAGTCCTAGACGCACAAAAAGCCGATGCGATTGCAAAAGCTTGCGACAGGCTCATCGCAGGAGAGTTTAGAGATCAATTCGTAGTCGATATGATCCAAGGCGGCGCCGGAACTTCGACGAATATGAATACCAACGAGGTCATCACCAACATAGCTTTGGAGAGCATGGGACACAAAAAGGGCGAATACCAATACCTCCATCCAAACGACCACACAAATTTGGGTCAAAGCACCAACGATACCTATCCTAGCTCGATCAAAGTCGCCGCTTACGCCAAGCTAACCGATCTACTAAAAGCTATGGAAAATTTGAAAAAAGAGCTTGAAGTTAAAGCCAAAGAATACAAAGATGTCATCAAAATGGGAAGGACGGAGCTTGAGGACGCCGTTCCTACTACTCTTGGAAACACTTTCAATGCTTTTGCTACCTACATCAAAACCGATATCGCACTTATCAAAGCTGCTAGAGAGTCGATGACTTACCTAAATATGGGCGCTACGGCGATTGGTACGGGCATCAACTGCCACCCTGATTACAAAAACGTAGTCGAGAAAAAACTGGGTGAAATCACCGGCGTTAAATTTAAAGCTGCAGAGGATTTCATCGCCGCTACACAAGACACCGCAGACTTCGTTCACGTTAGTGGCGCGCTAAAAACAGCTGCCGTTCGCCTAAGCAAGATCGCAAACGACCTACGTCTTATGAACTCCGGTCCTAGATGCGGTCTAGGCGAAATCGAGCTTCCTAAGATGCAACCGGGCAGCTCCATCATGCCGGGCAAAGTAAACCCAGTCATCGCCGAGGTCGTAGGCGAGGCTTGCTACGAGGTAATCGGCAACGACGTGACTATTATGCTTTGCTCCGAACGCGGAGAATTCGAGCTTAATGCGTTTGAGCCTGGCATCGCATATGCGCTATTTAACTCGATTGTGCTTTTGGAAAATGCGATGAATACACTAGCCGAAAAAGCTATCAAACATCTAAAAGCAAACCCTGAAGCTTGCCTAAAATCGGTGTTAAATTCCGTCGGTATCGTTACGGCGTTTAATCCTTACATTGGCTACGAGAAATCCGCAAGTATCGCCAAAGAGGCACTTCAGACCGGAAAATCCGTCGGCGAAATCTGCCTAGAGCGCGGATATTTGAAAAAAGAGGAGATCGATAAGATCCTAGAGCCTAAATCTATGCTCAACCCACATATGAGCAAAAAATAGTTTCAAACTAGGTGCGGCGCGGAATTTCGTCGGTTAATTTAATAGGCGAAATTCCGCAAAGTAGAATTTTAAATAGATAAAATTGATCGTGCAGAATTCCGTAGATGCAGAATTTCATCAAGTTAGATTTAGCTTCCGTGGAGTAAAATTCCACTTGCGAAATTTTAGGATAAAATTCCGCATAGAATTCCGACCACTGAATTATAAAGATAATTCGAATTTTACCTGCTGAAATCTTTAGAATTCTGCGCGCCGTTAAAAAAATTACTTTATAAGGAGTTTTGCAATGGACTTTATGGTGATATTGCAATTTATCGTGTTGCTCGGCGGCATCTACCTAGGCGTTAAGCTAGGCGGTATGGGCGTCGGTTATGCAGGCGGCTTGGGCGTTGTCGTCCTAGCCATTTTGGGCATGAAGGTTGATATGAAGGATATCCCGATTGACGTTATCCTAATTATAGCATCGGTAATCTCCGCGATTACGGCGCTGCAAGTCGCAGGCGGACTTGATTATTTGGTTCAGGTAGCATCTAAAATTTTAAGGAAAAATCCTAAGCAGATCAACTTCCTAGCGCCTATCGTTACCTATCTACTTACGATACTTGCGGGCACCGGACATACTGCGTTTTCTATGATCCCGGTTATCGTCGAGGTCGCAAAGACGCAGAACATCAAGCCTTCCGCTCCTCTTGCGCTCTCGGTCGTTTCATCTCAGGTAGCGATCACTGCGAGCCCTATTTCGGCGGCGTTCGTCGCTATGAGCGGTCTGTGCGAGAAGCTAGGCGTTAGCTATCCTAAGCTTTTGTTTATCTGCATCTCTACTACCTTCGTAGCTATGATCATTACGGCTTTCATCGTAAATAAATTCTACGATCTTGATCTTTCAAAAGACCCTGTTTACAAAGAGAGGCTTTCAAAAGGTCTTGTAGCCGAGATCAAAGCCGAGGAGTATAAAGAGCCGAAGCCTTACGCAAAAAGATCGGTTGCTATATTTGCTATCGGCGTTTTGATCGTCGTTTGCTATGCGCTTGCGATCTCAAAGAGCGTCGGCTTGGTAGAAAAACCAATCCTTTCAAGAGATAGCGCGATCATCAGCTTTATGCTAACTATCGGCTTTCTTATCGCTGTTTTGTGCAAGATCGATACGGGCAAACTGCTCTCTACCAGCACTTTCCAAAGCGGTATGAATGCGTGCATCTGCGTCATCGGTATCGCATGGCTCGGTACTACTTTCGTAAACGGACATATCGATGCCATCAAAGATGTGGCTAAAAACGTCGTCACGCAGTATCCTTTCGTGCTAGCTATCGCGCTATACTTCCTAAGCTGCTTGCTATACTCGCAGGCTGCGACTACAAAGGTCATGATGCCTGCCGTTGCCGCCGCGCTTGGAATGACTAGCCCTGAAAATTCCGGTCAAATTTGGATCTTGGTCGCATCGTTCGCAGCCGTTTCGGGCTTGTTCGTGCTACCTACATATCCTACGACGCTGGGCGCTATCGCAATGGACGATACCGGCACGACGAGGGTCGGTAAATTCGTATTTAATCACTCGTTTTTTATCCCGGGTACCCTAATGGTAGGTATCTCAGTCGCGCTAGGATTTATCGTAGCTCCTGCGCTGATCTAAGATTAGTATTCCTTTCATTTGCGCCGAATTTTTCGGCGCATTTTTCATACCATTTAAAATTTTTAATACAATCTAATAGATAAAATTCTATCGATTTTGGGGTCTGCCATATTTACTTATAAATTTAACTTCTAATCGCATGCAAAAAACTACAAGTCTTCCGGTAGTATTTGAGTGGAAGTAAAATTTCATTTGAAATTTCATACCCATATTATGCTAGATGATAAATCAAAATTTCAGCTAAAAAACATATAATGTAAGAAATTTAAAAACAAGGAGAAAATATGAAAAATCTCATCATCATCGCTCATCCCGATATGGCAAGCTCGCACGCAAACAAGGCGTGGCGCGAGGTAGCCAAAAAGCAAGCGGACAAATTTGATATTCACGAAATTTACGCCGCTTATCCGAACGGCAAAATAGACGTAGCGCGCGAGCAGGAGTCACTTTTAAGCCACGATAAAATTATCATTCAGTTTCCACTTTATTGGTACAGCTATCCGCCGCTTTTAAAGCGATGGTTCGACGATGTATTTGCCTACGGCTGGGCTTACGGCAGCACCGGCGACAAGCTAAAAGGTAAAGAATTCGCCCTAGCGATCACTATCGGCGACGAGCGAAACAACTATAAAAAAGACGGCACGATCGGATTTGATATAGAGGAAGTTATCACGCCTTTTAAATGCGCGATGAATTTTACAGGCGCCAAACTGCTGCCGTGCCACTTTGGCTATGGATTTTCATTTCATCCAGATAGCGAATATATCGCAAAAAGTGCAAAAAAATACGAAGAATTCTTAGCAAAATTTTAAAATTTACAAAGGCAAAATCGCTTTTTTAGTCGCGAAATTTTATTTTAAAAAGTGGCGGATGAAAATAGTCTCGTTTCATCCGCACTGCTCGGCACGCTTCCTGGATCGCTATTTTTGCGTTGCACACGCAGCCTGCTGAATAATCCCCCACCCTTTTGATCGTAAATTTTACTCCACCTCCCCAATGGCGCAAAATTTACGTTAAAATTTATAAGAAATTGCCATATGAAGCATACTTTAGTACAGCCATATAAAAATCAATGAGCATAAAATTTTACCTAAAAATTTGCACCCGCTCGCAATAATACTCGTTTTAAATTTACATAAGACGTTAAAAAACTATGTATGTCCCGTCATAGCTACTGCTTCAAACTCTCCGTTAAAATTATATTAAACTCGTAAAGTCGCGCGTTCACTATACACTACCGGGCTTGTATTGCACTCACCAAGCTCATCCTCATCAATGCTAAACAGCATTAATCATATTGCTAGAAAGTGCGTCAGCTGGCAGGTATCAAGGAGAGTTACTGCGAAAGCGGTGCAAAATACGATACCTCCGCGCCGAGCTGCTTAGTGCTTGCTGCTCTGTGCGCGCAAACCCAAGATCCAAAAAGAGATTTAAAGTAAAGTAGCGCCTGCCACCTACGCGCGTGCAAACAGCTCAAAGCTGCCAAAAAGTTTGCGCTCACTTCGCCACTGAGCGCAATTTACCTATTGCACAATTATTAATGCTTTCAGATTTTAACTTGTTCGCTTTTACTTTCCGTCTTTTAAATGCCTGCGCGCAGCTAGCTGCAAAGACGTATTCGCTGGATATACCTTATAGCTCGCCCCCCCCATGCCCTCGATAAAAATCCGTCGTAATTTATACGGATATTTGACAGCAGGATCGTTTGGATGCGATCTTTCATATGAAGCCTAAAAGCGCTACGCCGATACAGATGCTCGCGCCATTTTTTTGCTCTGAGCGCGCTGCCTGCGTCGCTGCGGTCACAATTTTTCTGATACGACATTTAAAGACAACCTATCGCCAAAACTGCCGAAAAGCTTTTAGCCTTGTTTTTTTTTGCCTTAGAATTTAAGTATCAATCAGTTCTTTGCTAAACCGGCAAGGCTTCCATATGTTTGGCATATCAGCTCATCCACGCGGAATTTAGCTAAATTTATTTGGATTCCTAAAGACGCGGCAACTTACATCGCACCCGCATTTCAGATCACTGCGAAATTTCGCCGCTACACTGCAAAGAGTTAAATTCTATCGAGCAAATTTATTAAAAATTTTAAAAGTATCAGAAGTAGTAATAGATGATTAATGCTTTTCTATATAGATACCGCCGCCAAATTTTAATAAAAAGATATCCATTAAATTTACGCTCTTTAAATTAGCCAGTAAAAGCTTAAATTTCAAGGTTTCCTACGCAAATAGGGTCCAAAACACTTCATTAAACGGCGCAAAAGCCGCTTTAATTTCACTCTGCGACGCGATTTACCCAGATCAAAAACTCATCGCTCGGGTTCTCGTCGTCCAAATGCGCGGGAGTGACGAGCTCAAGCGCGGTCTGCGGGATCGTCGTTTTGAACGTCTCTATTACCCACTGCTGAAATTTCAGGTTTGGATGCACGATAAAGTCGTCATTATCGCTGTTTGGCGAAGTGCTAAAATCCTCATCCCAGCAGATCTCGTCGTATCCGATCGCAAGCAGCCGCAAAAAATCAAGCCCGCTATGAGCCAAAACGCAGGTCATCGTCGAGCCCGAGCCGGAGCCCATGTGCACGATCTTCGTCTCGCCCGCATCGTCCAGCCACAGCGCGCACATCGAGCCCTCCGAGCCGCTGCCTGCGAACACGCAAAGCCGCTGTTTGATCTCCTCGGCAAGCTCGCGATCCTCGCCGTAAAACCAATACCTTAGCTCCTCGTCGCGATTTTTCGGATCATCCGTGAAAAATACGATGTCCGTGCCGCCCTCGCGCTCATCGTCGCTCCAACTCTGCCGTAGCCGATCCTGCGGGTAGAGATAGCCGCGTCTGCGCCCGCCAACGTCGTCATAAAAGCCGTTTGCTTCGATCCACGCATAAAGCGCCTGGGTCTCGCTTGGCACGCGCATGCCCTGCGGTAGCGCCTCGCGCAGCTGCGCTAACAATAAATTTTCCACGATCGCTCCTTTTGTTAAATTTGCCGCTCAAATTTTACTGCGTTTCGGCTAAATTTACGGATACTTTGTCTGATATTTGCGGCATTTTACGCGCGCCGTCGCCGAAGCGCAAATCGGCTCTTTAAATTTAGCCGATTTGATTGCGATACGCACGCGGCAGCGATATGAGCGCATATTTGAAAAAGGGTATGAGAATTTTTAGTAGAAAAATGCGTAAAATTTTACGACTTAAATTTTACTGTTTTAAGGTTTCTTTGCTTTTTTGCAGAAATTTACGGTTTTAAATTTAGCTCGCCGCAAAGAGTAAAATTTTAGCGATACCTATAAATTTAAAATTTCCCGCGCCTTTTGTTTGCAAGCCTCAAATTTTTGCTCAAACTCCGCGCGCCTTTGCAGCTCGTTTTTCGCCCCCGTTTTTGTGTATCCCGAGCCTCGCCCCAGAAAATATACATAGCCTGTATCTTTAAACTCCACAGCAAGCAGCATTTGCGCGCCCTCTACCCCCTCGCAAATAAGCTGCGCAAGCGCGTACTCCTCCAGCGCAAAGGCGTGCGGATACAGACTTATCTTTTTTAAATTTTTAAGAGCGGCGAGCGGCAAAAGCGCCGGATATGGGGCCTTGCACTTTATCCAGGTCAGTTTTAGCACTTCAAGACCGCATAGGGCTTTGAGAAACTCGAAATCTACAATCGGCTGATCCCAATCCAGCGTACCGTTGATACACAGATATCGCAGCGAGGCTATGCCGCTAAGTCCCGAAAAATCGCTCACTCTGCGTAAATTTTCAAAATGCGCCGATCTTAAGTTTTTCAGCTCGTGCAGAGGCGAAAGGTCGCAAAATCCTGAGACGTATTCCAAAACGAGCTCCTGCAAAAGCGGCAGTTCGGCCAGAAAATCGATATTTTTTACTTGAACTCTCGTAATGCGCAGGCGCTTAAGCTGCCTAAGTCTCCGTAGCGCGGCGATCTGCTCCTTGCTCGGAAGATGCAGGGTAAGCTCCTGCAGATCCCCACACTCAAAAATCTGCTCCCAAAAGGGAGTATCCGCCCCTATTGTAGCGATCTGCAAGCTCTGTTTGTCCGCTACGGGGCCGTTTAGCGCGAATGCGAAACGCTCGCGGTTGGGCACCATCGCCCAGTAATCGTCCTTTCGATCTAGCAGATCCGCAAAGTGATGTATCATTCGTAGTCTCCGTTTTTGAAATTTTAAAGTGCGAATTTTATCGCGCAAGCAGTGCGCTAAATTTAAGCCCATCTATCGAGCTCGAAAACCCTGTCGCCCTAAATTTAGGCTCGCCGCGGCTCATCCTGCAAATATCTCCGCTACAATAGCTAGCCGCGGTAGTGTGCCTTTAAATTTAAGCTTGCCGAATTTAAGCCAGGCGGGCTCTAGTCGAATTTAAGCCGCTCAAGCTTTTGTTAAATCAAGCTCACGCGCTTCGAATTCGCAAATTTCACGCCGTTTGGCTGGGCGGGAAAATAAAATTTCGTCTAAATTCCAAGCTCGGCTCTTACGAGCGCTTCGTTTTGCGGCGTCAAAAAGCCCGCGATATCCTGCCACATGGAGTGAAAGCCATATCCGCCGTCTATCATCTCGCTGCGCGCGACATCCAGGCTCCAGCCCTGATAGATCACGCGGTACATCGCCACCACAAGCCCCGTGCGATCGGCTCCGTGATAGCAGTGCACGAGCACGGCGCCCTCCTTTTGGCGCTCGCGAATGGTGCGCAA
>CAURGM010000037.1:0-14357 GCA_963524395.1 uncultured Campylobacter sp.
GAACCCGCGACCTCTTCCTTACCAAGGAAGTGCTCTACCTCTGAGCCATATGAGCCTAAACTCAGGCAAAGAGAAATCGCTACCAATACCCAACAATGCGACCAAAATTTAGATTACATAAGCATATAAAAGCAGTTAAGTTTTACAGCTCCCAGTAAACCTAAATGGTGGAGCGGGAAACGGGGCTCGAACCCGCGACCCTCAGCTTGGAAGGCTGATGCTCTAGCCAACTGAGCTAATCCCGCATCAAAAATTCATGGTGGTGAGACGTGGATTCGAACCACGGAAGGCAAAGCCAGCAGATTTACAGTCTGCCCTCGTTGGCCACTTGAGTATCTCACCCTTTGATGAAATCTGGTCAAACACTGTTACAAAAAAATGGAGCTGGTGGACGGGATCGAACCGCCGACCCACTGCTTACAAGGCAGTAGCTCTACCAGCTGAGCTACACCAGCATTTTGAAATTGAAGTGGCAATTATAACCGAAAAATCCCCAATTGTCAAGGCTAAAACAGCCTATTTTAAAATTTCATAAAATTTCTGCTATAATGCGCGCAATTTTAAATTTTAAGGAATTTTATATGAAAATCGTACCTTGGATCATAATAGTTTTTATGATTTATTTGATTTATTATTTTATCTCCCGCTCTGAAAAGCGTCTAAATACCCTTGAAAAGCGCCTAAATAAGATAGAAGAAAACTTAAGCGAGATAAAAAAGGCTACCGAAGCCAACAGGCTCTTGATCGAAGAAGCAAAGCTGGACTCTGAAGATGACACAAAAGAGCAAGAATAAAATTAAATTTAAATCCATGATCTTGCTAGCTTAGCCTTTTTTGCTAAATATCTCGTGCTAAAAATTGTGAGTATATTTTATGCATACTTTGGCATTTTTGAAAGAAATTTTGCCCCAACGCCAAAACCGCGAAGTAGAAGAAGCTCATACGTAACTAATTCTTAAATTTTACGAAATTTAAAATTCGCGCTTTAAGCCTGCTCCGCCACGCAAATCAATAAATCAAAATTCTAGCTATTTGCTCACAGCACAAATTCCATAGAATTTCAAATAATGCCACATAAAATTAAAATTTTGCCAAAATCCATCCCTCAATTCAACTTCTTAAAATTTTGCGCAAATCCCTCAACAAAATTCTAAACCACAAAATTTTAGTATTTAAAATCACATTACCCAACCCTGCCGTAGAGCAAAACCTGTGGGCTTGCCCCCCGTGCACCGCTTCAGGCTGCTTTGTCCAAAAGCTCAAAGACGCAAACCGCAACCTTTACAAGCTAATGATAAAATTTAATCATAATTTTTAAAAGCCAAAAATTTAAAAAGCACAGAATTTTACCCCAGGATTTGAATTGAGTAAAAAGCCGGCGAAATGCAGGGGCTTCTAAAACGCAAAATTTATCCATTGTAATTTTCCTAGTCCATAAGCGCCTCAGCGATGAGCTCTAGCGGATTTATGCACCTCATCTGCGAGCCACTTAAAGAAAGCGAATTATTTAGCTGCATCCTGCACGCACTGCACTCAGCAGAGACTACACGCACAGGCAGATCTGCCATTGCACGCGCCTTAGCTAATCCCACTGCGCGCGCGAGCTCGTAGCGCTCGGTTTGCATCGTCACGCCGCCAAATCCGCAGCATTTATTAGGCTCATCCATCTCGGTTATTTCGTAGTTTTGAGCGAGCAAGCCGCGCGGTTCTTTCCAAATACCCTGCATTTTGCGGGCATGGCACGGATCGTGATAAGTAATCGCTAAAGCCCTTTTGCCGCGGCGCATCAAAAGATCACTTAAGTTTGTAAATTTATAAAAGTATTCGCTAGCCATAAAAATTTTACTCGCAAGCTTTTGTGCGCGGGCTTTCCATTGCGGCTCATTTTCAAAAAAATGCGCGTAATCCACCCGCAGCATTGCAGAGCACGTAGCCTCGGGCACTATAATCGCATCAAGAGCAGGCAGAGCTTTTTCGAAATATGCTATATTAAATTTTGCCACGCGTTCAACCGCCGCAAAATCTCCCGTAAAATACGCAGGAGCGCCGCAACAGGCTTGTTCCTTCATCAAATTTACGTTTAGCTTTAGCGCTCGCGCGATATGTAAAACCGCCTCGCCTACGCCCGTGTAAGCATAGTTTGCCATGCAGCCTATAAAAATTCCGATAGTTTTTTCGCCGCCGTTGTCGATAAATTCTGCGTGCGAGTTCATAAAGCTCTTTTTTGCAAGCGCAGGCAGCAAGCGCTCTTTTTTAAGTAGTGGTAAGCCAAATCTAGGCGACATAGAGCTTTGCGTATCTTTTCGCATCTTAAAGCCACAGCTAAGAAACACGTATCCAAGCGCTGCTGCTAGATCCAGCGCTTTGCGGTGCCCGAGCAGCCAAAACGCAGCTTTTTTGTACCACGCGATGCCAAATTTTTCCGCAATGCGCGCGCGAACATTCTCGATTGCCGTATCTATGGGCAAAGACTCGCCGCAAATATCTACGCAGTTGGTGCATAAAAAGCAGCTTTCAAAAATTTTCTTAGCGTTTTTATCAAGCTTTAGCTCATTTCTGCCGTAAGCGCCCAAAAGATCCACAAATCCGCGTGGGCTCGTTACTTCATCGCCGTTAATGCCATGAACCGTGCAGACTTGGATACATTTACCACATTTTACGCAGCGCTCACTAAGTGCCGCAAAATCGAACGCTCCAAGCTTTGCCCTACTCATAGCCGCGCCGCTTAGACGGTTTTAGAAAAGCGCTTCTCGCCCAAATTTTTAACCATATACTCATCAAAGCACATCGCGATATTTCGGATCAAAAGCGTGCCGGTAGGCGTTACGGAAATTCTATTCGTCGAGACTTGCACGAAATCCTTTAGCGCCTCAAGCTGTTTTAGGCTAGCGCCAAAATGCTCGAAAAATTTTATCTTAAATTTCTCCTCGATCGCCTCTATATCGACGCAAAAATTACTCATCAGCCCCATAATCACCTCTTTGCGCAGCAGATCCTCTTCATTTAGCAAAATGCCCCTGCAATACGGCAGCCTGCCCGTATCGATCGCGGCTTCATATGCATCCATATCTTTGAAATTTTGCGCGTAGTGGCGCGCGCCCTCGCCGATGCTGGTTAGCCCGATGCCGATCAGATCGGCGCCGCCCTTGGTTGTGTAGCCCTGGAAATTACGGTGCAGCGAGCCGTTTTTAAGTGCGGCATGAAGCTCGTCCGCGGGCTTTGAATAGTGATCCATGCCGATCATCTCATATCCGTTCGCGCTCAAAAAATCGTGCGTAAATTTTAAAATTTCAAGCTTTACCTTCGGCTCGGGCAGTGTCGTCTCGTCAAATTTACGCATCGATTTTTTGATCCATGGCACGTGCGCGTAGTTAAAGATCGCAAAGCGGTCCGGATCAAGCGAAAGCGCAAGCTCCAGCGTGCGCCTAAAGCTAGCTAGGCTCTGATACGGAAGGCCGTAGATCAAATCCATATTTATCGATTTTATCCCCCTCTCTCGCGCCATGGCTATGACATCCCTCGTAAGCTCGAAAGGTTGGATGCGATGGATCTCCTTTTGCACGCGCTCGTCGAAGTCCTGCACGCCGTAGCTTATGCGGTTAAAGCCATTTGAAACAAGCACGTCAAGCTGCTCGGCGTTCAAAAACCGCGGATCGATCTCACAGCTGATCTCGGCTTCAGAGCTAAAATTTGTAAAATATTTTTTGATATTTTTTATGTGGCGCGCTAGCTGTTCGGCGCTAAAATATGTAGGCGTGCCGCCGCCGAAGTGCATCTGCACGACCTGGCGCGAGCCGTCCACGATGCCGCTTAAAATTTGCATCTCGCGCTCGATATAGTCCAAATACCGATCCATCTTGTCGCGCTTGCCCGTGTAGATTACGTTGCAGCCGCAAAAATAACAGGCGGAGCGGCAAAACGGCATGTGAAAGTAAAGCGACAGCGGCGTGGAGCTTTTCTGATTTTTCAGCTCGTTCAAATACCCGTCGTAGCTGAAGCTTTCGCTAAATTCCAAAGCGGTAGGATAACTCGTGTAGCGTGGTCCCGGGCGCGAAAATTTCGCGTAAGCGTCGAAGTCTATGCTATTCACGGCCGCCCGCCTTGGCTTTGATAAGCTCTTCGATGTCGATGAAAAGGTTCGGATGCAGACTTTTTACGCGCGAAACGACGGCATCTACGTCTAAGCTTAATCTTTTCGCACTCGGGCTTGCGCCCGTTAGCCTTCTGATCTCGTCCATACACACGGTCCACGCGTCGCCGAAATCCACCGGCGTATGCTGCAAGATCGAGCGCTCAAGCTTGAGGTTAAAATTTTCCTGCATCGCGTTTTTGGTCGCGGCGATGAGATTTGCAAGCGATTTTATCGAGATCATCGTGTGCACTTCGTTATTTTCGTCGATGCCGAACCACGGCTCCTCGTCGCTCCACGAGCCGCTTTTTAAAGTGAGCTTTTTCTCGTTGTCCTCGCCCTGTGAAATTTCAAAAACCGTCCTTTTCGAGCTATCCAGCCCAAAAAATTCGCTCGCTTTGTCGATCTTTTTTAGCGCTTTTTCTTTTTCTTCCATGCGTTCTCCTAAATTTACCTTCTTTGATCCAGCCAGACCATAACGCCCTTTTGCGCGTGCAGGCGATTTTCCGCCTCTGCAAAAATTTCATCCACGTGCGCTTCAAACACGGCCTCGCTCACCTCGTATCCGCGGTACGCCGGCAGACAGTGCAAAAAGATCGCGCCGCTATCAGCCAGAGCCATTAAGCTTTCATCCACGCAAAAGCCCGCGAAATCGCGAATTCTTTGCTCCTTTTCGGCCTCTTGCCCCATCGAGACCCAAGTATCGGTCGTCACGACGTTTGCGCCCCTTACGGCTTCTTTTATATCGTTCGTTATTAAAATTTTAGCGCCTGAAATTTCGGCATTTTGCCGCGCCTGCGCCACTATCTGCGGATCGGCCTCGTAGCCCACGGGCGTCGCTACTCGCAGCTCAAAGCCAAGCTTGCTAGCAAGCATCAACCACGAGTGCGTCATATTGTTGCCGTCGCCCACGTAGGCGGCTTTTATCTTTGCAATTGGGGTGCCGCACTCCACGATCGTCATTAAATCCGCCATTAGCTGCACGGGATGAAATTTATCGCTTAGCCCATTTATCACCGGCACGCGGCTAAATTCCGCGAGCTCTATGAGTGTCTCGTGGCGATTTACGCGCGCCATGATTAGATCGCACATTCGCGAAATCACGCGCGCGGTGTCTTTGATCGGCTCACCTCGCCCGAGTTGAATGTCGCGGCTGCTTAAAAACAGCGCGTGTCCGCCGAGCTCGTTCATCCCTACGTCAAAGCTAACGCGCGTCCTAGTCGAGCTTTTTTCAAATATCATCGCTAATTTTTGATCTTTCAAATACGGCTTAAAATTTCGCGCTTTAGCTTCTTTTTTAATCTCAAACGCTAAATTTAAAATCTCGATTATCTCGTCTTTGCTAAAATCGTTTAACGTAAGAAAGTGCCTCATATCGCTCCTTTTTGGTTAAATTTTACACTGTTTTCGCTTACGTAGCGTTTTATTCGGCTTTAAAATTTTAAATTTACGCTACGTGCCGCGAAGTAAATTTCAAAAACCAAGTCCCGTCGCTGCCGTAGAATTTTAAAATTCTTAAAATTTTACCTGCGCGAATTTAAAATTTCCGCGATCTCCTTGGCGTGATAGGTTATGATCATATCCGCGCCGGCGCGCCTTATACCTATCATCGTCTCCATCATCACGCGCTCATAATCGATCACGCCCGCTTTTTTACCCGCCTGCAGTAGCGAGTATTCGCCGCTTACGTTATACGCACAGATCGGCAGCAGCGTGCGCTCCCGCAGGTCTCTGATCAGATCCAGATACGCAAGCGCGGGCTTTATCATCAAGATATCCGCTCCCTGCGCCTCGTCTTGCAGGCTTTCGTTGATCGCCTCAAATCTATTTGCGGGATCCATCTGGTAGCTGCTGCGATCGCCGAAACTAGGCGCTGATTCTGCCACGTCGCGAAACGGCCCGTAATAGCCGCTAGCAAACTTCGTCGAATACGCCATAATCGGCAAATTTTCAAATCCGCTGCGATCGAGCGCCTCTCGCAAAGTAGCGATAATGCCGTCCATCATGCCGCTGGGCGCTATCATATCCGCGCCCGCTTTGGCGTGGATGAGCGCCTGTTGCGCCGAAATTTCAAGCGTCGCGTCGTTATCCACCGTCTGATGCACATGATCGATGATGCCGCAGTGCCCGTGGTCTGTGTATTCACAAAAGCACAGATCGGTGATGACGAGCAAATTTGGAAATTTAGCCTTTATCGCGCGCAGCGAAGTCGCGATGATGCCGTCCTCGCTTAGCGCGTCCGAGCCGATGCTGTCCTTTAGCGAAGGAATTCCGAAAAGCAAAATTTTATCCAAACCGAGCGTCAAAAGGGTCTCACACTCTTTTAAAATTTCATCCAAGCTCATCTGAAATACGCCGGGCATCGAGGCGATCTCCTTTTTGATACCGCTTCCTTCCACCACAAAAAGCGGATAGATTAGAAAGCGGGTTTGCAGATCGGTTTGTCGCACCAGATCCCTAAGCGCAGGGTTTATTCGTAGCCGTCTAAATCGTTTAAACATTATTTTTCCTTTTTTAGCTAGAATTGCGGGATTCATAATATCACAATTGGAGTAAATTTAAGCATGGATATAAAAATTTCAGAGGTCGCAAATCTCCCCTCCCGCTTCGGAAGCTTCCGCGTTCAGTCGTTCAAGCAAGGGAACAAAGAGCATTTGGCGATATTTAAGCAGCCTTTGGAGGGCGTCGTAAACGTACGGATCCACTCGGAGTGCCTTACCGGCGATGCGATCGGAAGCCTAAAGTGCGACTGCCGCGACCAACTCGAAGCGAGCTTAAAATATATCGAAGAGCACGGCGGCATGGTGATCTATCTGCGTCAGGAAGGGCGCAATATCGGGCTTTTTAATAAAATCAACGCCTACGCGCTGCAAGACCGGGGCCTCGATACGATCGAAGCAAACCATCAGCTCGGCTTCAAAGCGGACGAGCGCACCTACGAAATCGTGGATTTCATACTCGCTCATTTTGGAATTTCGCGCATAAATCTGCTTACCAACAATCCGCAAAAGCTGCACGATCTAAAAGTCGAAGTGGTCGCGCGCGTGCCGATAATCATCACGCCAAATAAATTTAACGAAAACTATCTGCGCGTCAAAAAAGAGCAGATGGGGCATCTGCTGTGAAGCTTGCGCCGGACGAAAGCTTTAACGAGCAGGTCGCAAAATTTAAAGCCTGCCTACAAAAATTTAACCGCGTCCATAGCCTCACGAATTACGACGATTTGGACGCGGTGGTGCGCGATAGCCTAAGCGGAGCGGAGTTCATATCTCGCTATCCGCGCATCGCGTGCGACATCGGCTCGGGAGCGGGCTTTCCCGGGCTATTTTTGGCGCTCGCGCTGCCGCTGTGCGAGTGGCATCTGTTTGAGCCAAACCTTAAAAAAGCGGCGTTTCTAACCTATGCAAAGGTTAGCCTCGCTCTAGCTAACGTAAAAATCCACGCCGAGCGCGTGCAAGATGGCGCAAAGCTTCGCGCCGATCTGATAAGCTCTCGGGCTTTGATGAACGCGCAAAATTTAGTCGAAATTTGCCGCGGCTTTTACGATCAAAACACTACGTTTTTGCTCTACAAAGGCTCGGGCGCAGAGGCGGAAGCGACGGAATTCCGCAAGGAATTTACGAGCGCGCGCTGTGAAATTTTTAGCGGCGAAAACGCCTTGAAAAATAGAAAATTTTTAGTGATCAAAGGGGTGAAATAATGGGAAAAATTCTAGCCGTCGCCGTTATCGCGGCGCTCATATATTTTTTGATAGTGCCTAGATTTCGCATAAAGAAAAAGGACGATGCGACCGAGCTTTTGGCGTGCGACGAGTGCGGGACGTACTTTAGCAGCGACGAGCTTGCTCTGCGCGACAAAAAGCGCCTTTGCAAATCCTGCGAAGCCAAACTAAGGGGCGGCAAATGATCATCCTAGGCCACGCGCTCGTGCCCTACGAGCCGCTGTATCTCATCAAAAACGGCGACGAAGTTTTCAAATACGACAATCTGCTCTTTAAATTTAACGACAAGCTCATCGCCGCGGCGCAAAAGGCGCAGAAAAAATTTAGCGTTATTACGAACGATATAAATGAAATTTTGCTCGCAAACGGCGCGGGCGCGCGCTTCATCGTCGTGGATAAAAAATCAGCCGCGGCCGCGCAAAAGCTAGCAAACGATTATCTTTTCGACGCCAAGATCGCGATGTTTATCGGCTCTGCGCGGGCGTTAAAAAACTTAGCCGAGCTCGGTATCGATGCGGCGATCTTTAAAGACGCGATCGCAAACGCGCCAAAATCGCTACTTGCAAGCATCGGAGATAGTGTAGGCTCGAAATTTCACTTCGGGCTTCCGAAAAAAGATGAAATTTTCGGCGGCGCGCAAAAGCTCGCGGATAAAATTTCGGCTCTGGATAAAAAGCTAAGCGCGCCCGCAGCCGGTAAAAACGACGATATCTGGAAAAAATAGCAAAATCCTAAGCGAATTTGTTCGCGGGCGTAAAATTTCTATGACTCACGAAAATTAAAATTTCGCGCGAAATTTTGCTCAGCCACGCAGCTTGGAATTTCACGCGAGATTTCGCTCGCTTACGCAGATCGGAATTCTACGCGGAATTTTGCCCTCTTTCGCAAATTAGAATTCTGCGCGAAATTTCACGCGTCCTCTGCGAAATTCTCTCGCTTATTCAATTTAAAATTTTACCCGCTCGGATAGATTTAAATTTTATGTAGAATTCCGCCTGTCCTCGCGGCAAGAAATTTCAAATAAAATTTTACCCTCTCGTGCGATGCGAAATTTTGCTAAATTTTCTACGCGCGATATAAAATCTACGTAAATTTTACTCGCTCGATTAGCGTAAATAAAATTCCGCCTCTGCCTAAGCTTCATAGAATTTCGCGCAAAATTTACTCGCAGAGATGATATAAATTCCTAGCCATTGTTTTAAATTTTACTCGCGTTTTAGCTGCTTTTATGCGCGCGGTAAGGATTTTTTAAAGCTAAAATTTTATATAATTATGCGTTTCAAAAAGGCATATTTTGAGTACTAAATTCTTTCTAGCGATCCTTGCGATAGGCGTTATAATGGGGCTTTGCGCAGGGCTCTTAAACTTCGGCATCAACGAAATTGAAACTTTTGCTTTCGGGCATAATGATGAGGAATTTCACATTATCACGGAGCAAACCACTGCGCTTAGGCGCTTTCTTAGCGTCCTCGCAGCCGGCGCAATCGTAACTTTAATTAGAATTCTGCTAATAAGGCTGAAACCTTTTTTAAACGTAGCTTCGATGATGGATGGGCGAAATCCGCCGTTTTGGCAAAATTTAATCCACTCGGTTTTGCAGCTTGTAGCCATCGCTCTGGGCGCACCGGTAGGCAGCGAGGCTGCTCCGCGCGAGCTAGGTGGCTTGTTTGCGGCTAAAATCTGCCGCGCCCTAAATATCGGCGGAGATGAACTTCGGCTATTTGTCGCATGCGGCGCAGGAGCGGGACTGGGCGCTGCATATAATGTCCCGTTAGCGGGCGCGCTTTTTAGCCTAGAAATTTTGCTTAAAAGCTTCGATACTCGAGCAATTTTATGCGCCTTTGCCACAAGTGCGGTGGCCACAGCTACGGCGGAATTCGGAGCTTCAAAAGAAATTTATTACACAGTTTCGAACTTCGCCCCTACCCCGCAGAATTTACTCGCAGCAGCGCTAATCGGACTTGTCACGGGGTTTGCGGCGAAATATTTCCAAGACGGGGTGCGCTTGTGCGAAAAGCTGCGCATAAAAAGCTTTAAAATCGCGCTTACACTGCCATTTGCATTCTTGCTTACCGCGGCGATCGGCGCATACGTACCTGAAATTTTAGGTAACGGGCGCTCCGCAGCGCAGTTTGCTTTCGACTCCGCGTCCTTTAGTCCGTATTTGCTTGCGATTTTGCTTTGTAAGGCATTTTGCATTCTGATGATCTTTCGCTGTGGTGGATACGGCGGCACGCTCACGCCGAGTTTCGCGCTAGGCGCAGTTTTAGGGCTATGCGTAGGATTTGCGATCGGCGAAATTCTGCCTATTAGCCTAAGCGCAGCTGGGGTTTGCGGAGGGGCTGCATTTTTAGCGATCAATCTAAACGCGCCGCTTTGCGCCTTTGCCCTAAGCGCGGGATTTTGCGGGCTAAATCTCAACTCATATTCGGTCATCGTTTTTAGCATCGTATGCGCCGTCGGCATTAGAAATTTATTGACAAGAAATTTAAAATAAGGGCGCTTCGCCGGTTAGAATTTGCGATTAAATTTCTTCAAGGGAATGTAATGGAAAAGCTAAAAACTGCGCTTTTGATGGGCGCGCTGGTGATGATTTTTATGTTTGTAGGTAACGCCATAGGCGGACGCAGCGGCATGATGATAGCCTTCTGCACGGCGTGCGCGATGAATTTTTTCAGCTACTTTTTCAGCGACAAGCTGGTGCTAAAGCACTACCGCGCGGTACCAGTGAGCGAGGATAGCGAACCGATGCTTTACGACATAGTTGACCGCCTCTGCGCGAGGGCAAACCTGCCGATACCGCAAATTTACATCATCGATGAGGATGTGCCGAACGCCTTCGCTACGGGGCGCAATCCAAATCACGCCGCCGTTGCGGTAACGCGCGGGCTGCTAAATTTAATGAACCCGCAAGAGATCGAAGGGGTGCTGGCGCACGAGCTAAGCCACGTAAATCACTACGATATCCTCATCGGCTCGGTTGCGGCGATGTTTGCGGGAGCTATCGCGCTACTGGCGAATTTCGCGCAGTTTGGCACGATGGTAAGCGGCGGCAATTCCAATAATCGCTCAAACGGGATTTTTATGCTTATAGCCGCCATCGTAATGCCGCTAGCTGCGAGCATCATACAGATGAGTATTTCACGGACGAGAGAATACAAGGCCGATGCGGGCGCTGCGGCGCTTACGTCGCATCCGCAGTGGCTGATCTCGGCGCTTAAAAAGCTCGATGCTTACTCCCAAAACTACCGCATGCGCTCCGCAGATGCCGCTAGCGCGCATATGTTTATCGTAAATCCCTTTGGCGGCGCGGCGAGCAGCCTTTCTAAGCTTTTCCGCACCCACCCAAGCACCGCCGATCGCATCGCCAGGCTAGAGCAGATCGACAGAGATATGCACCTAAGCTGATCGTTGGTAAATTTAAGATAAAATTTTGCCACTTTAACCAAAGGAGAAGACATGGGTTTACTTTCATTCGTAGCCGAAGCAGGCAAGAAACTACTAGGTCTAGGCGATGACGCCAAGCACGTAAAAGATGAGATCGCCACCAATCTCAGCTCTACGCCGGTAGAGGGGCTAGAAGTCGAGGTGCAGGGCGACACCGTCAAAATCAGCGGCAACGCCGATAAGGAAACTCTCGAAAAAGCAGCCCTCATCGCGGGCAACACCGCAGGCATCAAAAACGTGCAGATCGAGGGCATTAGAGAGGATAGCGCCGAGAACTACTACACCATCGTAAAGGGCGATAACCTATCTAAAATCGCGAAGAAATTCTACGGTGACGCGAATAAATACAAGGTTATTTTCGACGCCAACCGCGAGGTTATCAAAGACGCGAACCTCATCTATCCGGGGCAGAAGATCAGAATTCCAAAAATTTAAAGCTTACCGCTTTTGAATGCTGCGGCTTGATTTTGCAAGCCGCGGATTTTACTTTTGCGCGTATTGCGTTGCGTTTTATGCGAGCCGTGATTTATCAGCCCGCAGTGCAGCGCGGTTTTGCGAGACGCACTGCGGCGGATAATCTACCAACCGCCGCACTTGCGCGCTGTTGCCCTATTTGAGAGCATATGAAACGCTTTAAAATTCCGTTTATAAAGAGCTAAATTTGGATAAATTTGAAATCAGCGCTACGCTAAAAAAGACCGAAACTAGGGATTACGACAAATATCCGATAATCATCAAAGACAACGCAATAGAGATGATAAAGCTATATCTACCGTTTCTATTTCTTTTAGATATTATTTCATACCTCTCCCCGTATAGGCATCCCGGAGAGCTAACTAGGCGCCCAAAAGAGCTCGGAAGCTGCTATATTAAATTTAAAAATTCCGCCATAGAGTATTTTTCTACGAAGAAAAATTTGATCTTATTTAAGATAGAACTATCAAATATCGTGGATATTAAACGAACCTTTGGGCCTTCCGAATTTCAATCACCGATTGCTACAAAAAAGTTTGGATTTTGCGTCGTTATGATCTACTTTGTTTTGATGTCCACGGTTTTTTACTTTAAAGGTTACGCTATCGCCCCATTCGTGGTACCGATAGCATTTGGGCTCGGCATACTCCCGCTACTGATTTTTAGATTGATGAACGGGCTAGGGCTTGGACTGGATATGCTAAGTGGCGATAGTTTGATTATCTTCGATAAGCACTTCATCATCGACGCCTCGATTTTAACGAGCAACGAATACAAGGAGCTAAAAACATATTTTCTGCTAAAAACAGGTAAAAATTTAGACAAAATCCAGCCGCAAATTTTTATATAAGCTAGGAGTAAAGAGCAGGTTTTAGACGTAAAGCAAAAATTTGATAAGCAGCTAAGCGATAAACGTTTAGAAAATAGCCTCGTATGAAATCAAAATTTAATAAAGACCTAGACGCGCCGAATTATCTTTTAAGAGTTAAAAATTTTTAGCAAAAATACCGCTCAAATTTTATTAAATCCAAATCCTCACGTTCAGTTTTAAAATTTTAACGATACTCAAAAAGCTTAGAATTTCGCTCTTTATCTCGCTTGCGGGGTCGCGGCGCAGCACGCTTTCATAGACGCTAGGCTCGAAATTATCGCGCCCGGTGTGCACGAAAATATGGATCCGCCGCTCTCTGATGCTCGCCCAGATCTGCGCCCCCATCGCATCGTCCACCGCCAAAAACCGCTCCATAAATGCAGGCGTTAGCACGTACATCGCGTTTTGCGGCTCATCGCTTAGCACCTTGTAGCGCGCGGCAAACTCCACGTTATCCATCGCGACGGGCTTTAGATCGATATGCTGTTTATTTTGCATCTCGCGCGGATAGATGAAAACGGGCGCGATGATGCGTTTGTTAAATTCCGCTACGAAAAACGCCCCCACGAGCTCGTGCTGTAAATTTTGATGGAAAAAGCTCACGTCGCTAAACTCGAAGCTCACCCCCTGCCACGCGCCGCCCACGCGGTCGTTGCCGCGCAGATTTTCGATGAACTCAAACAGATCGCTCTGTACCACGCGCCAAAACGGCACGCTGCCGTAGGAGACGTATTCGTAGCCGAGCTCGCGCACAAAAGGCGCCAGATAGTGCTGCTTATAGCTTTGGCGGTATCGCCCGGTAAAGATCTGCTGCACGCTTTTTACGCCGAGCGCGTAAAGCCGCGCTGCTAGCCACGCTCCAAGCGCGAGCGCAGCCAAGCCTATCAGCGCCTGCGGCAAGGCCGCGGAGTATTTGAAGATCAAAAACGAGATCGCGACCGCGCCGAATTTCAAGATATTTTCCGTGCCGATGAGATCCTTTTGCCAGTCGTTTAAGTGCACCTCTTTAAGGCTCACGGCAAGCGAGGCAACCGCCAGCAGCATAAGCATCGTCGCGCTAAAACTCTGCACGCCCTGCCTGCGCGCAAAATACGCGATGACGCCGAATACCGCAAACAGCGCCACCGTGCTTATGACGGCGAGCAGCTTTAGCTGCTCCACGTGCTTTTTCGCGTCCAGTCTCAAGCGCTCCAAATCGTAAATAGTCAAAATTTCGCCCTTCTTTCAATTTGCTCGCAATTTTAGCAAAATTCTGGGAATTTTGGAATTTCAAAGCTCGCTCGTCCGCACATAAGGTGAATTTTTTATGAATTTCGCACAGCCCCCTAAATTTAAGGATAAATTCAAAGCTCTAAGCTTAAAATTCCGCCGTAGCGGCGTTGCCGCGCGGAAATGAAATTTCGCATAAAAACGGCGCTAAATTTCGGCACGCGGAAGTTAAATTACAAGGCATAAATTTGCTACGTAGAATTTTCAAGGTTTGATGCAAAGCGTTATTGGCGCGAGGCTTAAGATCGGTATAAACTTGCTACGTAAAATTTAAAAGCGGGATTTCCTGGCTAAATTTTTAAAAGCAAATTTCAGTAAAATTTCACGACGCGGAATTTCAAATTAAAATTTTGCAAATTAAAATTCCGTAAAGTAAAGTTTTAAAGCGAAATCTGCGCGCAAACAAACTCCCGCAAATCAAATCATGGAGCAAAAATGAGATATAT
>CAURGM010000038.1:0-13221 GCA_963524395.1 uncultured Campylobacter sp.
GCGTGAAATTTTATGAGCGTTTGAAATTTCGCGGCGTTTAAATTTCACGATATTTAAAATTCCGCGACGTTTAAAAATCCCACGAAAATCCGAAATTCCGCGAGCATTTGAAATTTCGCAACCTTTAAATTACACTAGCGCCTTAAATTTTATCCAAGTGCAGGCGGTCAAACCGCCCGGACGAGCAGACCGCTCAAATTTGCTCGCCCGCGCTGTGCCGCTGGCTATCATTCAAAATTTACTCCCCAGAATTTTGCTCCTATCAAGAGTGCGATAATCTCACCACCAGCTATTACTCAAATTTACCCTCGTCCGCAGCGCGCTAGCGTATAAATTTAAAATTTTACTCGCCCAAGACTGCGAATATTACTCGGATCTATCCCCCTCCTTGGCGCCTGAAATTTTATCCAGCACCTTTTTACCGACCTCGCTTTGATTTAGCGCTTCAAGCATCGCGGCTAGCTGCGTGCCGCCCTTGGCGCTTAAAATTTCGCCGAATTTACCCATCCCCTCGCCCACACTGCCTTCGTTTGCGATGATCTTAAGATCCGCCGCGCTTAGCGCCTTGGCCTGCTCTAGGCCGATGTCGCGGTTCGCTTCGATCTGTTTGATCGAAATGAGATAGGTCTGATAGCCCTGATTTTCGCCGATCTCGCGCGCGAGCTCGATCTGTGCGTTTACGGGCGCAAGCTCCTTCAGTCTAAGCGCTTCGGCCTCTGCAGAGCCTATCTTTAGCGTACCCTGCGCTTCTTTATCCTTCATCTCCAAAAGCGCCGCGGCGGCGAGAAACTGCTTCTCTTTATCGCCCTGCGCTACTAAAATTTGATTTTCCTTGATCGCTTCGGCGTCGCGGATCTTGGCGTTTTTGCGCGCTTCGGCGTCGATCTCGATCTTGCGCTGCTCCTGCTCGGCCTTTACGATCTCTACTTGCTTTTTGATCTCGGCCTGCTTGACGTCGTTTACCCGCACGACCTCCATCGCCTTTTCCTGCGTGATCTTTTGCTGATCCTTGATGAGCTGCTCGGCCTGCTCCTTTGAGATCGCGACCTCTCGTTCGTTTTCGACGGTCTTAAGGCCTACCATCTTATTGGCTTCCTGCTGGCGCACTTCGGTTGCCTGCGCAGCTTCGATCTCGGCGATTTGAGCGAGCTTGGTGTTGTTTGCGACCTCGACGCGGCTTTCCTTTTCGATCTGGGATTTTTTCTTCTCCATGATGTTTAAGATGACCTTGCTGCCGCTGCTATCTCGGATATCCATCAGCTCGATATTTTTGACGGGCTCGATACCCCAGTTTTGCAGCTGCGTCTTTACAGCCTTGGTAAAATCATCTCCGAGCTCGGAGCGGATCTGCAAGATGTCCTCAAGCACGCGGCTCGAAAGGATCGAGCGGATCGAGCCTTGAATGATATTTCTAAGCTGATTGTTAAGATCCTCAAAATTATTAACGCGTTGCGCGGCTAAATTTGAATCCATAATCCTAAAAAACGCCGTGATATCGACGACGAAAGGAAGCCTGCCTAGATCATACGCCTCGTAATCCTCGATCTTGATACTAAAAACAGAGACCGGCAAAACGATCTTCGTAACGCCCAGCACTGGCACCCAACTCGGGAATTCATAGTAGCTATTGCCGTTACCGGTATCTTTGCCGTAACTCGTCGTCTTGCGCGCGCTTTGGACGATATGCACTTCGTTCGTCTCCACAATACGCCTGAAAAACAGAGGCACGATGATAAAAAGCACCACTAAAATCCCAGCGGCGGCGCCTATTAAATATAAAATTTCACCCATTTTCTCTCCTTTAAAAATGCTAAATTTAAAATGGATTATATAAAAATTTACTTTGAAAAATAATAAATAATCGCGGCGACAGCGGTTAAAATTTACGCAATTTTAATGAGATTTTATGTAATATCGCAGCGTATATTTCAATACCTTTTAGGAGAAAAAATGAAAAAATTTTTACTACTGCTTTTGGCGGGCGCGCTTTTTGCGAGCGCAGCAGAGTTTAGAACTATCAAGGATATGGACGGAGCTGAGGTCAAAATCCCCGCAAAAGTTGAGCGCATCGCGGCACTCTGGCACTCGAACAATCAAATTTTACTGGCCCTAGGAGGAGCGGACAAGATCGTCGCTACCACCGATAACATCAGCAAAAACGCATGGTTTCTTAAAATTTATCCGCGCCTAGCGCAGATCCCAGTACTGCTAAAAAATAACGACGTAAATTTAGAGGAGCTAATGAGCCGCAACCCCGACGTAGTCATAGTCCCAACCGTATTGGCAGGCGAAAATTTAGCTAAGCAGGGCTTTACCGTTTTAAAGGCGAGCTTTAGCGACTACGAGCAGATGAGGCGCAGCATCAGGATGTGCGGCGATATGCTAGGCGGCGACGCGCCGCAAAGAGCGAAGGATCTGATCTCAAATCTCGATAAAAATATCGCTTTGGTTAGCGGCCGCACCGCAAATTTAAGCCCCGACAAGCGCCCGCGCGTCCTTCACATCGTAGGCGGAAGCGATCTTTTAAAGATCGACGGTAAGGGCACGCTGATCGACTCGTGGATAGAGCTGGCCGGCGGAACGAATGCGATCACCGCTACAAAAGGCCCGATGAAAACCATCACCGCCGAGGAGATCATCGCGAGCAACCCGCAGATCATAATCGTAGGCGGCGATCACAACGAAGATGCGGTAGAGAAGATCAAATCAAGCCCGGTTTACAGCGGCACGGATGCGGTCAAAAACGGACGCGTTTACGGCAATCCGCGCGGGGTTTTCAACTGGGATCGATACGGCGCGGATGCGGTACTTCAAATTTTATGGGCGGCCAAAACTATCCAGCCGGAGCTTTTTGCCGACATCGACGTAAAAGCCGAAACGAAGGCGTTTTATAAAAAATTTATGAATTACGAGCTAAGCGATACGGAATTCGGATATATCTTAAAAGGACTCAGCCCAGAGGGTAAATAACGCGCGGCACCGAAGCAACGGCGTCAGCGCCGCACCTAGCAGGAAGCATCCGTGCCGAATGCTCATCGTGTAGTAGGCGGCAGGTACATCGGCACATAATGTTTCATCGTGCGACGCACATCGGCGCCGAGCAGACCGCCATTCTACCAGCGCCGAAGTCTCTTTCAACAAATAGCGCCAAGCGGGCCGATGCCATATACTTCATCAAAGCGGCATCGGCGGCGGGCGGCGTACCGAGCAAACATAGCCGCAGCATGTCAAACAGGCGGTGCGAGGCGGAGTAAAATTTAAACCCGCGGCGGGCGAAAAAGGACAAAGCAACGGCAAGCAAACAAGGACAAAACAAAGCTGCAAGAAAAATTTAAAGCGAAAGGGGCGGTCGTGGAAATTTCATTTTTTACGACGCTTGAGCCTGCTCTAGCGGGCGCTTGGATACCCTCATTTGCGATGGTGCTGATACAGTTCGCGTATATGTTTATCTACAAGGAGGTCGGCAAGCGCGCCACCGATACTTCGTGGTACACGCTCGCGGACAAGCGAAATGCGATCATAAGCTCGCTGCTGCAAGTAGTACTGCTTATTTTATCGGTGTTCGTGCCGCTTAAGACGGGTAGCGCGTGGTTTTGGATCGGAGCGGTGATCTACGTAGCGGCTTTTGCGGGCTTCATCAAAGCTTTTTACGACTATGCGGCAGCCCCTGCGGACAAAGCCGCACAAGGCGGCATCTACCGCCTATCGCGTAATCCGATGTATTTCTTTTATTTCCTCGGTATGACGGGCGTTTGCGTCGCTTCGGCGTCGCTGTGGCTACTCATAGTGATAGTGCTCTTTGTCATATACAACCATCTCGTGGTCCTGGGTGAAGAGCGCTACTGCGAGCAAGCCTACGGACAGGAGTATCTAAAGTATAAACGCAAGACGCCGAGATATTTTTTGTTCTTTTAAGGGGAGGGTAAAACCTAGGGCATGCCATAGCCCTATACGTTTTATAAAATTTTGGCACTAAGAAGAGCGTATGTTCGTAAGGAAAAATTCGGCGCTCGTCACCGCTTTGTTTCTAGCGTTTTGTCTAAACGCCGCCACAGGCGAGCCGAGGACGGTTAAAGATATGCGCAGAAACGTCGTCGAGCTGCCGAAGAAAGTAAGCAAATTAGCCTCGCTTTGCAACGAGAACAATCAAATCATCATCGTAGGCGGCGCGGAGTTTGGATACATACTGCGCAGCCTAGGCCCGGACGGCAAATGACGCACGCTCCCGCTTGTGGCGAAAAATAGCTTCGGCTTTGAAGCCTGGGCGCGTTTAGAGCCGTCTGCACATTTAGCGGAAAAGCGTTTCTTAAAATTTTAAGGGCCGAGCGAATGAAATTTTAACAGCGAATGAAATTTAACTGGGCTCGCGACGGCTCCTTTAAAATTTCAAACGAAATTTTAAAGCAAAATTTTACCGACGGCGCAAGGGCGCGTATATTGGCGATGAATACACGAAATGTAAAATTTAGCGATGCGCCGAGCAGGCGCGACGAAACGGCAAACGCATCGCCAGTAAGAACTACGCAAGAGGCGATGTTTTAGACGAAGCGATTTGCAAGGGACGGCGGCGAGCGCGCTTATATCCGCGGGCTTCTATCCATAGCGGCGAGCAGTTCGCGCCTGCATACACAAACAAGACATCGTTTTTCGATAGCGGCGACGGCTTGCACTCATATTTGCAACGCGCGGTCCGCTCTTTTTACATGCATCCGGTTCTCATCGCTTGCTTTTTCTGAGGCCATCGCCCATAGCCCACTCTCTATTTTTTACGAGACAGCGTTTAGTTTGCACCGAAATCCACAGAGCCGAACTGATCGCCCAAAGCGCTGTCATCCTCGCCCGAAAGCACGCTCATCGCGCTGATACGCGAGATCAGCAGGCGATCCTCGGCGATGTCCGCGCGATCCGAGCCGATAGTAAGCGACGTAATCGCCGTACGTCCGATGACTGCGCGCCCGCCGTCCATCGTGCGAAGCCCCCAGATGTCGTGCAGCACCGCAGGCTTGCCGTCCACCTGCCCTACGTAGAGCATCACGTGGCCGGGCATATACAGCAGGGTTTTATACGCTACGCCGTTTTTGCCGATGAAGCTAAGCTTTTCATCCGCGCTCATCCCCGCGAGCGAAAAACGCTCGCCGCGGCCCGATTGCGCCTTAGAATTTCTCGGCAGCCATAGCCCGAAATTTGCCAAAAAGTCTTTCGTCATAAGCGAGCAGTCGCGAAGAAATTTATACCCGCCCCAGCCGTATTTTTGCCCGAGCAGGCTAGCGGCTACGATCTTTGAGTTTTGCTCATCAAGCGGCGCGGGCCAAAGCCTCGCATCCTCCGCGCCAACGAAATATCTTTTGCCGCCAAACTGAGTTAAAATTTCGCCGCCGAATCCGCTCCGCACGCCGAGCGTGCCGCCAAGATCGCGCTCGCCGCTAAAATCATACGGCAGGATCGTGCCGGTGCGCGCTCTAAAAAGCTCCGCGCCGCTTTCGTCATAAACGACTGCGCCGTCGCGCAGGATCGTTATAAATTTAGAATTTGCGTAGATATCCGCCTGTTGCGGACTAATGCGCTTTATCGCGTCGCTTCTGATCCAGCTCCACACGCCGTCGTTGCGCACGAACGCCCATGCGCCGTCTCTGCTGTAATGCGACAGCAGCATCGGATAGCCCACGCCCACGGCGGAATTTGCGGCGTAATCAAACGGCTCTCCCTCCCCCGGCTCGCTCGGATCGCCGAAAATCGGCAGATCGCTTGGGATATTTCGCAGAAGCGCATTTTTTACAGTAATAGCGGGCGCGGAGATCAGCCCGAACGCCTCTTCGTTCGCATTTATGCGGATACTTTGATAGATCGCGTCGTTATATATCCTGCCTGCGGCGTCAAAGTGGCGCCCCTTGGCGTAATTAAGCCCCCAAAACGTATCGATTTCGGCCTTAATCGGTGCATCGTCAAACCAAATTTTAAAATAGCGGCTCTTAAACGCGCTTCCGCTTATGTCTTGCACCGAAGCGGGAGCCGGTAGTCGCTCGCTGTTTTGAGCGTAATCAAGATCTAAAACCGCAGGATTTTCGGGGATAAACTTGCGCGGGCCGACGGTTTCGCCGCAACCTGCAAGGATTAAAGCCGCAAAGATGAGAGATACTAGTCGTTTCAAACAAAATGCCTTTTAAAAAATTTTGGCTATAATTTTGCCAAAAAATAGGAAAAAACTTGATAAATTTCATCATCCAAAAGTTAAAAGATCGCAATATTTTCATCACGGGCGGCGCAGGCGTGGGCAAAAGCTACGTGATAAAAGAGCTCATCAAGGATTACCGCGCTCGCGGCAAGCTCGTCATCGTACTCGGCAGCACCGGCATCAGCGCCGTAGAGATCGGCGGCGTGACCGTGCATAGCTTCTTCCGCTTCGGCATTTGCAAAAACCACGAGGAACTAAAGAGCTTCGATCGCAAACAAAGCGGCAAGCTAAGCGAGCTACGAAAAATTTTAGCCCTCGCAGACCTCATCGTGATCGATGAAATTTCGATGATCGGCGCGGAGCTTTTCGAGATGATCTATCTTAGAATTTCAAATTCTAAATTTAACGGACGGCTGCTAGTTACGGGAGATTTTTATCAGCTTCCGCCGGTGCGTAAAGAGGGCGAGAGAGCGCCGCGCGCGAGCCTATTTAGCGACTCGGATTACGCCTTCGGCTCGTATGCGTGGAGGCAGTGCGAGTTTTTTTACGTCGAGATGATAGGCTCCAAGCGCACCGCAGATGCGGCGCTATACCGCCTGCTTTGCGAGCTGCGGCTCGGCACCCCAAGCGAGCAGACGGCGGAGCTGATGCGATCTTTGATCATCGATGCTGCGCGAGCAGAACCAGATGCCACGATAATCTCGGGCAGAAACGCCGAAGTAGATGCGATAAATAGCGCCAGACTAGCCAAGCTTAATGCGCCGCAAAGCAGCTTTGAGGGCGTTTATGAAGCGCTGCAAAGCGGAGTGAGCGAGCAGAAAATTCAAAAATGGATCGCCTCGCTAAATACGCCGCAAAGTCTGACGCTGAAAGAGGGCGCAAAGGTGCTGTTTACCGCAAACAAAAGCGGCGAGTTTTTCAACGGCGAGCAAGGCGTCGTCGAAAAGATCGAAAAAAGTTCCTGCGGCGAGATCGAAAGCGTGGTCGTAAAAAAGCCCTCGGGCATGCTAAACCGCGTGCAGCTGCAAACATACGAACTAAGCGAGATCGCCGCAAGCGGCGCGGATGCCGAGCAGATCGTACTGGCACGGTATTATCAGTTCCCGCTCAAGCTCGCATACGCCATCACGATCCACAAATCCCAAGGCATGAGCATCCCGCAGCTCATCTGCGACATCGACAGGATCTTTGCCAAAGGGCAGCTCTACGTGGCAGTTTCGCGTGCGACGAGCCTTGCGGGGCTTGGCGTGATATATACGCGCGCAGAGCCATTGCTACGGTATTTGCAGCGCAACGCAAGCGCGGATGAAGCCGTGGTGAAATTTTATCAAGAGAACGAATTTTATAAAATTTCGGATCAAAAAATTTAAGGAAACGTATGCAATTAGACAAAGCGATAGCGCTAAGTAGAGCCAAACAAAAAAAAGTGCATTTGCAAGGTAGTGATGATCTATGCCAAGATAGCATTTTTGTATCTGTTTCCGTTTATAGTGATGTTTTCAATCGATGCGATCTTTAAAACAGACGATGATACGGATTACAAGATGATCGAAGTCTATCTTATCTACGCAGTGCTTTTGGTTATTTATGTTGCTTGCATTTACGACGGCATTGCGGACGCTGCTTATGAATATAAACTGTTTTACAAAAAAGTTTTGGTGCGCACGGCGATCTCGCAGGCGTATCCGCAGCTTACTTATTCACCAGGCCGCGGCATAAGCACGAAGGAATTCAGGCGAGCGGGGATCTTTGCGAACTCCGACTTTATCAGCGAAGATGAGATAAAAGGCGAATGGGATGGGGTAAAATTTAGCCTCAGCGAGGCGATTAGAATCAAAAAGAACTACGATCTGGGCATAGACAATACTTATGTGAAGCTAGCTTCGCTTGCGATGAGCCTATATGATGCGTATATGGATTTTAGCGGTAGCGTGCTGATATGCGAGTTTAGTAAGAAATTTTACTCCCGAACCATTTTGGCAAGCCGCGAGCTGAATACAAAAATTTTAGGCGAGAAGGAGCTAATGGACAACGTCATTTTTAATAGCGAATTTCGCGTGTTTACTGATGACAAGGTCGAAGCTCGATATCTATTGACGCCCGCGCTGATGGAGCGACTAAACGAGCTAAAGCGATACTACCATAAATTTAGCATAAGCGCGGCGTTTATGGATAATAAATTTTACCTATTTCTAAACGGCGCGCCGAACCGCTTTGAAACAGAGCTATTTAGCATACCTCCGACAACCGGAACAGCGTATGCTCATCAATACGAACTGGCTGAAATTTTAGAATTAGTAAGCGAGCTAGGCCGCATAACCGGCGAGCTAGAAAGCAAAATTTAATCAGCCCGCATAGTTTAAATTTAACGGGCTAAATTTGACCGCCCTATTACAGTCCTGCTTCGGCTCTTAGCCGCGCGGCGTACATCTCGCGCAGGCGCGGTACGTATTTGCCGACCGCACCGCCGCCGATCGCTCTGCCGTCTGCTTTTACGATCGGCAGCACCATCAGCGTCGCCGCACTGATAAAGGCCTCATCGGCTTCATAAACCTCACTCATTCCAAACGCTCGCTGCTGCACGCTAAGACCCGCCTGCTCGGCAAGACCTAGGATCACCTTGCGGCGGATGCCGGGCAGTATGTCGTTTGAAAGCGGTCGCGTGATAAGGACGTCATCTTTGATGATAAACGCGCTGGAGCTCGAACACTCGGTAACTAGCCCGTCCTCGATCAAAAAGCACTCATAAGCGCCCGCCTTGTGAGCCTCGTGCTTTAAGATACACTGAGCTAAAAGCGAGATCGATTTTATGTCGCGCCTATGCCAGCGGATCTCGGGCAGACTTACGATCTCGATCCCCTCTTTTGCGAGCGGATTATCAAAAATTTGCGTATGATAGACGAAAGCAAAGACGCTAGGCTCTATGCCGCGGACGTAATCAAAATCGCGCATCGCGGCACCTCTTGTGATCTGAGTGTAGAAAGCGCCCTCTTTTACGCCGCCCTGCGCGATGAGCTCATATAAAATTTCCTCATATTTTTCGCGAGAATATGGAATTTTCAGCTCGATCTGCGCGGCGCTGCGCTCAAAGCGCTCCCAAAAATCCGCTCTATCGCAAATTTTAGAATTTACCACGGGCGCTACTTCATAGATGCCGTCTCCAAGTACGAAACCACGATCAAAAGGGCTTATCACCGCATCCCTCGCCGCGCAAAACTTGCCGTTAATATAAACTATCTCATCGCCGCTCATTCCGCTGATTTCAAACATAATCTCTCCTTGAAATTTCGCATCATTTTATCTTATAACAATTTAATTTAAGATATAATGCCGCAAAAATCGAAGGAGCTCCGATGGATAAATCAAATTTTAAAGATAGGCTTTTAGAAATTATGTTTCATGTCTCGCACAAGCCGGTACTCTTCCGCGATCTACTCGAAGCTAATGCCGAGTTTAACGACGGAATGCTCGTTGATCCTTCGAAGCTAAATTTTAAATTTAACTACGGCAAATCCTACGTGATCTTCGCCTGCTTCGCATTCGTCTGCGTTATGTTTTTGATAACGCTGACGCACGCGATGTTTGAAAAAATCGACTTTCACTTCTCCATTTTATTTACGATCATAGCGACGTCGGCGGTTTTTATCGGCTTTGATTGCTTCAAAGCGTGGGCTAGAAAAAAGCTTACTCACGAGCTCATCAAACGCGCTTGGGCAAACCATTTCCTCTACTTTCCCTACGAAAAATACAGCCGCATAGTCGAAAATATCTACAACGAAGCGCTCAAAAATGACGTGCCTAGACGCGAGCTAGAACAATACGTGCTAAGCAAAATCGTAGAAGTCGGCGAAAAGCTATAAATTTACTATCTAAATTCCAATTACTGCGAGAGAATGCGCATAAACACGCATTTAAGCAATTACTATTTGAAAACTATTAGCACAAACAACAGTTTTATTTTGATATCATTATATAAATTTCAAAGAAAAGGAGCAAAAAATGAAGTTGTTTTTTGCATTATTTTTGTTTTGTGCGGGGCTTTTTGCAAATAGCCTTGAGGGCATTAAACAAAGCGGTACGATCAGAATCGGCGTAAGAGAGGGTCGCCCGCCGCTTAGTCAATCCAAGAACGGCGAATTCGAGGGGTTTGAAATTTCGTTAGCAAAAGCGCTTAGTAAAAGCGTATTTGGTGAAGGGCGCGGCAAGATAGAATTTATCCCAGTTACGGCGGGTGAACGCATACCCTATTTGGCAAATAACAAAGTCGATCTGATCATCGGAACTTTCATCATTACGCCCGAGCGCAGTAAGCATGTCGACTTCTCAATCCCTTATCTTTCCGTAAATTTCGGCGTGCTGACCCGCAAAGCAGATACGATCAGCGATATTTCGCAGCTTAGAGATATGAAAATTTTAGTAGAGGGCAATGCAACGGCTCCGGAGATGTATCTTAAAAAGGAAAAATTCGACAATCTAATGCGCTGCGCTACTACAAAGGAGTGCTACGAGATGGTAAAAAACGGCCAAGCCGACGCCTACGTAAACGACAACATAATAGTGCTTGCCTACGAGATCATGGATAAGGCGATGGACGTGCCTTTTAAGACGCTGGGACCTACAGAATTTATCGGCGTGGGCGTTTCGAAGGGCAACAAAGAGCTGTTAGAACTGGTGAATGCTGAGCTAATCAAGCTAAGCAAAGAGGGCTTTTTTGAAAGAGCATACAACGAAACTTTCGAGCCGTTTTACAAAAAGGCGGTGGATAAAAAATATTTCTTGCTAGATGGAATTTACAGCCTTTTATAAACACTTAGCGGGTTTAGTACAAAACCCGCTAAATTTCAAAAAATCTTTTAAAATCTCATTCAATTACTCGGTTTTCAAAAAATAAATTCAATTTTTCATAAAATTTTAGTTCTTTTTGCCTTATTTTCGCTAGAATAACGTTGAGATTTAACGATAAAGGATAGGGAATGAGGGCATTTATCGCTATATTTTTACTTTGTGCGGCGCTTTTTGCCGATAGCCTAGATCAAATTAGACAAAACGGCGTCATTCGCATCGGAGTGCGCGACGATCATCCGCCGCTTTGCGAGTCTAATGGCGGCAAATTTGAAGGATTTGAAATCGATCTTGCAAACGCTATCGCTAAAGAAATTTTCGGCAAAAAAGAGGGCAAAATCGAGTTCATTCCACTAAGCGTAAATGATAGGATTCCATTTTTAGAGGCAAATAAGCTTGATTTGGTGATCGGCCTATTTAGCATCACCAACGAACGAAAAAGAAAGATCGATTTCTCCCTCCCCTACCTCTCCGTAAATTTGGGCATATTAACGCGCAAAGCCGACGCTTTTACCGATATCGCTCAGCTTCATGATAAAAAGATCGTATTCGAAGGCGACGCGACGGTAGCCGAGAAATTTTTCAAAACCAAGGGATTTAAAAATTTAGGCCATTGCGCTTCGGCTAAGGAATGTTACGAAATGATTCGAAATGGCGATGCAGACGGCTATATAAATGATAATCTCATCGTGCTTGCATATTCCGTCATCGATGATACTTTAGAAGTGCCGTTTAAAAACCTAGGTCCTAGCGATTTCATCGGCATCGGCGTGCAGAAAGATAACAAGGAACTACTTGATTTCGTCAATGCAGAGCTCATCAAGCTAAGCAAAGAGGGCTTTTTCAAAAAGGCCTACGAGCAGAGCTTTGATCCATTCTATCGCGGTACGGCAGATAAGAAATATTTTCTGCTAGATGGAATTTATAATATGCTCTAAGGGCTTGCTTTAATTTTGAGTCCGGCTTTTAGAATTTTAGTAAATAAAACTTCCTGCTTCGTTTAAAAGCGGAAAAGAGATTAAATTTAAGGATTTGCCATGAAATTGCTTCTTGCAATGTTGCTACCATTTATCGTTGCTTTCGCCGATAGTCTGGAACAGATCAGATCAAAAGGCGTCGTTCGCATCGGCGTTTACGACGGACAGCCTCCTTTTAGCGAGCTAAACGATGGAACTTTTGAGGGTTTTGAAGTTACGATGGCACAGGCTATAGCAAATGATCTTTTCGGCGAAAAAGGTGGCAGAATCGAACTTGTGCCGATGAAGGTCGAGGATAGAATTCCAGCACTAGTAAATAACCGCGTAGATATCGTCATCGCTACGATTACCATTACGCCTGAACGCGCGCAGCAGATCGATTTTTCAACACCGTATTTTTCGGTAAATCTTGGAGTTTTAACCCGCAAAGCCGATAGAATAAAATCCTTAGCCGATCTGAAAGAGAAAAGAATTTTGCTCGAAAGCGGCGGTACAGGCGAGGCATTTTTTAAACAAGAAGGCTTTGGAAATTTTACATTTTGCAAGATCGCCAGGGAATGCTACCGCATGCTAAAAGACGGCGACGTGGATGCCTACGCGACCGATAATCTAATCGCAATGGCATATCCGGTAGTCGATAGCGAGGTAGAAGTGCCGCTTAAAACTCTAGGCAAGCCCGATTTCATGGGTATTGGCGTTCAGAAAGGCAATAAAGAGCTACTGGATTTCGTCAATGCAGAGCTTATAAAGCTAAGCAAAGAAGGCTTTTTTGAAAAGGCATACGAAGGGACTTTTAATCCATTTTATCACGGCGCTGCGGATAAAAGATATTTCTTGCTAGATGGAATTTACAGCTTCTTGTAGGATTTGCAGCTTATTTTAAAATTTATCACGCAAGATTTATCGCGTAAATTCTATCTCCTGCTCGCCATACTTTAGCTCTTGCGGCAGGGATCACGTAAAATTTTATCGCACAATCTTACTCGTTTAAATTTTTCAAAAAAGCTTTTTCGCGGGCGAAACGGCATTTATATAAAATTCCGCTCGTTTAAAAATTATCTTGCATAAATTTTACCGTAGCTTGGAATTACTAAAATAAATTTAGCTCAGATTTTTATTATTTCAAATTTTACTCAAAATCTCTTTGTTAGGTTTTTTTTACCACTTGCAATCCACTCGAAATGGGGGGGGGGGGCGCCCGGCCGACGGGGGGGGGGGGGTTTGGGGGGG
>CAURGM010000039.1:0-11547 GCA_963524395.1 uncultured Campylobacter sp.
GGAACGCGTGTAAAGTGCAAGCTTTCGAGGGTTCGAATCCCTTCCCATCTGCCACTACTTTAAAATTTCATCCCCGCAAAACTCTAAAATTTCGCTTCCCATTCGGCGTAAATTTTATAAATTTAAAGCCCAAATTCCACCCTCGCCGTAAATTTAACGATCAAAGACAAAATTTCCTCCGCCGAAATCAAACCCAAAGCCGCCTAAATTTTATCTCTGCGCCCGCTATTTACCGATATTGCGCTAAAATTACTTTTAAATTTTACTTTGAAGGAGAGAAAATGAGTAAAGAAAAAAGTTGCGCCTGTGCGCACGCAAAATCCCAAAACGTAACCGACGCGCCCGGCAAAAACACCGTATTTATGATCTGGCGCTTTAACGCAGACAAAACCGCCTGCAAAAAGACTTTCGAGGGCCTTTGCGCTCTGGTGATAAATTTAAACAAAACCGCCGTTACGAGATTCGGCGCGGCTAGCGAAACAAGCTGCGTGCTGGGCGTGGGCTTTGAAGCATGGAAAATGCTAGACCTGCCGAAGCCTTTGCCGAAGGAGCTAAAAAATTTCGAAGAGATTAGGGGCGATAAACACGCTGCGCCCGCTACTGGAGGCGATATCCATATCCACATCAGAGCGGCGAATCAAGCCGTTTGCTACGATATGGCAAGCGAGATCAGAGCCGCGCTAAAGGACGTCGCGACGTGCGAGGAGGAGATCTGCGGCTTTAAATACTACGACGGGCGCGCTATCATCGGCTTTGTGGACGGCACCGAAAACCCGCAAGGCGCAGATCGCGACTTTTTTGCCAAGGTAGGCGACGAGGATGCCGCATACAAGGGCGGCAGCTATCTTTTCGTACAAAAATATATCCACGATATGAGCGCGTGGAACGCCGCGGGCGTAGCTGAGCAGGAGCGCGTCATCGGGCGTAGCAAACAAAACGACATCGAGATGAGCGAAGAGATAAAGCCCAGCAACTCGCACTCCGCTGCCGCTAATGTCGGCGACGATAAAAAGGTCGTGCGCGGCAATATGCCGTTTATGCAGGGCGGCGAGACGGGAACCTACTTCATCGCCTACGCAAGCACCTTTAGCACGCTGGAGTTGATGCTTGAGAGCATGTTTATCGGCCGCCCGCGAGGCAACTACGACCGCCTGCTTGACTTCAGCACTGCAAAGACGGGCGCGCTCTTTTTCGCTCCGACCTTCGATATGTTCGAGGCTTATGATGCGGGCTAAATTTAAATCACTTTAAATTTAAAGGCGCGCGATGTTTTGCGATCTAAGCCCGTATCAAAGCAGGCGCTGCAAAGAGATCATAGAGGGCAAAGTCAAAAATAGTGAAAACGTCAGGGGCCTGATAGAGTTCATAGACGCTAAATTTAAAACTCGAGCGATCAGTGCGTTTTACGGCGCGGGCAGGAACTCGGCGTGGCTTAAGATCGTGCTTCGCTTCGATAAAGATGCCGCAAAAATCACCGATAAAAAGTGCATCGAGCGCTACCTCGCCCGCACGCCGCTTTTCGAGAAACTAAACGGGCTAAGGAATTTTTATATCTCGATCGAGTCCTTCGAGTCGCAGATCCGCACCGATCTGATCCAAGGCGCCGTAGAGGAGCTGCTGCGAAACCGAAACGAGCTTTTAGCGCCGCTTAAAATTTGGTATATCGCAGCGGTGTCCGACGCGCCCGTAGTTTTTTATTTCACGAGACAAGACGCGGCACGCCGCGAAGGGGGCGAAAAGATAGAGCGGCTGATAAGAAATTTTATAGAGAAAGCTCAGGACGCTAAATATCTGAGCCACATGGAATTTAAGCTGTTTTTTGACAGCAAGGAGTCCGTGGATCTTGAGTACGGCGGAAATTTGTTCTATTATTTCAAATGAAATTTAACTAAGGAGCGAAAATGGATGCGAAGCTTTATCTAAACAAGGCTATAATGCAACTCTCGCGAGGGCTTGAGGAGGGCGGCGTGCAGAGCCTAAAAGCAGCACTTGAGGGCGAAGGCGACGAGGTTAGCAAGACGCAAGCTCGCGTGATCTTGGGCGAATACTACGTGATGAAAGGGGATTTCGCGCAGGCTAGGGAGTATCTAGGGCCCGTGGCGCAAGACGCCGAGCGACTGCGAGATCAATACGACGATCTGCTGGATGATGAAATTTGCAGAGCCGATATGCTTTTGGATATGATCGAGCGCTTCGGGTTTTTGGCGGAATAAAACGGCTCGCGATATGCGGCAGAAGAGATAAAATTTTAAGATCGGAGTGAAATGCCGAAATATTCATTTCAAACCATAGAGCAAATGCTGCTAAAATGCGTAGCCGAGGGCGGCGAGCCGGAGCTCGGATTCCGCCTGTGCGGCGCGCAATACATGATCATCGCCTATGCGGATCGCTGCTCGTTTCAAAGATGTGCGGACGAGGCGGGCGCAAACGCAAGCGGCGAGCGGTATTTTGCCACGCTGCGGGAACTCTACGGCGCGCCGCAGATAGACGGGCGCTCGCTAGAGGAGCTTTGGAGCGAGGCGGATGATTTTTACTGCTTTGATTTCGAGCCGTGAGATCTCGAAATTTTATGCGGCGGCGCGGTACTGATATGCAGTGCGGACAAATTTTAACGAAATAAAATTTTGAAAGGACGCAAACGGGTCCTGCTTGGGATTGCGTCGCTAAAGCGTGCGACGAGGTCGGCAAATTTAGCGCCACAAAACGCCCAAGCCGCTAGCGACGAATTTTGAAACGGGAGTCAATTTAATTGCAAAATTTAAAAGACGAATCGCAGAAGTCGCAGCAGCCTGAACAAAACGGCGCCGAGCACCGAAATCCGCCGAAATTTTACAATAAACCCCTTGTCGTCAAAGACTACAACATCGTGGTATTCTTTATTTATAATCTGATCTTCGCCCCTTTGGCGGTACCGGTGTTTCTGTATATAGGCGATATTTTCCCATACTATACGCCGTTTGTTTTCGTAGCATTCGCCGTCATATCGTATCTAAACAGCGCCCATACGCGCCTTGTGCATTTGACGAACAGGAGTATCAACTACGTAAATAAAGGCAAAATCACGAAATCTATAAAATTTGATGAAATATCGCTCATAAAGCTCACCGCCACGCCTCTATTCGGGCATATCGTGCCCGCTAGAAATTCCGCAGGCATTGTGTTTTCATTCATCGTGATAAGCGTTGCGTTCGCTGGATTTTTACAGAGCTTTAGAGGATTTATAATTTTTATTATGAGCCTGACGGCATTGATTTTGCCGTTTTTCATCTCTAAACTGATTTTTTCAAAGATCACGGATGGGAAATTTAGCTTCCGTGCGATCGATACTTTGATCATCTATGACGGCAAGGGCGAATTTATTAGTTTTATGATGAGCGAAACGGACTTTGAAAGGGTTTGCCGCTACATGCTGAAAGAGCGGCGGATCAGCCCGTCAAAATTTCAAAAGCAGTTTGTGATATTTCAATGAAAGGGCTTATTAAGCGATATCAGCGTTAAATTTAAAAAGTCGTTTCGACTCCTTAAATTGATTGCAAGTTAAATTTGGGCGTAAATTTTATAATTTCGCATACGCTAAAATTTTACAGCGCGGTACGAAATTCTAAGGAGCACGGCGTGAAATTTGAAATTTCGCAAAATGCCCTAAATTTAAAAAATTTCACGAAATTTTGCGGAGCCGTGAAATTTTAAAATCTCCGCAAATTTAGCTCACGCTACCACCGAATGCCCGCCTCCAGCCAAAACTGCCTGCCCGCCTCATAGACCAGATCGAGCGAGGTGTCGCTGCTAAGTCTTGCTTTGTTGCGCTTATTTAGGACGTTGTAGATGTCTAAATTCGTAAAAAATTCCACCTCGCCCGCCATCTTTTTAGCGTATCCGATGCGCGCATCCCAGCTGTAGCTTTTGCCGAGATTTACCTTTTCGTATTTGTCGTATCTGGCAGGATACTTGCCCGCAGGCGTCCTGCCCGTGCGGGCGATCGCTTCTTGCGAGCCTTTAAACGAGAGGAAGTTATTCACGCTGATGCCGTAGCTTGGAATTTTCGTGATGATGTTTAGGCTCGCCGTCCAAGGCCTAGCGTAGTCCTGCGCCGGAAGCTCCGATAGCCTCATCAGCCTGCCGTCATATTCGACGATCTTTTCATATTCAAGCGTTTCTCTATCAAGCGATATGTCGTAAAGGGTGTTGTTCGTCTTCATCTTGATGTGCTCAAAGCCCAGCTCAAAGCCGTTTAGCGTACCGAAAGCCTCGTAATCATCGATCGTCTTAACGCCGAAGGTTAAAATTTTATTCTCGCTTCTGCCGTCATTAGTAAAGGTTTGATAATTGTTTTGGTAGTTCGGATCCAGCGCTAGACCTAGATCTCTTCGCGTAGATTTGATGATCTGATCCCTGCCCTTGCGGCTTACATATTTGCCGAAAAACTCAAAATTTCCAAGCTTTTGCTTTGCCCCGAATACCAGCTCATCCTCATAAGGCACCTTTAGCTCATTAAATTTAGTTAGAGACTGGTCTTTTGGCAGTTGCGTCCAATTTTGCGTATAAGCATTGCGCGGGCGCGTGTAGGTAGTGGCGAGACCCTCTCGACCTTCTCTTAATTTGTAGGTAAAGAGATTGCGTCCGTAGTAGCGGTTTGCACCGAAGCTAAGGATCGAATCGCCGTCGCCGAAAATATCGTAGTAGCTGTTAAATCTCGGCGCCGCAGTCGTTTGCTTCATATAATCGTCCCTATTTAATCTTACGCCCGGTCGCAAAGTAAGATCACCGATTTTTATCTCATCCTCCAGATAAACCGCCAAGCTTTTCATATCCACCTTGGTATTGCCCTTGTAATAGCTTTTCCGCGTAAAAAACTGACCGCTTCTACCACGCCTCGCAAAAGAATCGTCTATCGAGCAGAGCTCGTCATTCGGATCGCAAGCATTTACACCCGCAGGTAGCGGTGCTATTCCGCCAGCGGTCATAAACTCTTTTCTTACGTTAAATTTAGCCTCTTGCTTTTTAAACTCAAAGCCTGTGATAAATCTATGCTTACTGCCGCCTAGATCAAATTCGTTAAACTCCAGATCCGCGTTGTACGAAAAGCTCTTTTGAGTCTGATCAAGATCCCCAAAGCCGCCCTCTATCGCCGAAGCGGATAAAATTTTACTACCCCAATTCTTTACGTTTGAGTATTGCCAAGCCCTGTAATATTCATTCTCCGCATCGCGAGAGCTCTCGAGCTTGCTGTAGGATAAAATTTGATTAAACCTAGCGAAATCGCCATCGTAGTCGGTTTTAAGCGCTAAATTTAAACCGCCCGATTTCATATCGGCGTAGGAGTCTTTGACGTGGTCGTTAAACATCTTGTTTCGCTCGGGCGCGTAGGTTACGCTAGGCGTGATAGTTAGGCGGTCGCTTGCATACCAGAGCGCCTTTAGGAAGTAGTTGTCAATATTTCGCCTCTGAACTCGCTCGGTGATGGTCGTATCGGCGTTGTATCTTCTGTCGTAGGCCTTGAGCGGAATTTTACTTCTAGTGTTGGTGTAGCCGAACATCAAGCCCAGATCCTCGGTAACGGTGCCCTCTAAATTTAACCTAGTGATCCACTTATCGAATCTAGGCTGATTTAGCGGCGTAGCGGAGTTTTCAAAGCTCTGTTCATCGCCGTAGATATGGTATCTAGTCCAGCTATCCTCGGTGTGCTGCATCGAAAACTTGCCGTGAAAGCCCGCACGCGGATCTCGCGTCTTAGCCTCGACTACGCCGCCGGTAAATCCGCCGTATTTGGCGGAGACGCCGCTATCGTGCACCTCGACGCTCCGTAAAAAATCGCTATCGATCGCCATACCTTGCGAGACGGAATTCATCGTATCAAACGCCGAAAAGCGCGTAGGATTGCCGCCAGGATTTCTAGCGGGATCGAGATCGTTATTCATATTCACGCCGTCGAGCATAAAGTTGTTTTGCCAATACTTAGCGCCGTTAATGCTGATGTTTGCGGGGCTTATCTCGCCTAGCGTAGTGCTCTGGCGGTTTGTGGAGCTGAATTGCACGTTTGGATTGGTGCGCAAAAGCTGCACGAAGTCGCCGTTGCCGCTAGGCATCGACTCGATCATCGTTCTGCCTATCTTTTGCGTACCGCCGTAGCTATCGCCGACGCTCGTAAGACTCGAGTCGATATTGCCGACGACGACTATTTCGGGAAATTTATAACTATTTGTCGTCGCAGCCGAGCTTCGTGCCTCCGAGCCTTCTTTGGTAACAACGCTTCTGGTTGCGTTATTTTCAGACGAATCCTGCGCGACGCTTAGGCCGCAAAGACACGCCGCGACTATTAAGGAGCGTGCAAGCCCCCCCCCGCAGCGATTTTGAGTGGATTTCTCGCCTTTTACGGAAGCGGAATAATTGCGGCCTGCGCCGCTTTTACATGGCTTACAGGCCCAAAAACCGACAATCATCTTTTCTCCTTTTTTGAAAATAAAAATTAAGACTTAGGAAATTTAGCCAATAATATTTTAAATTTCAATAAAAGTGATAACAATTATACGACTTATGCAATCAATAGAAAAAATGTAACAAAATAGCGATATATCGGCGAGATAAATCTATTTCAAAATAAAATTTATCTAAGATATATGTGCGGCGCAGATGGGTTTAATTGAGCTTTATTCTTGAGTTCGTTTTTAAACTGCATAAATTTACGAAGCCGAAATTTGCCGTGCAAGCGCCGTTAAATTTAAACGCGACTAGTAAATTTAACGAGCAAAATTTAGATGCGCCTAGCCCGCTAAAATTTCGGCGCATTTATCCTTACTGTCTCATCGGTGTCAAAAATATATGTCTGCGCGGCCTCTGCGATATCCTTCGGCGAGATGGAATTTACGATCGTTTCAAAGGTCTTAAAATCGGCGATCTCCTCATTCCAAAGCGCGTATTTTACGAGCGCGTCGTTCCAAAACTCAGGACTTTCGCGAGCGGTGCGAGCCGTGATGATCTGAGATTTTTTAAAATTTTCAAGATGTCGCACCACGTCCGATCCGCCGCCTGCGATCTCTGCAAAAATTTCCCTGATTGCGGATAAAATTTGATCCGTATTTTGCGGCGCGCAGGAAAACGAAATATGAAGGCTCGAGTGCTCGTACGGGATGCGGCTTAGGCTCGAAGCGACCGAAAAGCCGTAAGTGCGCCCCTCGTCCTCTCTGATACGCTCTCTAAGGGCCTCCTGAAGCACCGAAGCTAGGGCTGAAATTTTTATTGCATTTTCAAGCGAGTATGGAGCGGATCTGTTTATCGCGGTAAGCGCGACGTCGCTTCTAGGGGAGTTTTGATAGTTGCGCATAAAAACGTGCCGTCCGCTTAAGCTGCGAATTCCGTCGTCTTTAAAATCCTCGCGTTCGCCACGAGCAGGCAGGTTTGCCAGATACTTTTTTATGAGGACTTCAGCGTCTTTTAACTCAAAATCGCCGCTAAGCACGAAAGTGTAGGATGCGGCGTTGCTAAATTTATCATAGACGATCTTTTTTAGCTCATCCGCGTTAAGCGCTTTGATCTGCGCGGTGCTTAGAGGGCGCATTCGCTCATTGCCGCCGTAAAAAAACTCGCTAAATTCCCTGCTAAATTTATATCCGGGCAGCTTCTCGTTTCGCGCAAGCTCGTCGAGCGATTTGATCTTTAAATTTTGCAGCGCTTTCTCGTCCACGCGCGGAGAGCTAAGCTCTAAGTTTATCGCTTCTAGCAGCCATTTTAGATCCCGCGAACCGCAGCTTCCATAAAATCCGTGCGAGAATGCGGAGATGTTTTTGCGGTAATTCACCTGCCGTCCGCTTAAAATTTGCGAAATTTCATAATTGTTAAACTCGCCTGCACCGCTTTCGTTTGAAAGCATCGCGGCAAAACTGCCAAGCCCGGGATGCGCTAGATTGGACATTCCGCCTCTGCTTACCGCGGCAAACGAGATGAAATCCTTGCGCGTCTTAAGTGGCTTTAAGATCACGGTCGCGTTATTTTCAAGCAGGTAGGTATAAAATTTAAATCGCGGCTCAAAGCTCTTGCTTAAAATTTTGCCCTCAGGCAGGTTTTTAGAAACCAAGCTACCCGGCAGCTTTTTATGCGCGGCATGCGTATTTATCGCCTTAGCGCCGCTTTGCAGCTTCTTAAATTTAGCCTCATCCAGATTATATCCTGAGCCGCTAAAAACGCTTGCGTGCACCTCGCCCAGATCCGTCAGGCGCTTAAATTCTAAATTTAGCTCCTCCAGGCTGATCTCGCGCAGCAGTTTTACCTCCAAATCACGCTGTTTTGCGGCGCTAGGCAGAGCGGCTCCTGATTTTACGGCATGAAGAATCTCTCTTGCAAAAAACGCGGAATTCGCGCTTTTTTTACGCTCAAAGGCGCTGTGCCGCGAGCTGATCAAAGCATCCTTCGCAAGGGCGAAATCGCGCGCGTCAAAGCCGCTATCTCGCAAGCCTTTGATTAGCCCGAGCGCCTGCGAGATCGCGCCGTCAAAATCTCCGCCCAAAACGGCGACGTCGAAGTTATAGATCGTTTTTTGAAACTGCAAATTCGACCTGGAAAAATTAACTCGCAACAGCGCGCCTTCGCTAGCTTTTACCCTCTCATAAATCGTAGAAATAAGACTTGAGATAAGCTCGCTTTTTAAAATTTTCCTCGCATTCGCCTCGCTACTTGGGGGCGCAAATTCCTCCCAAAACGAAATTTTGACGGAATTTAGCGACGTTTCGTTCGTATCGTAGTTATAAATTTTCAAACCCTGCCTAGGCGGAATGCCCATATCCGGGCGGGCGTAGGAGTTTGTATTTTTAAGAGGCGAAAAATTTTGCTCTAGCAGTTTTAAAATTTTATCCCTTTTAAAATCGCCCACGGCTATAAATTTCATAGACCTGGGCTGGTAAATTTTTTGATAAAGCTCCTTGATTCGCTGCGCGCTTACGGATTTTACGACCGCCATATCGCCGATCGGCGCGCGATCAAAATACGCGCTGCCGCCGTAAAGCTCCTCATCCATCCGCTCGTAAAGCCTCGCGATCGGCGTATCGCGGCTACGCGCCTCCTCGATTATGACGCCTCTTTCTTTTACGAGCTCAAGCGGATTAAACTCCACTCCGTCCGCAATCGAAGCAAAAATTTTAAAAACGTCCTTTAAATTTTCTTCGCTAACGGCAATGTTAAGCGTGTAGATCGTGCTGTCGTAGCCCGTCTGCGCATTTACGTCGGCGCCGAATTTCACGCCCAGGCTCTGTAGCTTTTTGATAAGCTCGTTTTTGCTAAAATCGCGACTTCCGTTAAAGGACATATGCTCGATAAAGTGCACAAGCCCGCGCTCATTAGGGTCCTCGTCGATCGAGCCCGCATCCACGATCAGATAGAAAACGGCGGAATTTTTAGGCACGGAATTTTCTAAAATATAGTATTTAAGCCCGTTTGGCAGCGCCCCTCGCAGGACGGCTCCGTCCCACTCAAGCGCAAAAGCTCCCGCACAAAGCAGTAAAAATAGTAAAATTTTTCGCATTTAAGCCTTTCAATTTTCTAGTAAAATTCGCTCGCAGATATTTTTGCAGACTTTTCTCTTTCGCCCTATCAAGCTGCCCGCCTGCGCTATTCTGCGCTATTTTTTAGATTTGCTCGCTTCGACCCGTCAGCCTGCGATATCTCTTAGGCTCGCTTACTTTTAACTTGGCTACTCGCCTGTTTGCTATGCCAACCCCGGTCCGCTTCGCAAGCTTACCGGCTCTGGCCCCATACCGAGCAGCTACTCTCATTTTGTGCATCGCCCAAATCGGCAAATGCATTGATATTTATCTGCGCGGCGGCGCGACAGCATGGCGGCGCGGACGCAAATTTTAAAATTTACTTGCACCAGGGCTAAATTTAAAAAGCGCGAATCGGTAAATTTTAAAATTTTACGCCAAGCGCGGCGGGCTGCTAAGCTTTGAAATTCTATAGCCAAATTCCGCAACAGAGCCCACACGCTTTCATAGCGAGACGGACGAACATTTAATTTTACATCGCCCTATTCTCGCTACGCGCTGTTTTAGCACGTATCGATCAAACAAGCCACTAACGCGCAATCTTAGCATCTTCGCCGTATGCTATTCTGTTTCTCATCTATAAAGGCACCGCCGCAAACTGCCGTTTGCTGCAAGATAAAATTTTAGCCTAAAGAGCATTAAATGAAAATTAGTATAAATAAAATGTGAAATTTTGAAGTTAAAATGGAATTTCGGATTAGATTAAAATGGCCGGGAGATAGGGATTCGAACCCCAGGAGGCTTTCACCTCAACGGTTTTCAAGACCGCCGCTTTCGACCGCTCAGCCATCTCCCGATTAAGGGCGGGTAGACCCCGCCGAAAGTTCGCGCAGATCAAGATCTACACGTGGAATTTATTCGGTTTTTTCTCCGACCCACTCGGCGCCATTGTGAACCTTTTCTTTGGTCCATTGAGCCGCATTGTGTGAGTCCTCTTTTACGCCGTGCCAAGTATTAGAGCACCCGCCAAAAACCATCAATGCCAAAAGAGCCGCTAGTATGTATCTCATAATAACTCCTTTTTAGGATCTGGAGGCGACACCCGGATTCGAACCGGGGATCAAAGCTTTGCAGGCTCATGCCTTACCACTTGGCTATGTCGCCACGCCGGCTTATTAGGTGGTGCCCGGAGCCGGACTTGAACCGGCACGGAAAAAATTCCGAGGGATTTTAAGTCCCTTGCGTCTACCGATTCCGCCATCCGGGCACGTTTAATACAAAACAGAATGTAAAATGGAGCGGGAAACGAGAGTCGAACTCGCGACATCAACCATGGCAAGGTTGCGCTCTACCACTGAGCTATTCCCGCGCAAAGAAATGAAATATTACCCAATGCAAGCTTAAAATTTCATTTTGTAGCGGCCTTTGCGGAGAAAATTTTGGCGTAGCGCCGGAATTTAAAAATTTTGTAAGTAAAATAATGTAAAATTACAAAATCTTTATTGGGGTTATAGCTCAGCTGGGAGAGCGCTTGAATGGCATTCAAGAGGTCGGCGGTTCGATCCCGCTTAACTCCACCATTTAAGCTACTTTTAATTTTAAATCACTTCTTTTAAATCTCTTTTACTTCCTTTAAATACCGATATCTAGGGCTTTTAGTAATTTTAATTATTTTTGTTTATTTTTATGTTATAATTGTTTTAAAATAATTCAGTTAGTTATTAGGTTAGTTAGAACTTATTAGGTCAGTTTTACGCAAAGGGCGATAAAATGGCAAATGTAGCGAAGCAAACTCTACAAGACAAAGACATACGAAATCTTGAAATAAAATCAAAGCAATACATAAAAGCCGTCAGCAATCCAAAAGAACTTTATCTTTTTGTCCATCCTAGCGGCACAAAACCTTTTTCTTGCGTCCAACTGGCGGTAAGATAGTAAGCCCGAAGAGATGCCTATGCTCTTTTAGCACAGCTGGCGCAAGATGAATTGCCAAATAATTTTACTAGTGGTCATAAGGTCAACATTAAAGGCTATGAAATTACTGTACGTGGAGTTATAAAAAATGGAAAACCAAAAA
>CAURGM010000040.1:0-11422 GCA_963524395.1 uncultured Campylobacter sp.
GCGCGAGCTTGGCCGAAACGCCCGCCACAATGCCAACCTTGTCCTTACCGATCACCGTTACGATCGCTTTCATTCTTACTCCTTTTTAAAATTTATTTAGCTATCTGAGCAGGAAAGCCCTTTAAAACGACTAAGCTTTGCCGCCGTTTGAAATTATCAGCGCGAACACGATTGCGACCAAAGCGTAAAATATTACCGCGAGCCATATCGCCCATCTATTCACGCCGCCGCCCCGTCTTAGGGCTTCATCGTCTTGTTTATCTAACAATGAAACAAAACTATCGCAAACGTAATATTTCGCCATAGTCCCGCTACTGACGCTAATCGCCGTTCCTATAGTTCTATCATGTCCATCCAAAAACGGAACGAAGCAAGAAATTACCATAACGGCAAATAGGGCTGCGGCAATTTTATACTCCTTGCGGTACAGAAAAAAGAACAGCGTACCGAAAAAGGCCCACCAACTCCACGTGCTTACGTAAGTTAGTTCGCGCTGCTTGCCCGCGGCGAAAAATTTCTCGCAGGCGCGTGCGTAAATTTCAACCTTGCTCGGGGTTTGCAAGAAAATTTCCAGCTTCTGCCGAAGCAGCTTGCCGTCAGATAAAATTTCTCTAGCGTAATCCGTCATCTCACCCTCTTAGCGATAAATCCCCACGGCGGCGCGAACCTTTTGCATCAATGAAGCAGCCGTCGCAGCCGCTCTTTGCGCGCCCTGTCTTAGCATCTCATCTAAAATTTCGCGGTGACTTTGATAGTATTCGAATTTATCTCGCGCGTCTTTAAAGTAGCTAAGCACGAGCTCGTTTAAATACGCCTTAAAATGCCCATGCCCCTCGCCTCCGCGCTCGTAGCGAGCCCGCAGCTCCGCCTGCTCCGCTTCGCTTAAAAACAGCTTCGCGATGTTATAGACATTGCATCCGCGCCACTGCTTAGGCGCCTCCAGCGGCTCGGAAGTCGTTACGATACTTGAAATTTGCTTCTTTAGCGTCGCGGCATCTGCAAAAATATCGATCGTATTGCCATAGCTCTTGCTCATCTTGGCGCCGTCCGTGCCCGGCACGATCGCCACTTCATCATTTACGCGCGCTTGCGGAATAGTTAAAATTTCGCCGTGGGCGTTGTTAAATTTAAGCGCGATGTCGCGGGCGATCTCGACGTGCTGGATCTGATCCTTGCCCACGGGCACGACCTCCGCGCTGTATAGCAGGATGTCCGCCGCCATCAGCACGGGGTAGCTAAACAGATCGTGTTTGCTCTCAAAACCCTTGGCGATCTTGTCTTTGTAGGCGTGCGCCCGCTCGAGCAGCCCCATCGGCGTATATCCGCTTAAAATCCAGTAAAGCTCCAGCACCTCTTTCACGTCGCTTTGCACCCAAAACACCGTCTTTTTCGGATCGATCCCGAGAGACAAAAACGCTGCCGCGGCCTCGTAGGTGGAGTTTTTTAGCTTTGCGCCGTCGCTTACGGACGTGAGCGCATGGTAGTTTGCGATAAACATAAACATCTGCTCTCCCGCGTTTTGCGCATCCACCATCTGCTTGATACTCGCGAAGTAATTGCCCAAATGTAGCTTACCGCTAGGCTGAAGACCCGTTAAAATTCTCATCGTTGCTCCTTTAAATCAAAATCAGATCGCCGTCCACAAAACCCACGGCAACGTGCTTGCACTCAAAAATTTTAGCGCTAGGCATCTGCTCTCGCAGCTCGCGCAGAACCTGTACGAGCATTTTTAAAACCTGTCGCCACGAAAGCTCATTTAGAAATTCAAGCTGCAAGCGCGAGCTTTGCGGATAAAACTCATCCTCGTCCTCGCACGCCCAGTCGTCGTCATCCCCGTCGTAGCTGCTCGATCCCGCCAACTCAAGCGCATAAGGCTCGTAAAGATCGAAGTGCCACGCGATCACCCGCTTTGGAATTTCCTCGCGCTCTAAGCCCTCGATCAATTCGCGCAGCTTTTGCTTAAGCGCCTCTTTCTTTTTAAGCTTATCGCCTTTGCCCTCTTTGCCGTGCGGCTTGGAATTTTTATCGCCGCCGGAGCACTTTTGTTTAGGCATCTTTTTCCCTTTTAAATTTAGCCCGTCGCAGGCAGAGCAAATTTCTTTTACGATCTTTTTTACGCTTTTATTTTCGACGTTGATTACGATGTCGGCCTTTTTTTCATACGCCCCGTCTCTTTCGGCATGCAGCGCCGCGGCCTTTTGCAGATCCGCTAACAGAGGGCGCTTGGCAAATTTTTTCTCCGCGTTTTCGCTGTTTTTTAAGCGCTCGATTATACCTTCAAAGCTTGATTTCAGATACACGACGGTGCCGATTTTGTTTAAATTTTTCACGGCGTAAAAGCCGCCGCCTGTGGAGATCACGGCGCAGCGGACGGACTTTTCTAAAAATTTTGCAAGGCCCTCTTCCATCTTTCTGAAGCTCTGCTCGCCCTGCTCTTTAAAAATTTGCCCGATCTTTTTATTGGCGTAGCTTTCGATCATATCGTCGCAATCAAGCGCGAACATCCCGCTTTGCGCAGCCAGCGCCCGTGCTACCGTGCCCTTACCGACCCCCATAAAGCCGATGAGCACGATATTACCGCTCTTCATCGCTCTCCCCTTTTTTACGCGGCAGCAGTACTAGCGGACTTCCCGAAAGAGCAAAGCTCGCGCGCAGCCTGTTCATCAAATAGCGCTTGTAGCTAAAATGCAGCGCACCGGGGCGGTTCATCACAAGGGCGATCTTCGGCGGTGCAAAGCCGATCTGCGCGGCGTAGTAAATTTTAACCGATTTGCCCCGCTCGCGAGGTATCGGATGCGCCTTTATCGCGGCTTCTACCGCCTCATTGATCTTTGCGGTGCCGAGCTTGCGCGTGAAATTTGAATAAACCTCCAAAATAAGCGGGTAAATTTTATGGATCCGCTTCCTGTCCGTCGCGCTGACGCTAATGATCGGCGCGTATGAAAGAAATTTAAACCTATCTCTCAAATCGCGGCAAAACTCGTCGTAATCGCGCTCGCAAAGATCCCATTTGTTTAAAATTATGATGAGCCCGAGTTCAAATTTAGCCGCAAGCCCCGCGATGCGCTCGTCTAGCTCGTTTAGCGGCGTGCTTGCGTCAAGCACCAAAAGCGCGATGTCGGAGTTTTGCAAAATTTTTTCGGTACGATTTAGCGCGAAACGCTCGATGCCCTCGATCTTACCGCGGCGGCGAATACCTGCCGTGTCGATAAACTCTAGCGTGCGCCCCCCAAATTCCGTGCTTTCGTTCACCGGATCGATCGTCGTGCCCGCATAATCGCTCACGACCGAGCGCTGCGAGCCCACAAGCGCGTTTAGAAGGCTTGATTTACCGACGTTTACTCGCCCGATGATACCCACGCCGATGGTTTTACTGGCGTAAAATTCCTCGTTGCACCCCTCTTTCGGCTCGCCCTCGTCGTTAAAGCCCTCTATAAAATCATCAAAAATTTCATCCTCGTCCTGCCTCGCTGGCGCAGGGTCCAAAAATCCGTAGATCCACTCTTTCAGCTCGTCGATGCCGCTGTTGTGAGAAACGGAGATCGGGAAAAATTTAACGCCGAATTCGTTAAACTCCCAGCTGCGCTCCTCGTCGCGCTTGCCGTCGATCTTATTGACCGCCAAGGCGATGGGTTTGCCAAGCCTCTGCAGCGAGAAAAATATCCGCCGCTCATCATCGCTCGGAAGCAGCTTGCCGTCCGTCATAAAGATTATCAAATCCGCGCTCTTGGCCTCGCTTAGCGTCTTAGCTTGCACGCGCGCAAACAGCTCGGAGGTGTCGTCTAAGCCGCCCGAATCTATCACGCGCACGCGGCGATCGAAAATTTCGGCTTCGAACCTATTGGTATCGCGCGTCGTACCCGCAACGTCGCTCGTGATGGCGATGCGAGCGCCCGCTAGGCGGTTAAAAAGGCTCGACTTGCCGACGTTGGGGCGCCCGATGATGATCAAACTTTTCACGTTCGTCCTTGTAGTTTTTGGCGCGATTATAACCAAAAATAGATTAAAGCCAAATTCTACGCGCTTGCTCGCGGGGCTAAGCGGCAAAATTTTATAAAATTTAGGCGCTAAATTTAGCGAAATTTTATCGCGACACTAGCAAAACGCCGCTAGTAAAAAGTCACCAAGGCGCGAGCCATCGCCGAATATATCGCCGAGGCGGGACTGTGCGTAAATTTTATAAAATTTAAATACCGAAGCCTGGCGAGAAAACTAGCAACCAAAGCGTGAAACGGGCGCAACTGCGCGAAAGCATATAAACCCGCAGCTACGCAAATTTTACTGCTTTGCTCAAACAAGCGGCGGCGCGCAGAGCAGAGGGTCGGTAAAAATCACAAAAGCAGCGCCCAATATCCAAACGCAAACTAGCGCCTGTGAGCAAGAAACGCAAAAGCAAGGTCGATGTGCAAAAAACGAGCCGTTGCGTCCAAACATGCAAAACCGAGCCGTCGCGCCAAGCGCACAAAAGCAGGCGATGCAGCAAGATTAAAAGTGATGACGCAGCGAGGATTAGAAGCGGGCGGAGCGGCGCGGCGAAATATTAAAACGGCGGAATATTAAAATTTAATCATTATGCGTGTATAATTCCGCAAATTTAAAGGGGCGCGATGAAATACAACAACTTCTTGCTGCACCATCTAAGCGTGTATTATATGCTGATGGCGTGCTTTTACAACTCTCTTACGGGCGTTTTTGCCAAGCTTTTGGGCACGCAAATTTCATCGCTTGAGGTCGTGCTCTTTCGCAATCTGCCCGGACTTTTGATCCTGCTTTATAAAATCAAGGCTCGTCCTCGCGCGGCGCGCTTCGCAAACAAAGGCGGTCATCCTTTTACGCTCGCGTTTCGCGGCATTATCGGGATTTTGGGGCTAATGGTGTTTTTTTATAACATCGCTAACATCAGCCTCGGCGAGGCATTTACCTTTCAAAAAACGGCGCCCATTTGGACGGCGATCATCGCGTATTTTACCCTCGGCGAAAAATTCGGCGCGATGGGCTGGTTCTCGGTCTGCTTGGGCTTTGTGGGCATCGTTTTGGTAATTCAGCCGCAGTTTGGCTTGCAGCCGAGCGATATTTTTGGAATTTTAAGCGGATTATTCGCCGCGATGGCGCTTACCTCCGTGCGCGGGCTACGTAAATACTATAGCTCCAATACGATCATCCTCTCGGCGCTTCTTGCCGGCACGCTGATGCCCGTAGCGCTTATGATCGCGGCGGAATTTATAGACGCGCCCGCGCTGAGCTTTATGCTTTCTAAATTTAAAATTCCAAACGCGCAGGGCTGGCTCTTTGCCGTGCTTTTGGGGCTGCTGGGGCTATTTTATCAAACCTACGTCACCAAGGCCTACGCCGCGACACGCAAAGCGGGCATAGTAGCTACGATCAGCTATGCAGACATCATCTTTTCGACGCTATTTGGGCTGCTTCTAGGCGACGCCTTGCCTGGTTTCATGGCACTTTCGGGCATGGCGCTCATCATCGTCGCGGGCACACTTGTGGCGAACCGAAAGTAGCGCGCGATGAAACAAAAATTCTACTCCGCGTTTTGGTTGAAACATCTGGGCGTTTACTACATGCTCGTAGCGAGCTTTTATTTCGCGCTAAACGGCGCTTTAGCCAAGGTCATGGCGGAGCGGATGAGCAGCGCCGAGATCGTATTTTTCCGCAATGTCGTAGGCATCGGCATCGTGCTGTTTTCGCTACGGCGGATAAAAAACCTGGGCCCGGGCGGCAAGCCGTGGCTGCTCGCGTTTCGCGGCTTTATCGGCAGCTGCGGTATCTTAGCGACCTTTTATAATATCGCCCACATCGATCTTGGCACCGCTTTTACATTCCAAAAAACGGCGCCCATTTTCACCGCGCTATTTTCGGCGTTTTTCTTAGGCGAAAAGCTAAGTTCTAAGGCATGGTTTGCGATACTGCTGGGCTTTGGCGGAATTTTACTCGTCGTGCGCCCGCACATCGGCATCAGCGTAACCGACGCGGTGGGAATCTTCGGCGGCATGTGCGCGGGGCTTGCATACACGAGCGTGCGCGAGCTCCGCAAACACTACGCCACAAACCTCATCGTGCTAGTTTTCGTCTCGTCAGCCACCTTTCTAAGTGCTACGATGATGATAACGGGCTGGGTGCTTGAAGGTAGCGAGGTTAAAATTTTAGGACTTTTCAGCGGCGCGGATTTAGCGAAGCTCGCTTACTTCAACCCGCCAAGCCTTTTTGGCTGGGTGCTCGTGGCGCTTCTGGGTGTCAGCGGTATCTACTTTCAAATTTACATGACGCGCGCCTACGCCGCTTCGCGCAAAGCGGGTATCGTCGCCGCGATCAGCTACAGCGACATCCTATTTAGCATGGCGCTAGGCATTATGCTAGGCGATCACCTACCCGGCCCTATCGTGCTAGCGGGCATCGCGGTGGTAATTTTAAGCGGAATTTTAATCGCCCGCGAGCGCTAAATTTAAATCTAAATTTAAAACCAATTCAAACGCAGCGTGAGGCTAAATTTAATCCGCGCCGCAAGCCTGCGCTAAATTTCAGCAGTCTAAAAGCTTAAAAAGACTAACATTCAAATCAAAGTTCTACGGTGTAGAAATATTTTTCGACGGATTTAAAATTTTATGCATTTTATCGGTACCAACATCGGCAGTGCGTCGTCAAAGCTCGCCGTTATGGACGAACGCGGCGAATTTTGCGAGCTGTTTTTGCTACCAAGCGGCTTTAGCGCGGTCAAGGTCGCGCGCCAGATCAAGCAAGCTTTAGAGCAAAAAGGCTACGCAGAGGGCTTCGTGACGGCTACGGGCTACGGACGCGTTAGCGTAGAGTACGCGCAGCTTAGCATGAGCGAAATTTTATGCCACGGGCTTGGGGCACACTTTTTGTTTGAGCGAGACTGCACCGTCATTGACGTGGGCGGGCAAGACACCAAAGCGATCAAAATAGAAAACGGCAAGCCCGCGGATTTTATCATGAACGACAAATGCTCGGCGGGCACGGGCAAATTTTTAAAGATCCGCGCGGGCCGCTTGGGGCTTGAGCTTAGCGAAATTTACAAAACCGCTCGAAAAAATCCCGCGATTAAAATTAGCTCAACGTGCACTGTTTTTGCAGAAAGTGAGATTGTCTCGCTAAGTGCAAACGGAGCTGAAAATAGCGAAATCGCCTACGCTATCGTGGATTCCTCCGCGCACAAGGTCGCCTCACTCATCAAACGGCTGGAAAATCAAATTTACTTCTTAAGCGGCGGTCTTAGCAACGTGCCGCTTTTTAAACAGCTTCTTAGCGAGCATTTGGGGGCTGAAATTTTTACTTGCGAAAACGCAATCTACTGCGGCGCGATGGGTGCTGCGCTTATCGGTGCACGCAAAGCAAACGAAATTTTAAAGGAGACGAGATGAAGATGGATTTTGACGCGCTTAAAAAGCGCAACGCAATGGCTCTGCACGATCTAAAAGAGCAAGGCAAACACGTAGTGGGGATGTTTTGTACCTACTCTCCTAAGGAGCTTATTTACGCTGCGGGCGCCGTGCCGGTTGGACTTTGCGCCTATGATGAGAGCCCTATAGACGCCGCTCATGCCGAGCTTCCGCGCAATCTTTGCCCGCTAATCAAAGCAAGCTACGGCTACGCGGTTACGAAAAAATGCCCCTATATGAACGCTAGCGATCTCGTCATAGGCGAAACGACCTGTGACGGCAAGAAAAAGATGTATGAGCTGCTCGCAAAGCATAAGGACGTCCACGTACTGCAACTGCCGAATATGACTGGCGGCAAGAGTTTGGAGCTTTTCACCGATGAGCTTAGGAAATTTCGCAAAGTTTTGGAGCAAAAATTTAATACGAAAATCACGGATGAAGCACTGCTCGATGCGGTGCAAATTTACAACGAAGAGCGCGATGTGATGTTGGAGCTTTTAGAGCTTGGCAAACTAAATCCGATGCCGGTAGCGGGTAGCGAAATTCATCAAATTTCATTTGCGAGCGACTTCATATACGACAAACGCGAAAAGCTTAAAATGATACGCGCCTACATAGCCGCCGCAAAGGAAATGACGCCGCCGAAAGCTCGTAAAAAGCGGATCATCATCACAGGCTGTCCGAGCGGAGGTGTGTATGAAAAGGTTATCAAGCAGATCGAGGAGTTGGGCGCAGACGTAGTGGCATTTGAAAACTGCTCCGGCACCAAGGGCTATCAAAACCAAGTACAAACTAAGGGCGATTTGGTTGCAAATATCGCCGAGCGCTACCTTAAAATTCCATGTTCGGTGATGTATCAAAACGACGCACGCTCGGATATTATCAAGGAATTTATCCATGAGTATCAAGTGCACGGCGTCATCGACGTCGTGCTAAGCGGCTGTCACACCTACGCGATCGAGACGAATAAAATAAAGGAGGCGAGCCGCGAAGCGGGAGCGAACTATATGTCGCTAGAGACCGATTATTCAAAACAGGATGTCGGGCAGATACGCACGCGCTTGGAGGCGTTTATAGAAATGCTTTAGCAAGTCTTGCTTGAAATTTTGAAATGAAGAATTTTCTAAATTTAAAAACAAACCAAAGAAAGGAGAGGTTGTATGAAATTTAAGGAGATAGACGAATCTCGTCGCGGCTTTTTAAAAGGAGCTTTGGCAGCGGCAGCCATCGCCGGACCCGAATCGATGCTCGCAGGCTTCAAGCCGTTTAAGCCTGATTCGCTGCAGGTTTGGTCATGCGGAGGACTGTCCGAAGCATTTAACGAGCTAAACGCCATTTATGAGTCAAAAACGGGGCACAATATCCAGTACACCGGCGCTTTTGCGGGGGCGCTCGGGAAGTCGCTGCTAGCCTTGCAGGGCAAGACGGAGGTTTTCGGCGCTCGCGTTTTGGAGCTGTCTCAAAAACTACGCAAAGCAGGGCTTAGCCTCCGCTTTAGACCGCTATGTTTTACCGACTACGTTTTAGTAGTGCCAAAGGGCAATCCCGCGGGCATTCGCGACTTGAAGGATTTGGCAGAGCCCGGCGTGCGGGTGATGCTGCCGCTAAGGGCTTCGCCTCCGGGTAGCGGACCGGTAAAGGGAATTTTGAAAAATTCAGGTCTCACGGGGCCCGTTATGAAAAATATGATTGCCAACGGCTCATGCGTCATCCAGATGATGTGCGATCTGGTAGACGGCAAGGGCGATGCGTCCATAATCGAAAAACGCTTAACGACGCACGATAGGTTTAAAGACAAAATCGAATACATGCCTATCGACGAGAAACTCATCCCGCCCGGGCCGCTTACCTTTACGCTAAATATCATGAAATACGTAAAGGATGAGAAGCTAGCCGACGATTTTGCGGATTTCGTCTGCTCCGTGGAGGGGCAGGAAATTTTCGAGCGACACGGCTTTACCTCCATCCATTCGGCGCGCGGGCTTGAACTCATAGAAAGGTTTGGTGTAAAAGATGTTTAGTATAGTAAATATGGCAAAGATGAAAAAAGTCTCTAGGCTAACTAAAATTCGTCGATTGGTGCAGCTGATTTTTATCGGCGCGATCGGGCAGTGGGCATACTACGGGATTTTTAGATGCCCTTTTATCGTGCCTTTCGTAAACTGCCAATCCTGCCCGATCGTCACGTGCTGGGGGCGGATCGCGACCGTCTTTTTCGGCTTTTGGCTATTTATCCCGGTGCTGGTTATTTTCCTTGGGCGCGCGTTTTGCGGCTGGCTTTGCCCGGGCGGATTCGTAAATCAAATGCTCGGCAAATTTGCCGCCTTTAAGCTCAAGCTAAAAAATAACAGGAAGCTACGATATGCGCAGATAGGCATGGTTCTAGCCGTTTTGCTTAGCGCGGGCGTGTATTTTATCTACGGAAACCCCCGCGTTATGATCCCTATCCGCACCAGCGACGAGTACCTAAACGCCGTTATCATGTCCTTTAAATTTTCCGACTGGTACTGGGCAGCTCGCACTACTGTAGTCGTAGCCCTCATCGCCGCATCATTGATCGTCGCAAATTTATGGTGCCGCTTCGCCTGTCCTAGCGGCGGCATAATGGAGCTGTTGCGTAAAATTTCAATATTTCGCGTTTATAAAACGAGCGCCTGCGATAACTGCAACGCCTGTTTGCGCAAATGCGAAATGGGCACGAGACCCGATGAAATAAACTGCATGAACTGCGGCGATTGTATGGACGTTTGCCACGCGGATGCCATCAAATTCGGAAGGAAAAAAGATTAATGAATTTTTTCGCCAAACCCTCCTTCGACAACCATCCGTGCTTTAGCAAAAAAGCGTCCGCCGCCTACGGGCGCGTGCACCTTCCAGTAGCGCCGCATTGCAATATCCAGTGCAATTTTTGCAACCGCATCTACGACTGCGCCAACGAAAATCGCCCCGGCGTAACGGGGAGGGTGCAAAGCCCGGACGAAGCCGTGGAGTACGTGGAAAATCTATTTAAATTTAGACAAGATATCTCTGTCATCGGTATCGCGGGACCAGGAGATCCTATGTGCGATGCCGACAAGACCCTAGCTACCTTTGAAAAATGCAAAGCCCGCTTCCCTCACGCCCTACTTTGCCTATCCACAAACGGCCTGTCCCTGCCCGAGCACGTGGATGATATCGTGCGAATCGGCGTGAGCCACGTAACGGTAACGGTCAATGCCGTAACACCCGAAGTGGGCGGCAAAATTTATGCGTGGGTGCGCCACGGAAATAGAATTTATCGCGGCGAGGATGGCGCTAAAATTCTTGCGGAGCGCCAAGAAGAAGGGATCCGCAAACTAAAAGAAGCCCGTATGATCGTAAAGATCAATACGGTCGTAATCCCCGGCGTAAATATGAATCACGTCCCCCAAATCGCGAAAAAGGCCAAAGAGTGGCAGGCCGATATCATGAACTGTATGGCGATGATCCCCGTGCAGGGCACCCCTTTTGCAAATATCAAATCGCCCTCAAACGAAGAAATTCGCAGCATGCGAAAGCTAATCGGCGGCTCCATACGCCAAATGACCCACTGCGGCAGGTGTCGCGCCGACGCATGCGGCAAGCTTTGCGAGAAATGAAGACCTGCTTTTGCGGGTCTTTTATCCGGCACAAAATGTGCTCTAGCAGCACGCGCAAAATTTTATGAAGAGATTTAAATTTAGAACTAGCAAGCAGCCGATAAGCCGTTTTTTAGCAGCGGCTTTTTAAAATTTAAAAACAATTTTTAAATAATATTATTTTGCTTTTATTTAACTTTGGCTATAATTCTCCCAAAATTAGGCACATCAAAAACCGAAATTTCGGTTTAAAACAAAGGAGATGTATCATGGAAAACGTTTCAAGACGTGATCTGCTCAAAATGAGCCTAGTTGGCGCGGGTGCTTTAGCGCTCGGCTCCGTAAACGCAAATGCTGCGGTAAACGCTAAAGACGTCAAATTTGACGAAGAGTGGGACGTAGTTATCGTTGGTTCCG
>CAURGM010000041.1:0-8013 GCA_963524395.1 uncultured Campylobacter sp.
ACATAGTCGCTTTTTATGCCTATTTTTATGAGTTTTGATACTTCGTCGAGGAACATTGATATAAAAATTTCAAGAAGCGGCAAATTTAGGCTTTTTAAATTTGCTATGTTTATATTTTTAAACGGATGACTTTTTAAAGTCTTTAGCATCGTTAGTAAAATCTTTTTAGAATTTTCTACCGCCTCCTCGTTATTACTATTATCATTGTCGTGAATCTTAGGAAGTATCTCAAGGCTATCGCCATTTTTTGCTTGGATGATACCGACGTAGTTTTGAGCTTGTAAAAAATCGCCCTTTTTGTCTCTGCCCGGCTTTAAAAACTCTACTGCGGCAAAATTTTCTCCAGTCAAGGCATCTACGGCTTTAAATAGGTCTTGGTCGTCTTCCGGACGAAATTTTTCAAACTCTATTAAGTATTTGGTCATTGCTCTTGCGTTTTGTTTTGTTTGTAAATTTTTATATAGTTTTCTGGCTCTTCAAAGGCTTCAAATTTTATCTCATATAAAATTTTATCAGTTTCGTATTCTTTGCCATCCAACACAAGCAATGTTCTATCTTTCTCTTTTTCTTTTATAAACCCATTATCTCCTAGTGCCAGCCTTATCTTTTCCCAATCGTCATAAAAATACTCTTGAAGTAGCGGTAAAATTTTATTTTTAAAGATTGAGGCTAGCTCTGATATATCCGCACCGCTTTTTATTGACATAAAATAAGCATGCCCTATCGTGTGGTCTCTGTCGTAAAGATACTCTATACGCTCATTTATTTTTTCAAGCATTTTTTTGAGCTCTATCTTAGTATTAGTTTCGTTTTCTGTTATCTTGATTTTTTCTAAAAGTTCAGGCTGCGGCATCATCTCTATAAACTCAAACCTTCTTCTAAGTGCCGTATCCATAAGGGCTATACTTCGATCCGCGGTATTCATCGTGCCGATTATGTATAAATTTAACGGCACTCCAAATTCCTTTTTTGAATATGGTAACTCAACCATTATCTCATTACTGGCCCCGAGCCTTTTTGAAGGCTCGATTAGCGTTATAAGCTCACCTAAAATTTTAGATATATTTCCGCGATTAATTTCGTCGATTATTAAGACATATTTTTGATCAATACCATTCGTTCCATAATTTTCATATTTCTGGCCCAAAATATCTTGAATAATTACGGGTTCATATGAAGACATTCCATAGGTATCATTATGAAATATAACTTTTATAAATTTATCATAGGATATAGATCTTGATTCATTGCTATTTTGTGGCTTAACCGATATCGAAAATGTATTATTTCTATATAGGCAAAACGACTGTTTATCAGTAGGAGTTTTTAATATTTTTTCAGACGGATTCTTAGAAATAGGCGGTAGTTTATTGACATAGTCGTTATATAATTTTTTAAAGCCATCTTCGGTTAGTTCTTCTTTCGTATTTTTTAGCAATACCTTCTTCTCGCTATTGCCGCTAGCCTCTTTGCAAATTCTTTTAAATACCCCGTCTTTTATATCATACGATATATTTCCACTTTTAGTTTCTGCTTTTATACCTTCTACAAATTCCTCATATCCATAGCTTTGATGAAATGTTACGAATTTTATCCGTCCACTTCGCATATATTCATCAAATTTCTTTTTTAGAATGGCTCTGTCTTCTTTGTCTCCGATATCTCTTTTTTCTATTATCTCGATAGCCTTTTTTATAGTGTTATAAGTTTTACCGGTACCTGGAGGGCCGTATAAAATTTGATTTAATGGGAATTTTGTTTGATCCGCTTTGATCATTTGCTCTACTATTTCTTCTGGATTTTTTAAAAATTTATCATATACCTCCTTGTATACATATTTAAATTTATCAATTAAAGTTTTATAATCTAAGTTGGTTAAATTATCCATATCTTCTACAGCAAAAACTCTATCTTTCATTTTGACAAACCCTTGTATATCAAATTTATCTAATTCTTCACTTAAAAAGTTATACACTTTATCCATTAATTGTCTATTTTTCTCTTTTTTATCGTCAAAACCAATTCCAAAAATGAAACCATTATCCGGTTCTGCAGCGAGATAAATATATAAAAAGCTTTTATTTTCAAAAGGTTGTGCTCTATTCCACATAAAATCCGATATTTTATTTCCATTAGGTAGCCACTTCCCTATTATTGGCTTCGTTAGTTCTTCAAAGATTTCATACGTAAATTTCTTAAAGCTTTCATAAAAAGATCTCAGTTCATCAGAAACATGAGTCATGTTTTTTCTATATTTTCCTTGAAATTCTTTAAAATACTTAAACCCTTTAATTAACTCATCTTGCAACTCTTCGGTCATCTTTTTCTCCTTTAAATTTTAAAGCTGAATACTCTATATTTATAAGGCTTATTCTGCCTACGCCCAAATTAAATTTACATAAAATCCTACAACCTTATATAGTTATAAAAATTTCTAATTATTTTTGGATGTTTTAACTTTTTTAGAGCACTTGATTCTATTTGACGGATTCTCTCACGACTAACCCCGCCAAGAACGGCACCAATTTCCTCAAGCGTATATTCTCCACCGCTTCTTATATTTGAATCAAAGGCTGCATTTTTGAGATTTAAGATACTTAAAATCCTTGACAGATCACTATTTATATGCTTTAGTACAAATTTTTGACTTTGGCCTAAATTTGGCTCATTTAACAGGCTTTTTACCTTGAGTTTTAGCTGATTTGCTTCATCTAAAAGATTTAAAATTTTAATCTGCATTTTCTTCCTTATATATAAATTTTAATTTGATTTTTCAAGCCCTTGTACAATAAGTATCTTTATCGCTAGCCTTGGTATATTGCTTTACAATCACGTCTATGGCTTTTGCGGAGTCTGTCTTCGTTTAAAACTCATCTCGTAGCTTTAAACATCCTTCCAATGCTATCATTTTTACTCCCTTTTGCCATTTTTAAAGTTGTATCACTTATTTTACCGCAAAATTTAGCTCTAATTCAAGTGGAATATAATCTTAAAATATTATTTAGACTTTCCGCCATAAATTTTTAGAATATTATTGCCAAATCTACTGCAATTTACTATTTCCGCTCTCACTTTTTATAGTTATCATTTTATTTTGCCTTTGATATAGAAATTTTGTTTGATGTAGATGTGCAAAATATCGATCGCGGCGGGCGTTACGCCGCTGATCTCGCTCGCGGCAAAAAGCGTCGGCGGCGCGAAGCGATTTAGCTTCTGCACGATCTCGTTGCTAAGCCCTCCGATCTTGCTAAAATCGATCTGCGGCGGGATTGCGATGCCAAGCAGTCCCTTCATCCTCTCAACCTCGGCGCGCTGCATCGCGATGTAAAAATGATACTTACACTGCGTTAAAATTTCATCCAAAACCTCATCGCTAAAGCCCTCAAAATGCGGCGCCAAAGCAAGCAGACCCGCCTTTGAAAAGCCGCTTTTGGCTACGATTTTTTGCAAGCTACAGCTTTGCGAAATGGGCTCTGCGCCGATACTTTGCAGCAGGCCAAGCGTCTGTTTCGAAGGAGTAATCTGCGTTTTTAGCAAAAATTCCATTCCACTCTCTACGTCTAGCTTAAACTTGCGCGCCCGCTCATAGCTAGCCTCGTCTAAAAGCCCGATCTCGCGGCCGTATTCGCTTAGGCGCAGCACGGCATTGCCCTCGCGCAGCAGCAGGCGAAATTCCGCGCGCGAAGTAAACATTCGGTAAGGCTCGTTCGTGCCCTTGGTAACCAGATCGTCGATCAAAACGCCGATATACGCCTCATCTCTGCGCAAAATCAAAGGCTGCCGCCCTCGCAAATCAAGCACGGCGTTGATGCCCGCCATCAGCCCCTGCGCTGCGGCCTCCTCGTAGCCGGTGGTGCCATTGATCTGGCCTGCCAAAAACAGCCCGCGGATCTTTTTGGTCTCGAGGCTGTGTTTAAGCTCGGTAGGATCGATGAAATCGTACTCGATCGCATATCCCGGGCGGACGATTTTTGCATTTTCAAAACCTCTGATCGTGCGCAAAAACGCAATCTGCACGTCGTAAGGAAGGCTCGTAGAAAGGCCGTTTACGTAATACTCCGTAGCCTCGCGCGTCTGCGGCTCGACGAAGACGTGGTGTCGGTCTCGATTTGGGAATTCGTAAATTTTAGTCTCGATGCTCGGGCAGTAGCGCGGACCGGTGCTTGAAATTTGCCCCGTAAACATCGGCGCGCGGGCGAAATTTTCGCGGATGATCTCATGCGTGCGCTCGTTCGTATAAGCGATGAAACAAGCAAGCTGCTTCGGCGCAAAATTTTTGCTGCGAAAGCTGAAAGGGCGCGGATCCGCGTCGCCGTCTTGGCGCTCAAGCACGCTAAAATGGATCGTCTTAGCATCGATCCTTGGGCAGGTGCCCGTCTTTAGCCGCCCCATTTGCAGCCCTAAACTTCGCAGCGATTCGGCTAGCTCGACGCTCGCCAGTTCGCCCACGCGCCCCGCTTGCAGCTTGTTCTCGCCCACGTGAATTAGCCCGTTTAAAAAGGTGCCGGCGGTGATTATCAGATGCTCGGTCTCATAAACGTTGCCAAGATGGGTCTTAACGCCGCAAATGCACGGCTCGCCGCCTTGCTCGCAGGTTAAAATTTCGCTCGCGATCTCCTGGCTTACATCCAGCCCCTGCGTGTTTAGCAGCAAATTTCGCATATAGATGCGGTATTCGTCCATATCGATCTGAGCGCGCGAACCGCGTACCGCAGGGCCCTTGCTCTCGTTTAAAATTCTAAACTGCAGCCCGCACGTATCCGCCGCAAGCCCCATCTGACCGCCCAGCGCGTCGATCTCCTTTACCAGATGCCCCTTGGCAAGGCCGCCGATTGCCGGGTTACAGCTCGCAGCGCCGATCTGCTCGGCCAAGATCGTAATTAGCAGCGTCTTTGCGCCCATTTTTGCGGCGGCTAAGCTTGCCTCGATACCCGCGTGCCCGCCGCCCACAACGATAACGTCGTATTTCATTTTTTGCCTTTAAATTTAAAGTAGTAATTTTAGCCAAAATAAAATTTCAAAACGATAAATCGCACGCAGATGTCGCAGGTGGCGGCTCGCTATTATTTTTCATACGCGTAAAATTTTACCGTATCGCGACTTTTAAGCGATTTTAATTTGCGCCGCCGCAAGCGCACAGACGAGCCGTCCCTAAAAGCTGCAGACACAAAAGCGGCGCACGAAGAGCGTAAAATTTCGTGCAAATTTTTAGCGCAAAATTCCTACGCCAAATTTCGCGTGCGAGCTTTGCTTTAAATTTCGCATTGTATAATTACGCATTTTTTTCAAAAAGGCTAAGTATTGATAGACAAATTTTATATTTCCGAGCTGAAAGATCGCGTGATAGGCGGCTGCGAGATTGCAAAGCAGCAGGCGCTAGAGCTGGCGCGATGCGAGGATTTAGGCGCGCTTTTTGCGGCGGCGGATGAGATCAGGCGCGAGTTTTGCGGCGATAAATTTAATCTCTGCACGATCATAAACGTAAAATCGGGGCGCTGTAGCGAGGACTGCAAATACTGCGCGCAGTCGGCGCATTTTAACACGGGCTGCGAGATTTACGGAATTTTGGGCGAGCAGCAGGTGCTAAGCGCCGCGCTTGCGAACGAAGCCGAGCAGACGCACCGCTTCTCGCTCGTTGCCAGCGGGCGCGGAATTTCTCAAAAAAGCTCCGATCTAGGGGCATACTGCGCGATCTATGAGCGGCTGAGAAGCGAAACGCGGCTGCATCTGTGCGCCTCGCTGGGGATCGCTTCAAAGCCCGCGCTGGCGCTGCTTAAAGCTAGCGGCGTGCAGACCTATCATCACAATCTCGAGACTTCGCGAAAATTTTATCCGCAGATCTGCACGACGCACAGCTACGACGACCGCATCCAAACTATCGAGAATTGTCGCGCCGTGGGGCTTGACGTATGTAGCGGCGGGATTTTCGGGCTGGGCGAGGGCATGGAGGATCGCATCGATATGGCGCTGCAGCTGCGAGAGCTGGGCGTTAGCTCCGTGCCGATCAATATCCTGACCCCGATCAAAGGCACTCCGCTGCAAAACGCCGCGCCGCTAGCGCACGATGAAATTTTAAAATCGATCGCGATCTACCGCTTCATCTTGCCGCGTGCGTATCTGCGCTTTGCGGGCGGCAGACGGAATTTAGGCGAGCATGTGCGCACGGCGCTTGGATGCGGCATCAACTCGGCGCTTACGGGTAATTTCCTGACCACCACCGGCGATAGCATCGCAAGCGATAAGGCACTTGTGGCGCAGTGCGGGTTCGACCTCGCAAAGGGCGCGGATTAGCGGCGGTCGGGAATTAAAGATAAAATTTAAGAGGCGGCTATGAAGTTAAAATTTTTCCTTGCCCTTATTTTGGTCGTCTTGCTTGGAGGTTGCTCGCTGCTCCCGCAGGGCGGCGACGAGGAAGCTCCATTCTTGGCGGACGCGAGCAGATGCGATGTCGCAAACCCGCCAAGCAAGGAGCAGCCAAACCGCTGCGCGAAGCGGCAAAAGATTGACGCCGAAGTCGCGCGTGCGGCGCAAGAGCAAGCGGTATCGCAAGACATGCTTAATTCATTCAAGGAGAATAGCGCGCAAGCTCAGCAAAGAGCGCAAGAGCAATATATTGCCGCGCAGCAAAGCCTAATGCAACAGCAATCGCAGCAGCAGCTGGAGCAGATGCAGCAGCGGCAAAATATGAGAAATTTACAACACGAGCAGAACTGGAACAGGCTACGCAATCTGGAAAATATAAGCAACGGCGAGATTTAGCCGCGAATTTTAAAATTCGATCTAAATTTTAATTCGCGCGACTTTCATTCTAGATCAATTAGCCTCAGTAAAAATATGGTGAAATTTTAATCAAAATACTCCCAAATCAAATGAGGTCTTAAATTTCAAGGGCAGGCAGCTGGATGATAGAAAATTTTAATTGATTTTAAGTGATGAAATGGTGACCCACAGGAGATTTGAACTCCTGTTACCGGCGTGAGAGGCCAGCGTCCTAACCACTAGACGAGTGGGCCGCGAAATTAAAAGTGAAATAATAGCGAAGTGTATATAAATTTTGGATTAAATTATATATTTTCAACAAAAATAATGCAAAATAAAATTTTCGCCGAAAACTTAAAGCTTTTTGGCATAGCCGTAAATCTTGGTGCTCTAGAGAGTCCAATATGCCGCCCATTCTAGATGGCACATAAATAAGTTCCGTCGTTGCAGCCATAAGCCAAATCGATATCATAAAAGCTTGCTGCGCCTTGCTATCAGCATCAAAAACGCCAATAATTTTATCGCGCTGATTTAAAGCAGGTGATAAGAAGCCATTTAGCATACCTTTTATTCGGCTTCTAGGCTTTTTAGATACTCATATACTCTTTTATCCTCGTTTTTCCTTGCCCAATCCGATGGAGTTACGCTTTGGTTATGAGAACATCTAGCTTTTGGATCGGCGCCTCTTTCTACTAGATATTTTACGATTTCTAGACTATGAGAACTTGCCGCATAATTTACCATGGAGCAGCCATCCCTATCCTTTGCTTTAAAATTTCCGCCGTATTTTTCTAAAAGCTTTACGAGCCTAAAACTCTTCTCATCGTCGTGTTGGCTTCCGAATACGCTCATCATCATCGCGCTATCGGTCAGTCTTTTTGCGCACTCTAGCATCGCGCGAAGCGAATTTTCGCTACCTAACATTACCGCCATTTCGATGGGAGTGGTATTTTCATGACCTTTAAAATTCGGATCGCCGCCCATTTCGCAGTATTTTTTAGCATCTTCGGCGTTGTCTGAATATGCCGTTTTGTGAAGCAGCGTTTGTATCTCATCCGCGCTCAAACTCTCTTCAGTCTTAGGCGTAACGAAAAAGTTTTTGTCGTAAATCTCCTTTAATGAATTTGTGCCGTAGTATTTACCCGGCTCGTCTTTAAAAATCAAATTTATACCATTTAAATCCGTAAGCTCTATGGAGTCGTGTTTGATTAAAATAGATTTTTAGTTATTTTTTTAAAAGTAAACAAACAATTT
>CAURGM010000042.1:0-7868 GCA_963524395.1 uncultured Campylobacter sp.
AGTGAAAATATCTGTTTTCAAATCCTTTGAACCGAGTAAAAAATCAAGCGTGTGGAGCTTGATAGAAACGGCTTTTAGATTTTTGCCGCATTTTTCAAAGTCGGTAAAGTAGTCAAGGCTTGCATTTGTTTTTCTAAGTGAGCGTAAAAAATCATCGAATTTCGTTAAATTTGGTTCCATAAAATTCCTAAATTTCAGTTTTCGGCTCGTCCGCGATCGTCGCTTTAAAGTCCGCGCAGACGAAATCCTCTGCACTCAAAATGATCTCGCAGTTTTCGTAAGCCGTCTGCGCGATCTTACACGCTTCTTCTTTATTTTTCGCTTTAATTACAACCTTTTTAGCCAAAATTTCGGCAATCTCTACTTCAAATTCTTTCATCAAATCCCCATTTTTACTTTCACGCTCTCGCTTTCTAAGTCGTATTGTTTAGCGATACTTTCGTAGCTCGCAAATTTCACGCTACCGGCAATATCTTTGTATATCGACGCGCTTATCACGCTTTGAAACTGTCTCAACCTGCCCTCATCCGCAACGATAAACATTTTGGCGTTAAAGTCCTGAAATTCGTAAAATTTATTGAGAGAATTTTTAAAGTCCGTCGAGTGCTCGACCTCAAAAAACGCGTAAGGTAGATTTCGCTCGTTAAACCAGATTGCATCGACGCTGCGTGCCTTATTTAGTATGCTCGGGTAGGCAAATTCGTAAATCGCCTTTAGCGAAGTAAGATCGTCCAGCTTTTTGCTTGCGACGAAGCTTTTATTTTTATCCTGTGGCGGCACATAGGTTTGAAATTTGCGCAGGTTGCCGGTCTCTACGATAAGGCCTTGGAAATAGGAGTGAGTGAAGCTATCTCGCGGATTCGCGCCACTTTCAAACTCATTTAAAATTTGCGTCTGAAGTGACTTTAAGCCCCAAAGACCCGGGCGAATCTTAAAAAACTCCACATTTTCTTGCACGATACGCCGTATAGAAGCAAATGGTGTTCTCGTCGGCCATGAGCTAACGTCGGTCGCAGAATAAAGTTGCGATAGAGTCGCTGCACCGCCAAGCTCTATCATCGCCGCTATCACGAAATCTTTTTGTTTCATCTTTGCTTGTCCGTTTTTGTTGTCGCTAACGCTCGGATAAAATTTAACTTCATATTAAACAAGCCTTCGCTTCGGACGCAGACGAAATTCGCAGGCGGGACGGTTAAAATTTGCGGCGTCTGCTTTGGCGCGTAAAGCTGTCTAAACTCTTTTTTAAAGTCAAACATTTTATTCCTTTTGCGAGGTAAATTTCATAAAATTTTGCGCTAGAAGCGGAGCTGAATTTTAAACGGTCATAAAATTTTACAGCATTACGCGATCGCGCGTATGCGAAATTCTACGAAATTTTACGTTCGCCACATCGTTACAAGAAATCTTGCCGCAAGCACGTCAATATCCAGTTGCGCAATAAAATTTAACGCCGCTACAAATATTTTAAAATTTCGCCGAAGCGTGCGGCCAAAACGGCGCTTTAAATTTAGACTAGCGCGAGCTTCAGCACCTCTTCGATCCGATCTACCGGCGTTATTTTCAGATCGTTTTTGACCTCGTCCGGGATCTCCGCCAGGTCGCGCTCGTAGTTTTTGCGCGGGATCAAAACCTCGGCGATTTTGGCTTTGTGCGCGGCGATGAGCTTCTCCTTAAGCCCGCCGATCGGCAGTACCTTGCCGCTTAGCGTGATCTCGCCCGTCATCGCTAGATCGGCGCGCACCTCGCGCTCGCTTAAAATCGACGCGATCGCCGTGCTCATCGTGATGCCCGCGCTCGGTCCGTCCTTCGGCGTCGCGCCCTCGGGCACGTGGATGTGAAGGTCGAATTTATTATAAATCTGCTCCGAGCTTTCGGAATTTTCCTCCGCGTCTAAATTCCGCGCTGCCGAGCTTTTAGAGGTGCCACCGTTTGCGCGCAATGCGGAGTTTTTGCCGGCGCGCGAGGCTTTTGCGGCGCCGCTCTCCGCGTCTTGCGCCGCTTTGAGCTTGCCCTCGTCGATCAGCACCTTCACGACGCTAAAGGCGATCTGCGCGGATTCTTTCATCACGTCGCCGAGCTGGCCCGTGATCGTCATCGCGCCCTTACCCTTGATCTTGACCGCTTCGATCTTGAGCACGTCGCCGCCTACCGCAGTCCAAGCAAGCCCGTTTACGATGCCGATTTGATCGCACTTTTCGACTTCGTCGATCTCGAAAACCTTTTTATTTAGAAATTCGCTTAAATTTTTCGTCGTAACGACGATTTTTTTAAACTCTTTGTCTTTTAAAATTTTAACCGCGACCTTGCGGAAGATCGCTGCGATCTGGCGGCGCAGGTTTCGCACGCCGCTTTCGCGCGTGTACTCTTCGATGATCTCGGCAAGGGCGGCGGGGTTGATCGCTACGTCGGCGGATTTTAGGCCGTGGCGCTGCAGCTCCTGAGGGATCAGATAGTCCTTAGCGATCTGAAATTTCTCCTGCGGCGTGTATGAGCTAAGCTCGATAAACTCCATCCTATCGCGCAGCGGCGCGGGTATGAGCGATACGTCGTTTGCCGTGGCGATAAAGATGATCTTGCTAAGATCGATATTGAAATTTAGATAGTAATCCCTAAAACTCGAGTTTTGCTCGGGGTCTAAAATTTCAAGCAGAACTGCGGTCGGATCGCCCTTGTATGAGCTTGAAATTTTATCGATCTCATCAAGCACGATGACGGGGTTCATCTGATTTGCCTCGATGAGGCCTTGCACGATGCGGCCGGGCATCGCACCGATGTAGGTGCGGCGGTGTCCGCGTAGCTCGTTTACGTCCTCGAGCCCGCCTAAGGCGATGCGGATAAGTTTGCGCTTAAGTGCGGTCGCGATAGAGTTCGCAAGGCTCGTCTTGCCTACGCCGGGAGGACCGTAGAAACACAAGATTGCGCCGCCGTTTTTGCCGTCCTCTTTGCTCTTCTTGCCGCTTGTGCCGCGAAGCTCTAAAAGCTGCTTTAGCGCAAAATACTCTTCGATGCGTGCCTTGGGCTTTTGCAGGGAGTGGTGGTCTTTATTCAGCTGAGCGGTAACGCCCTCGATGGACATCTTGTGTTTGGCGGTCTTTTCAAAAGGCACCTCCAAAACCCAGTCCAGATAGCTCTGCACGAGCCCCGCATCGGCGCTGTCCGGATGGAGGCGGGCAAATTTATCGATCTGCTTTTTGATCTCTTTGTAAGCATCCTCGCCCAAATAGGGCTTTTTGGCTTCCAGCTTTTTGCGGTACTCCTCGATCTCGACGTCGCGATCGGCATCGCCGCCGAGTTCTTTTTGGATCTGTTTGAGCTGCTCTTTTAAAAAATACTCTTTGTTCGTCTTGTCGATCTTGGAGTGGACCTTGCTTTTGATCTCTTTTTCAAGCCTCTGCGCTTCGATCTCGTCGGAGATGTAGTTGATGAGGTTGAAAAGGCGCTTTTGCAAGTTGCTCTCGGTAAAAAATGAGTAGGCTACCTGCTTTTTTAAGCGCAGTGCGCTTAAAATCAGATCGCAGACGCGCGCTGCGTCGGTGCCGTCATCGATGGTTTTTAGCAGATCGTTCGGGAAAAAATGCGTGAGCGTGCTAAGCGTCTTGGTTTTTTCCTTTAGCACGCTTACAAGCGCGTCTAATTTTTGATCGTTGCCGCGTTCGTCGTGGATGATATCGACGGTAGCGACCAATGGATCTTGCGAAATTTCTTTTACGATTTTGCCTTTTAGCGCGCCTTGGAATAAAATTTTAACCCGACCGTCGGGAAGCGGCACGGTTCTCATCACGGAGCCCACGACGCCTGCGTTGTAGATACCGCCGAAGCTTCTATCGCCGCTAAATTCCGACTTTGAGCTTACGACCATTATCATAGATTCGTTTTTAGCGGCTAGATCGAGAGCCTTTTTGTTATGCTCGTCGCCGATGAAAAGGGGCGCTATCATAAAGGGATATAAAAATAGCTCGTCCTCGACGATGATAGGTAGATCGCTCGGGAAGGTTGTATTTTGCATCAGTTGCATCGCTCCTCCTACTCAAAAATCGCGCGGTACCAAGGCGAGCGCGGTTTGATGACGTCGGTGCCGTTTAGCGGGGACTCTTCGATGCGCTGCTCGTAAATTTTGGCAGAACTTTCGCGGTCGGTGCGCTGGTAAAGATCCTTGATGTCGATATTTAGCTGATGCTCGGCAAGTCTGAGCTTCGTTAGCATCGTCTCAAGTAGTGGACGATACTCGCTCTGCGGGTATTCAGCTATAAATTTTCGAATTTCATCGATGCTGTTTAGCATTAGCTTTTGGTTGCGATTTGGGCGGCTAAAGGAATCGAAATTTGCTCTAATTTTTAGAAATCTTGCGTATTCGATCTTTTGCGTCGTGCCGTAGAGACGGATATATTCGTCTAGGTATTTGTTTGCTTTCTCGTAGTTTTCATCCTCCACAAAAGCCCACGCCATAATGAGTGTCATCTCCTCAAGCAGCGGAGAGGCGATATGTTCGCTCGAAAAGCTGGTGTAATGCTTCTCGGCATCCTCCATATTTGCGTTGTTGATATCTTCTAAAATTTTAGAATACCACGTCTCGGGGCTTAGATTAAAAAGCTCGCCGTCGCCTTTGCCGCTGCAGCCGCCGATAAACGCGATAAATAGGAGAGCAGATAGAATTTTACTTAGATTTGTCATAAAAAATCCTTGGAATTTATTTAGCTCGTAATTTTATAGTCTTTGAGTAAATGCAAGCTTAAATTCTGCGTTCAAATTTAAAAATGGAATTTCTTTAAAATTTTTGTGCGTTCGGGCTTAAAAATCTTTGTAAACCAAAAAAATTTACGCGATAAATTCTAAATTTAAGTTTAACAATAGTATAATTAGCGCCGATAACGCAGAGTAAGTTTGCGTTTCCGTAATTTCAAAATTTTAAAGAAAGGATGTAAGATGAAAAAGGGTTTTACTCTAATCGAGCTGATCTTTACTATCGTGATTTTGGCGATTACGACGATGGCGATCCCTCGTATCGTCGCGCAAACCACCGAACTAAACGCTCTCGCGATCAAAGAGGAGCTCGTATATAACGCTAAAGCTTTTATGTCTCGTATATCTAAGGCGCAGTGGGATAGCGCATACGCAGCAGATGCTAGCTGCGGAGGTGATGCAAGCTGCATGAGGAGAATTCTAACGGTAAATCCGCCTTCTGATGGTGCCCCCGAGGTCAGACCAGGGATTTTAAATGAAGCTAGTAGGCGCGGAATTAGCGCTCAAGCTCCAGCTACAAAAAGACAATTCGGTAGAAATGGAATTTCTTTTGGTGGCGGTCGTTATAACGATATCGACGATTTCGACCAGTTCACGACCGATATAACAGTCGGTAATTTGGTGGGCTCTAGCAGTAGAGGTGATTTTATCCTCAATACTAGGATTAATGTCGATGTAGATTATGTAGCAGAGCCTTTTAATGCTGCGCAGTATGCTACCGGTACCGATATAAGTGGTGTTCTTAGCGATCAGCCATCCAATGGCGCCCCTACTAATATAAAGATGGTTAGGGTTGCCGCTACGGATCTAAACGATGCTGTAGCGAGAGACGGTGCCGCTAAATCAGTCGTTTTAAAAGCGTTTTTATCTAATATCGGCGTCGGCGTTCAGACAACCGTCACTAGACTACATAACTAATAGGAGCGCGAGATGAAAAGAGGCTTTACCCTTATAGAGCTTGTGTTTGTTATCGTAGTGCTAGGGATCATCTCGATGTTTGGCGCTGATCTATACACCAAGATCTATAAATCTTACGTGCATGTACGTGCGGTAAATCAGCTGGAAGCCAGAACGCAAAATGCGATGATGCTAATCACAAATCGCTTGGAGGATAGAATAAAAAGCTCTACCATAGGCAGAGATCTTGCCGTAAATGATTTTGTGCCGATTAGCGACCTTACTAATCCGAGATTTGATATATTAGAGTGGATCGGACAAAGCGTAGAGACTAGAAATATAAATCAGAGAAATCCTGGCTGGAGCGGCTTTATGTCAATGTCTCAGTTACGAGATAGCACATGGACGGCTGATACAAATAATGCCGGATATATCGCAGATACTAGGGCTGCGTTTAATATGGTATCCTTGGGTAGTAATTTTCCGCAAGTAGCTAGGATAGTTGGAAATTTAAGGGCTACGACATATAATAGACCTTCTACTAACACCCAAGTTGCTGTTATTTTTAGGGTTGTTACTAACGATGCTTCGCCTACTAGTGTAAATATAGGTTTTGGTTACGACGGAAGGGTTGAAGATGACGGTAGCAATCGTGTGCTAATCGCCGTAGGTACTCCTAGTAATGCGGGCAGCGGTAGCATACAAGGTGAAACTATCGCCATCAATCAATATCCGTTCAATCCAAACAATGCCAACTCACAGGAATTTTCTGAGCAATACTATATAGCTCATAGCGCCTACGCGATCGTTCCCGCTAATGTCGTAACTTATACGAAAGACAATGCGGGAAATTTGAGTAAGAATTTTGATCTAGTATTGAGGTATAACTATCGTCCATGGAGCACTGTTGCAAATGATGCGCACTCATACAATAGGGCTAGCAGCGCGCTGCTAGCGGAGGATGTGAGCTTGTTTAGATTTAAGGATGATAACGGCGCCGTTGCGCTTAAACTATGTATGAGAGACGACGGCAGGAATTTCGATCCTGCAGAGCTGGATCTAAACGTTTGTAAAGCACAGGTGGTGTACTAATGAAAACTATGCGAAAAGGCTTTGCTCTAGTAGCGGCCATATTTTTTATCATCATTGTAGCGACTACCGCGATTACGGCGCTATCTATCGCGTCTATGACGGCTCGCGATGTCAATAATATCCAAGGCAGAGAGCAGGCGCTACTGCTAGCGCAGAGTGCTACGGAGCTGGCAGTCCTTGCTATGCAAAAGCACCAGTATTTAACTACCGAGCTTAAGGCGGGAGGCGCTACGGCTGCGACTAGTCCTACATTAAATACGATTACGCTTGAGTATCCGTCAAATGATCCGGCTCAAAAGATGTTTGACATCACCGTAACATTCGGATATTTTGATAGACAGCTGGGTGCGCCCGGCAATCATACCGTAGCTTATAGTAATTTTGGGCAGGGTTCGTCCGAAAGGCTTGCAAATGGTAGCGTGGGTAGAATTCTAAGCCATGCTGCACTCGTAGACGTAGTAGTGAGATCTAACGTAGAAGTTATGGGAAGGCCACAGATCACATATCATAGGCGTACTATTCAAAAACCATAATGTAAAGGAGAGGCGATGAATTTAAATATCGTAGGTAAGCAGTTTGAGCTAACGGAAGCTATTAAAAATTATGTAGAAAACGCATTTGAGACGCTAGAAAAATATAATCTCGACATCATCTCGGGGCGTTGTGTAATTTCTGCCGACGAGAAGCAAGGCAAAAAGGGCTTCGTGGTGGATTTTTCATTAAATTTAGCGCATCAAGACACTATAGTCGTGCGTCAAAAAGATAAAGATCTCTACGCTGCCGTCGATCTCATCGTCGAGCGCGCCTCAAAAGTGCTTCGCAGATACCACGATAAGGTAAATTCTCACAAAAATCGCGACGAAATGAAGCAAAACGCCGTAGATAATGCAATCGGCGCTAATGAGCCAAATTTAAACGACGAGGTCGATGAAATAGTCCCTACCGAGCTAGAGCTTTATAAACCGCTAGAGATTGATGAAGCGCTAAATAAGCTAAAAGAAAGCACCGATCAGTTTTTGGTTTTCAATGATATGGATGCTAAAATGCGTGTGCTTTATAAGCGCAAGGACGGTAAATTCGGCTTATTTTAGAATTTTAGAATTTTAGAATTTTAGAATTTTAGAATTTTAGAATTTTAG
>CAURGM010000043.1:0-7687 GCA_963524395.1 uncultured Campylobacter sp.
ACGCCGCACTCTAGCAAATCTCTCATTGTTACCATGAGTTTTCTCCTTGTGGGTTGCCCCGAAATTTAGTTTCTTCCTCCGCATCCGCCCGTAAATTTGCTCTAAATTTACAACTAAATCAAGGATTGATGCGTGTGAAATGAAATTGGAATTATATTTAAAATTTTATTAAAATAAGCTGATTATAAAAAACGAGGGATCAAGAGCGATATATTGACGCAAAGTTTATTATTTCGCCAAAATATCCTTGTAATAAAATTTTGTAATTTTTTATATAGTACATAAAAAATGGTTAAAAATTTTAGGAATCAACAAAGTTCTATCGTTGATTTTTGGCACTTAATACATCAACTTTGATAGGAAATTTTCAAATTCATTTACTATAAATTCATGAGTTTTTGTTTTATCTGCACCATTAATAATATTGATACTATAGACTGTAGCAAATACAGCGAGTTGATTTACGCAAGTTAAAATTGTTGAAATTTGTCGTCCATATGCCATATAAATCAAAGCTGATACAAATCCATCGTTCTCAGAATATTTTCTAATAACATGCGCCTTAACTTCATTGTCAATTTCGCCATTTAAAATTCCACAAATTTTAAATGCAATGTCAATAAAGTAGCATATGTAAGCCATATCTGTATCGTCATAGTCATATTCCAATCTTACTTGCCATTGTGATTCAAAAAAGGCGCAGACATCGGTAAAATTACTAAATTGTTTTTTAGACCCACGTAAAAGCGTATCTATAACGAGATTTGAAATTCCAACTTTGCCAAGCTTAAAGCCATAGAATTCATCTAAAAATTCTATAAAAATATTTTTGGCTTCAACTTTGTTTTTAAAAAATCTTTCAAAGTCCATATTTTATCCTTATTTTAATCTTAGATTACGTAATACTCAGATACCGAGCAATTCGAATTCGGTTTTTATAAAATTTGTGACATCGCCGTTAGCTGCAAGAGTACAAGTTATAAAAATTTGTTTAATCAGTTTCAATTGTTCATCGGCACATTTGTAATTGCACCTTTTAATTACTTTAAGTACAATTCTTTTATATGTATCTATTGACGAAGACAAATCAATAGTACGTATACCCTTGCTTTCTAATAGTATTGTCAATAAAATTACCTCTTTTTCAAGATTTTGATCTATTTCAGAATATTTATCAGATATTTTCATTGTATCATCTATATTTTCTCTATCTATATCTATGCTGATAGTAGTATCATCTTCATTATTATTTTTCACATTATAACTAATTGCCCAAACTATCATAACTAAAATTATAACAAATATGATATCTCCCATAAAATCCTCCTAATAAAAAATGACTGATTAGAAATTTGGAAAATCAGATATAATACGATCATAATCGCCAATTCTATATATTTTCATTATGGCTGCGATTATGGCCTATAAAAAAACTGCACCGTCAAATGGGTATCTGCCAACGTCAGCATACATTCCCCATCGGTTGATGTTCTTATACACATTGTAGTGATAAAATTTTGTCGTAAATTCATCTGCATATCAAGCAATATATCACCCGCAACAGTATCATATGTCATAAGTGGTACTTGATATTTATCCTTTGAAATTCCGCTATCCTCACAAAATCTTAACGATATACGATCATCGCTATGATGCATAGGGCATAATTGCTCATAAATAAATTCTTCAGCATCTGATTTGCTATTAAATTCATGCATGATCTTTTCGAAAGCAATTTGGACATATGGTGGGATTAGTAGTATCTTTTTGGTTTCTAATATCTCTTTTAAAATTTTTATATTTTCCATAATTTGCATCCAAATTTTAAAATTTCTAACTATAGTTAGTTGATAGCGGATTATAATCCAAATATACTTATAGTTAGTTTAATTATAGGTAGGCGTATTTGAAGGATTGCACGATAACCGATGAAAAGATGGATGCTATTTACAAGGCTATCGGCGAGAATGTCAAGCGCATAAGAACAGCAAAAGGTATTTCGCAGCTTTCACTCGCCCTCGCTATTGGACACAAAGCCGTAGGAACGATCTCAATGGCTGAACTTCATATCAACAAAAAACATTTCAATATCGAGCATTTGATAAAAATAGCAGATGTTTTGGAAGTAGATATTTCAGAATTTTTTGCTTTTGATCCACAGCTACAAGCCGATTAAATTTTATTCATCACAAAGCCGCAGAAGCGCCCCGTGACGCCGTCTCTGCGGTATGAAAAATGTCGCTCGCTCTCGAAGGTGCAGCGCGGATCGAATTTAACGTTTCGTACTCCCGCAGCTGCGAGCTCGTCGCGCAGCGCGGCGTTCATATCGAAATGCCTCTGCGTTTTGTAACGCTCAAACTTGCCCAGATCAAGCCCGCCAAGTTCGTAGTTTCGCGCCTTGATATTCGCGCCTACGAATACCTTCAGCTCCGCAGCGACGCAGCCGAAGCGCTCGCTCATCAAATTTATCGCATTGGTGCAGATCCGCCCTATCACGCCCGCGCGCCCCGCATGCACTGTGGCAACCACCCCTCGCCGCTCGTCCGCGATCAAAACGGGCGAGCAGTCCGCTACCAGCACGCACAGCGCCACGCCGCGCAGATCGGTCACGAGCCCGTCGCAGGGCAGGATTTCATCGCTACCTGCGCGTAAAATTTCAACTTTGTTTGAGTGGATCTGGCGCATAAATTTTAAATTTCGCGGCCCGATACCTAGCGCGGCGGCTAAAATTTCGCGGTTTTGAGCGACGTTTTGCGGATCATCGCCTACGTGATCCCCTAAATTTAGGCTCGCGTAAGCTCCGCCGCTTACGCCTCCTTCGCGCGTGCTAAAGCCAGCTAGCACGCCGCGTCCGTCCAATACAAACTCAAGATTTTCTCTGAAAATTTTGGTTTTAGTCATCGCAAGTTACTTGGCGCCCTAATACAGGCTCAAAATTTTATCTACCGCGTCCCACGAAAGCCCGTCTTGCTCGCCCTCGGCGCTCGCGTCACGCGCCGCGACAGTGCCGCGGACGAGCTGTCCGCCGGCAAAGCCCAGCTGCGCCGCGACGTATCGCGCGAGCAGATCGGTCTCGATATTTACGCGGCGCCCGATTTTGTAGGTTCCAAAGAGCGTATCCTTAAGCGTGAGCGGGATGATCGTAAGGCGAATGGCGCAGCTTTGCGCTCCGCTTTTTAAATTTCCATCCAAGGAGTTTGGATCGCGAACGGAATTTGAGCCGCTAGAATTTGGCCCGTGCAAGCTTGCGCCGTTAAAATTTGCACAGCGCGACTCTTTGCGAATAAAATTTCCGCCGTCAAGACCTTGGCTGTTAAAATTTCGCCCGTGCATGCCGCTGCCCTCAAGCACTTCGTTGATCGTTAGGCTCACGCCGTCGATCGCTACCGAGCCTTTCGGCGCTAACAGCGGCGCTATATGCAGCGGTGCGCGGATGAAAAAATCGACGCCGCTTGGAAGCTTTGAAATTTTATAAATTTCGCCCACGGCATCGACGTGTCCTTGGATCAAATGCCCGTCTATGCGCTCGCCTAGGCGCATCGCAGGCTCGATATGCACAGGGCCGTGCAGGTTTTGCACGGCGATGATGCGCGCCGTTTCGCTCGAAAGCTGCACCGCAAATCCGTCCGCAAAAAGCCGCGTCACGCTCAGGCATGCGCCGTTTACTGTAACGCTATCGCCGAGCGCGGGGCGGTATCTCGCGCGCAGTCGCAGCAAATCGCCGCTAAAGCTCGCAACCTGCGCGATCTCTCTGATCAGTCCGTTAAACATTATGAGCCTTTGGAATTTTTACGTGATATTAGCGTAGAATTTTGAAATTTAAGGTTAAGCGAAGCTCGGCGAGCACAAAGCCCGCCGAATGAAGTTTGAAATTATTTTTTAGAAACGATGAAATCGGCTAGCGCTTCGATCGATTCGTCGTTAAGTGAAGCTGCTTGACCTTTCATAACGCCCATCATGCCGAATTTTCCCTTGCCCTCGCCCAAGGTGCCGTCTTTGTAGCCTTTTAGGCTAGCGATGATATCTTCCTTGCTTAGGGTGTTTAGCGCAGGTACTTTGCCGCCAAGATAAGGCTTCTCGGCGTTGGCTCCATGACAGGCCACGCATTTTTTATATAAAGTAGCGCCATCAGCGGCGAATACACTCGAACTAAACGCCGCAACCGCAGCACATGCAATAAGAACTTTTTTCATTCCTATCCTTTCTTTTTAAATTGTGGGTGCAGTATAATCAAAATTTAGTAAATTTCGGTTAAATTTTTGCAATTTGCGCCAAAGAGGCGAAATTCTATCTACTGCGAACTTTAGCGTAGGGGCTTGAAGCGGAATTTACGCTGTAAAATTTTAAGCAAATTTTACCTTCCCGCTGAAATTTAAATCGTAGAATTTCGTGGCAAAATCCTAAGGCGGAATTTCATCTAGACGCCAAATTCCATCGCGAAATTCTGCGTAGAATTTTAAAATTTCGCCGCTTTACTTTATGCGCGAAATTTCGCCTTTTTGCATATTATAAATTTTATCTGCAGCGCCGAAGTATTTATCATCATGCGAGATCGCAAAGATCGTGTATCTGCGCGATTTCAGCTCGGGCAAAATTCGCTCGTAAAACTCTGCGCGAAACTGCGGATCAAGATCGGCGGCAAACTCATCGAGCATCAAAAATTTTCGCCCATCCATCAGCACGCTTACGAGCGCCAAACGCTTGCGCTGCCCGCTAGATAGGCTCGTGGTACTAAATTTAGCCCCCTTTAGCTCAACCTTATCCTGCAGGTGCGTAAGCGCTAGCCACTCGCGCGCGATGTCCGCATCGCCCGTAGCGTAGTCGAAGAGATAAAAATCGCTGAAAACTGCGCTTATGTTGTTGCTGTAGGCGCGCAGATCGGAGGGTTTAAGGGCCGCGCCATCGGCTAAAATTTCGCCTGCTTGCGGCGTATAAAGGCCTGCTAAAATCATAAAAAGCGTCGATTTTCCGCTGCCGTTTTCGCCGATTAAAAACACCGTCTCGCCCGCATTTAGCTGCAAGCTTACTCCTTTGATGCCGAATTTCCCGTCTGGATACGAAAAGCCCACGTCTTTAAGCTCCAGGCTGCGCCACGGCTGCATTTGCGCAAGCTCAAAGCCCTGCACGAATGGATCTAAGCCCAGCTCATTGATCTTTGCGTAGGCGATCTTGGCGCGCAGCACGCTAGGAAGCGAGAATATGAGCATCATCAAAGGCGCGCGCAAAAAAAGCACCGTAAGCGCGATCGTTACGGCGTTTGCAAGCTCCGCTTTGCCACCGCTGAGCCCGAAATAAAGTACGAATCCCACGGCGCCTAGCATCATCACGTTCATAAAATTACTCGCGAACGCGCCGTAAACCTCGGCTCGCAGCGAGCTTTGGCGTAAATTTTGCGCGTTGGGCAAAAAGTCGTTTTCGTATAGGCTCTTTGCTTTGGCTAGGCTTAGCGACAGCTCCTTATGCCCCTCGATCGCCGCGGCGTAGTTTTTATACAAAACGTCCTCGTTTTGGCGGTACAGATCGTAATTTTGCATGACTTTTTTCATCAAAAAGCGGTTGAAAATCATCAGCGCGCCGATCCAGACGAATAAAAACGCAAACATCATAGGCGCGATGTATAGCACGTAGATACCGCAAAATAGCACGATCATCGCGCCTTGGATCAGCTCAGAGATGCGCATAAAGCCCTCGGTCAGGCGCGAAATATCGCTGGAAAGGGACGCAAGCAGGTTCGCCTTCGACGCGGCCTCGATGCGCTCGAACTTCGTATCGATGATCTGCTTGATGATCTTGGTGCGCAGATCGAACACGAAGTCATTTTCCATCTTGCAAAGCATGATGCGACTTAGCACCGAAAGCAGCAGAAATATCGCTAATAGCGCAAAAAATAGCGCGATGATGCGCCCACCTCTTTCGGCGCCGTCAAGTAGATATTTATTGATAAAGCTTAAAATTAAGATCCCCGAGCCGCTGTAAATCGCGTTTAGCGCGAGCATCGCGATGATTTGCTTAGTATATTTTTTCATCTTTCGCCCCAATGAAATTTGAGCGTAATTGTGGCAAAATTCGCTTGAAAAAACGGTTAAATTTTAAATCCGTTCTCATTTCGCGAATAAAATTTCACCCGGATTGCGTAAAATTTCGCCGCTAATCTGCGAGGGATTGCGCCGTGAACATACGCGAAATTTCATCGCGAATCTGTGTAAAATTTCGTTTTGATCACTCACAACTTAGCTAGAGCATGTGAGTTGCCACCAAAGACGACAAAGATGCGGCGACAAACAGTTTGTAAGACTTTTAAAATAAAGATAATGTTTCAAGGTGATATCCATGGCCACAAGCCCATGATGATGTTTTAAATGGAGTTAATATTTATAACTCCGCTAGCGGCAGCATAAAAAAACCGTTTTCTGGGTATTAGATATTGTAAGTACTTATTATTTTGGTACCTCTTGATATTCGTATGACGTAATCCCTATGTTTAGTATCTCCTGCTGCATCTCTTGCACAAACTCGGTATCATGGCCAAAATCTTGACCTAGACGCTGCAATATAAATTTTGCTTCATCAATTACGTCATAAAGGGCTATTTAGCGCCTTTACGGCCTGTCTATAAGAGTCCTTTGCCACATCCATGCAGTCGTATTTAGTAAATATAACATTTCTCACAAAATCATCGCTAGTTTTTGCTTTTATCAAAAAGGAATACTCGTCATACTCCTACCGTATCTCTTGTTCTATCATGCTTATGCTCCGCCTTGTTATAAAATATATAACCAAGTAATAGTAAATTTGAGCGTAAGATTTCAATACCTAAAAGAGGAAAAATTAGAATATAGGTCATATGAGTAATATTAATCTAATAAATATTTGATAAGTTTGCCTTTTTCTAAATCAAAATATAAAACATTGAGTCGCATATCATTTTCGTATCTAAATTTCATAGCCTTTTGATTGATACCGCTTATCCTTGGGTAGATGAGATAAAGTTTACTGCACTCATATTTTTTGCCGTAAGCGTATAACTGGTATAGGTCAGTTTGGGATATATCGTCTTTTGATTTGATGATCTTCCATTTTGTGTCGGCTATATAATTTCGTTTTTGATGCCTTAAAAATATATCTGGTTTTAGCATAAAGCCTTTTGGTTTTTCTATAAGATGCTTTTGCGAATGCTGCAATATAGCATCCGGAAGCTTTTTCTTTATAAAATTTCCGACATAGCTTTCAAATAGTTTATTCATATCAAAAAGCAAGGCAAAGGCTACATCACTACCTCTATACGGACTAAACGACTTATTTTGTAAAAATATCTTGCTCCATAAAAGCGCTTGTTCATAGTATTTTGTTTGGCGATTTAGTTTTAAGCGGCTAAAGTCCGCGTTTATATCGGAGCTAGATGAAATTTCGTCAAAGATAAATAAATATTCTCTAATAAGCCGTTGATTTCTGCTTGATTTTGAGCGCTTGTATAAAAACTCGAGCGTGCTTTTTATGAGACGATTTTCTGCTCTATCTATGGAAAATTCCTGATAGCAAACGTAAAATCTCTCTTTATGCACGATATTTTTACGTATTTGCTCCGATATTTTAAGCTTTCCTTTTAAAAAATTTAGGTTATCTTTTAGCTCTACATAGTCGCTTTTTATGCCTATTTTTATGAGTTTTGATACTTCGTCGAGGAACA
>CAURGM010000044.1:0-7576 GCA_963524395.1 uncultured Campylobacter sp.
AGCCCGGCTTCGTGCGCGTGAGCCTGCACTACACGCACACCGAGCAAGACGTGCTCTATTTAGTTGGCGCGATAAAATCCTGCATCAAAAAGCACCGCGAGCTTTGGGGCGAGGAAAAGGCGATGTATGAGATGTTCGGCGGGAAAATTTAAGTAGCGCAGGTTAGGGGTTTGCCGCTTTTTTGAGCTCGTGAAATTTTATAAAATCCCACGCCGTTTTTAAATTTTATCGGAATTCTGCGCCGTTTCTTTGGAATTTTGCGCGGGTTTTGCGCCGCGGAATTCTTACTATCGTTCCACCTTTGCACTGTAGGCAAACGGCGCGTTCCTCGGAGGAACATATAATTTCGTTCGTAAATTTGCGGGCAAATTCCGCGGAGTTAAAATTTAGAATTTGAAATTCCGCGCCTAGAAATTGTGGAATTTCAAAATCCCGCTAGCTGTATTCGCGGCTAAATTTTAAAATTTTTTAGCAATGGAATTTTAAAATTTCACGCTGCGCCGTATTCGGTAAAGCCCTGCCTGTAAATTTTAAAATTTAAAGACGCAAATTTTTGCGCTCTGTTTCGCCGGGTACGCCGCGATAGATGGTTCGCAGTGAAAATTTGAGGTAGAAATGAAATTTATTAGTGCCGCGCGAATAAAAATTCTAAAGCAAAATAAAGCTTATCCGCACCGCGCAGAATTACTCCAGTCCCAAAAACGCGCCGTTTTCAAATCCGAAATAGACCCTCTCGCCCGCGCTCCAGCGCCGCTCATCCTGCGCCGTGACGCATTTTAGCAGCACGTCGCCCGCCTTGATCTTGATGAGCAGCGAGGAGCCGTACTGAAGCGAAACCGAGTGCAAAACCCCCGCGAAGCAGCGCTCAAACGGGCGTTGTGATAATAAAATTTTACTCGGATTTATCGCGATTTTGCGAGCGCGTGCGAGCCCCTCTTCAAGGCGCAGCGAAATTTCATCCGAAAATTTTAAAATCCCGTTTTGCACGTCAAAGATATTTTTGTATTCAAACTCGCATATCTTGCCGCGATGCAAAAATACGCTTCTTTGCGCGATCGCGCTGAGCCATTTCTCATCGTGGCTGGCGATGATAAAGCCGCAGCCGTAGCGACTCCGCATAAATAAAATCGCGCGCGCAAAGAGCTTGGAGGCGGCAAGATCGAGGCTGTTGGTCGGCTCGTCGAGCAAATAGAGCTTCGCGCGCTGCGCCAGAGCGAGCGCAAACGCGATGCGCTGCGTCTGCCCCGAGCTAAGCTCGAAATGCTTCTTTGATAAAAAACTTCTATCAAGTCCCGTTAGGCTGAGCGCCTCATCCACTCGCTCGTCAAATTCCGCAAGCGCGCCGCGACTTTTGAGCGCAAATTTAAAATTTTGCTCCACGCTGCGTTTTAAAAGCACGGGTTCGGGCAGCAGCAAGCAGGTCTGCCGCAGCGTCTGCAAAGATGGCGCACGCTGCCCCCAAAGCTCCACGCTGCCGCTGCTTGGATGCTGCAAAAAGGACAAAATTCGCAGTAGCGTGGATTTGCCGCTGCCGTTGGAACCCAAAAGCGCCGTGATGCCGCTCGTATTTAGATCTAGGCTAGGGATATTTAGAATTTCGCTCCGTCCGTAGTGTAGCACTAGATCTCGCACCGAAATTTGCTCGCTATGGGGTACAGCTCGCGCGGCGGCGGAATTCCCATTTGCAAAATTCTTTCTCGCAGAATTCTCACGCGCTAAATTCTCGCTCTTGGAATTTTTACCCGCAGAATTTTCATTTGCAAAATTCTTTCTCGCAGAATTCTCACTCGCGAAATTCTCGCTCTTGGAATTTTTACTCGCAGAATTCTCGGCAGCGAAATTTACGCGCGTAGAATTTGCGCGCATAGAATTCTCGGGGGCGGAATTTACGTCCGTTAAATTTTCGCTCATAAAATTTTCGTTCTCCCGCTCCGCCCGGTTTTTGTCCGTGAAATTTTTGCTCGGACGCTTTAGTTTATCTGCACTCATCGATCTAACCTTTTTAGCGCGTGGATGGCTAAATTTACCGCAAACGCTATTAAAATCAGCACCAGCGCGAGCGCTATACCCATCGCAAACTCGCCCTTATTGGTCTCAAGCGAGATCGCCGTGGTGATCGTGCGGGTGAAATATTTGATATTGCCGCCGATCATCATCGCTACGCCCACCTCGGCGACGATCCGCCCGTAAGCGGTGGCGATGACGACCAGTAGGGCGTAGCGCAGCTCGTAAAGCACGCAAAGGATTAAATTTAGCGGGCTTAGGCGGTAGTTCATAATGTTTAGATAGTGCTTCTTATCCATATTTTCGATGACGCTGGCGCTTAGCGAGACGATGATAGGGAGCGCCAAGACAAACTGTCCGAGCATCACGGCTTTAAGCGTAAAAAGCAACCCCAGCTCGCCAAAAGGGCCGTTTCTGGAGATGAAAGCGTAAAGGATCAGTCCTATCGCTACCGTGGGCATCGCAAGCGCTACGTCGCTTAAAAGCCTAAGCGTTCTGCGAGCGCGAAATTCATAAAATCCGAGGATAAATCCTAGCGGAAAGCCGATTACAATAGCGAAAAGTATCGAGATGCTAGAAGTATAAAGCGTCGCTTTAATCGCCGAAAAGGTCTCCGCATCTCCGCTAAAAAGCAGTCCGAATGCGCTTAAAATTCCTTCTAAAATAAAGTCCAAGATCGCGTCCTAAATGTTCTATTTTGGCAAATTTATATGCTATAATAGCATATTTTTTAAAGGAGATAACATGAAAAAAATATTTTTTGTTTCGCTTGCTCTTAGTGCGAGCCTTTTTGCCGCCGATAACGATTTGGTGATGGCAACCACTACGAGCACCGATAATACGGGCTTATTAGACGCTATCTATCCTGCATATAAGGCGGAAACAGGCGTCGATATCAAATGGACGGCGGTAGGTACCGGTGCTGCTCTAAAGCTTGGCGAGAACTGCGATGCGGATATACTTTTCGTGCATTCGCCGAAGGTCGAGAAAGAATTTGTAGAAAAAGGCTTCGGCGTTGACCGCACGCCCGTTATGTATAATGATTTTATCCTCATCGCCGATAAATCCATCGCGCCTAAATTTAAAGGCAAGGATCTTAAGGGTTCGTTTGAGCTAATTAAGGCGGAGAAGATTAAATTTTTCTCTCGCGGCGACAAATCGGGTACCGATAACAAAGAAAAAGGAATTTGGAAAAAGGTCGATGGCGCCGTGCCTGAAAACGAGGCGTGGTATAACCAAACCGGTCAAGGCATGATCGCTACGATCAACGCAGCCGCCGAGCAAAAGGGCGTGACCTTCACCGATCGCGGCACCTACATCAAATACGAGGACAATAAAAAGGGAAATCCGGATATGGTTATCATCAACGAAGGCGATAACGATCTGAAGAATTTTTACTCCGTAATCGCGGTCAATCCTAAGCACTGCCCAAAAGCGGACTACGAAAACGCGCAGCGCTTCATCAAATGGATCACTAGCGAGAAGGGGCAGAAGTTCGTAGGCGATTTCAAGCTGCTAAATAAGCCGCTTTTCACCCCTGATGCGAATACTCGCAAGAATTAGCTCTAGCTAAATAAGGCTAAATTTAAAGCCCAAAGGCGAATCGCCGCCTTTGGGCTTTCGCTTTTTCATAAATCAATCTGCGCGCCTTTAAATTTAGCTATTTTGCTTCTAAAATTTAACCGGCGCTTTTTACGATACATTTTTTACTTTCTCGCCATACATTTAAATTTATCGCAGCTTCGTTTGTAGGCGATAGGCTTAAAATTTCAGCTATATTTGAGATCGGTGCGGAGAAATTTCGATCGCGTTCGGATATGCTCTAATGTCTAGCGATATTTATACAGCGCAAAATTTAGTAGTATTTATGTGTGACTCAAAATTTTAGTTTGTTGGGAATTTAATTTGAAGTAGCAGTTAAGCTCGGGCGTATGAAAAACGCCCAAGCTTGTGAAGCTGTGAAATTTTATGTGCGGTTTATGGGGTTGCTTCTGCCGCGTGCCGGTAAAATTGCCTTTCAAGCTCTAGCAAAATTACCGAGCGCGCGGCTATAAAATTTCACTTTGCGGCGGGTTACTCGACTTCGGCGTCGATGACGTCGTCGTCTTTTTTATCGCCGTTTGAGCCGGAGCTTTGCGATCCGCCTTGCGCACCTTGATTTGCGCTGGCAGCCTTGTATAGATCCTCGGCGACCTTGCTTAGGGCTTCTACTTTAGAGTTTATCGCTTCCTTGCTCGCGCTTTCATCCTTTAGCACGGCTTTTAGATCATTTAGCGCGCCCTCGATCTTAGCGCGTAGATCGCCCGGCACCTTCTCGCCCATCTCGCTTAGGCTCTTTTCGGTTTGATGTGCGATGCTATCGGCTTGGTTGCGCGCTTCGACGGTCTCTTTGCGCTTGTTGTCTTCCTCTTTGTGAAGCTCGGCATCCTTGACCATCTTATCGATCTCGGCGTCGCTTAAGCCGCTTGAGCCAGTGATGCGGATGTCGGTTGCTTTGCCGGTGGCTTTGTCTTTTGCCGAAACGGTTAAAATTCCGTTCGCGTCGATGTTAAATTCCACCTCGATCTGCGGTACGCCGCGAGGAGCGGGCATGATACCTTCAAGATTGAAATTTCCTAGCGATTTGTTATCTTTCGCAAACTCGCGCTCGCCCTGCAAGACGTTGATCGTAACGGCGCTTTGGTTATCCTCTGCAGTTGAGAAGGTTTGAGATTTTTTCGTAGGTATCGTAGTTCCCTTCTCGATGATCTTGGTCATCACGCCACCCAGGGTTTCGATGCCGAGGCTTAGCGGAGTCACGTCGAGTAGTAGCACATCTTTTACGTCGCCTTTGATGACCGCGCCTTGGATTGCTGCACCGATTGCTACGACTTCGTCAGGGTTTACGCTCTTATTTAGCTCCTTGCCGAAAGCCTTTTTGACTTCCTCTTGCACTAAAGGCACGCGCGTCGAGCCGCCTACCATGACGACTTCTTTGATGTCGTTCATGCTTAGTCCCGCGTCGCTTACGACCTTTTTTAGAGTGCTTATGGTCTCATCTACCAAAGAATCGATCATGCTTTCAAATTTAGCTCTAGTGATGGTTTTCATCAGGTGCTTTGGACCTGTGGCATCAGCGGTAATGAAAGGTAAATTTACCGTCGTTTCCATCGCACTGCTTAGCTCTTTTTTGGCGTTTTCCGCAGCCTCTTTTAGGCGTTGCATAGCCATGACATCGCCGCGCAAGTCGATGCCTGTTTCAGATTGAAATTCTGAGGTTAAAAAGTCGATCAGTTTGTTATCGAAATCATCGCCGCCCAAAAATGCATTACCGCCGGTAGCTAAAACTTCTACGACGCTATCGCCGGTTTCTAGCACGGTTACGTCGAATGTACCGCCGCCCAGATCGTAAACTACGATCTTTTCGGATTCTTTTTTATCCAGTCCATACGCAAGCGCCGCTGCGGTCGGCTCGTTGATGATACGAAGCACGTTTAAGCCTGCGATTGTTCCTGCTTCTTTTGTTGCCTTTCTTTGGCTGTCGTTGAAATACGCAGGCACGGTGATAACCGCATCTACGACGGGCTCGCCCAAAAACGCCTCCGCGTCCTCTTTTAGCTTGATCAGCACCTTGGCTGAAATTTCTTGCGGCGTATAAACCTTGCCCGCGATCTCTACCGCGCACGCGCCATTTCGGTCGATGATCTTATACGGTAGGCGCTTTTTGGCCTCCTGCGCGTTTTTCTCATTCATCATAAGACCCATGATGCGCTTGATCGAGTAGATCGTCTTTTCCGGGTTAGTGACTGCTTGGCGCTTGGCGCTGTCGCCTACTAAAACCTCGCCTTTGTCGGTGAAAGCTACTACCGACGGAGTGGTGTTTTTACCCTCTTTATTCGGTATGATCTTGCTCTCGCCGCGTTCGAATATGCTTACGCACGAGTTTGTTGTTCCTAGGTCGATGCCTATGACTTTTGCCATTTGTTTATCCTTTGTGTTGAATTTAAAATTTTAAAATTTGAGCGATTATTTCGCCACCACTACCATAGCGGCGCGCAAAACGCGCTGCTTATACATATAGCCTTTTTGATATACTTGAACGATATCGCCTTTTTTAGCACCTTCGGCTTCAATCATCGAAATAGCGTTATGCACGCTAGGATCAAATCCCGCATCCGTCGCTATCGGCACGATACCGTATTTCTCAAAAGTCTTTGTAAAAAGGCTTAGACATTGTTTTACGCCGACTTCGATTTTATCTGCAAGCTCATTACCTTCCACATCAATTTTGGCGGCTTCCTCAAGAGCGTCGATTATCGGCAGCAGATCCTTCGCAAAGCTCTCGCTAGCGTAAGCAACAGCGCTATCTTTTTCTTTTTCCAAACGTTTTTTGAGATTTTCAAAATCCGCATTGGCGCGGTAAAATTTATCGGTGATCTCACTCAGCTCGTTTTGAAGCTTTTGTATCTGCGCGTCGGTATCGTCGCATGTCTGCGCCTCTTGCGGCTCGCTCGCCTCTGACGCGCACTGCTCGCAAACCTCTTTTTCTTCACTATAGCACGCTGCGTTTTTATCGCCGTGCTCTTTAAATTTATGGCTCATGCTACTCCTTTAGCGTAGTTAAAAAATTTCTCGTAATTCTCGTAAACGCTGCCTGCGCAGATCATCGTAGCGTCCTCGCCTTCGAATTTCACGGGGCGTTTGATCCCCATAAATCCGTGCTCGAAGTAGGGCGCGAAGATCAAATTCTTAGTAAAATTTACGGCGATCGAGGGGTTGAGTAAAATTTTAAACCGCTCGTCTTTGAAAATTTTATACGCCACGACCTCGTTACAAAGAAATTCGATTTTAGAATTTTTTAGCTCCCTGATCTTGGTGCTAAGCTCGCGCAGACCGATCTGCATCGAAGCTAGCTCCAAATCTCCGAGTGAAATTCCTATTAAATTTGATAGGAATTTAAAAACTCTAAAATCGTATTTTAAGATAATCTCGTCCGTTCTAAATGCAAGGATTATGAAACGATCATCGTGATTGATGACTTCGCTTAGGGCTTCGTTTTCGGCGTTGAAAATCATACAGTAAATTTCAAAATCCTCAAGCACCGCTTCTAGCTCGCGAGCATCGTCTATTTTCAACTCATCGTCGAAGCTAAGCCTAGCGCGCCAGTAATCCTGCATCGTCGCAACTGTGGGGATTCTACCACCACTTACATGAAGCTGCGTCAAAGCCCCCTCGTCGCTTAAGCGCTTAAAATAAATTCGGATGCTAGACGCTGACATCGCTACGCCCATACGCTCACCCAACTCTGAAGATCCGATCGGGGTGTTGCTATCGAGATAGGCGGAAATGATGGATTCCAGGATCATATCACGTTTATTCGTTTTCACTTTTAGCACTCTTTCGGTAAGATTGCCAATATTATACAACATTGAGTGGTAGGATGTCAAGGTTTTTATATAAATTTTATAAAATTTTAGCAATCGGGTTCAGAGTTTGCTAAAATTTAACTATGATTTTTGAGATGAGCGTAATTCTTGGAATTCTTGGAATTCTTGGAATTCTTGGAATTCTTGGAATTCTTGGAATTCTTGGA
>CAURGM010000045.1:0-7187 GCA_963524395.1 uncultured Campylobacter sp.
TTTTTTTGAAATTCATTCTTTACTCCTTGAAAAAATTTACGTATAATATCTCATTATTTCTTAAAATTTTATGTATAAATTTAAGTGCATAAATTTAGCAAAACGGGAGCGATTATGCTTAATATTTTACTGGTCGAAGACGACGAGGCTTTGAGCTCGGCGATAAGAGAAAAGCTGCTTGATGAGGGCTTTAGCGTGAGCTGCGCCTTCGATGGCAAGCAGGCGGCAGAGGCGCTGGATGAGGCGCACTTCGATCTGATCATCTCGGACGTGATGATGCCTAAGATGGACGGCTTTGAGCTTAGCAGATACGTTAGGCGCGACGGCAAGAGCCAGCCGATACTGATTATAACGGCAAAAAGCGAGATCGAGGATATGCAGACGGGCTTTAAAAGCGGCGCGGACGATTATATGAGCAAGCCGATAAATTTAAAAGAGCTCGTGCTGCGCGTGCATGCGCTGCTAAGGCGAGCCAAGATCGCAAACGAAAAGCGGCTTCTCATCGGCGGAAGCGAGCTTGACTACGATACGCTTAGCGTCCGCGCGGCGGGCGAGCGGATAAGCCTAGCGCCGAAGGAATTTCGTCTTTTGTTTCTGCTGCTAAGCTACGCGGGCAGAATTTTTACGAGATTTGAGATAATGAGCGAAATTTGGGGCTACGAAACGGACAGCGACGAGCGCGTCGTAGATACGCACATCAAAAAGCTACGGGCAAAATTTGAAAACTCCAAGGACTTTGAGATAATTACCGTGCGCGGGCTCGGCTACAAAGCGGTAAAAAAGGAGCGAGCATGAAAAAATACCTCATCAGCCTCAAAAGCTTTATCGCGTTTTACTCTTCGCTCGCATTCGGCGTGATAAATTTCATCGTCTGCTTTGCAGTCTGCATGCTTTTTTACATCGGTATCGGCGGCAAGATCGGCGGCTTTTGGGACGGAGTGGCGCTGTGCGCGATCATCTGCCTAATCACGATGGCGCTAAATTTTACCCTGCTTTACTTCGGACTTAAAATTTTATTCCGCCCGATCAAGCGGTTACTAGGCGCGATCACCGCGATCGCAAACGGCGATTTTGAGGCGCGCGCCGAGCGCAAGATACACAGGTACCGCACTGATTACGTCTATATGCACGAGCTGGACGAGCTCGTAGTAAACGTCAATAAAATGGCGCAGAAGCTGCAAAAGCACGAGCAGCTGCAAAAGGAGTTCGTCTCAAACGTCTCGCACGAGATGAAAACGCCGATCTCCTCGATCGCTGCGTTAAGCGAGATGATAGAGGGCGGCGTGAGCGAGGAGCGCGCCGTGCGATACGCAGCCTCCATCGGTGCGGAAGCAAACCGCCTAAGCAAGCTCTGCACCGATATGCTAAAGCTAACGAGGCTTGATAGCGGTGCGGCGGTACGCCTAGATGAGATGGTACGTATCGACGAGCAGCTGCGGCAATGCATCATATCGCTGAGCCAAAGCTACGAAGGGCGCGAGTTTGAGCTAGATTTATCGCCGCTTAGCGTGCGATCAAACGCGGGGCTGCTAAATCAAATTTGGCGAAATTTGATCGAAAATGCGCTTAAGTATTCGCAACAAGGCGGTAAAATTTTCGTTTGTTGCCGCGCTTGCGATGGCTTTGCGCAGGTGAGCATAAAAGACGAAGGCATCGGCATCTCGCGCGAGAAGCTGGATAAAATTTTTGACCGATTTTATCAGTGCGAGGAATCGCATAAGGAGCTCGGCAGCGGGCTTGGGCTTAGCATCGTACGCACGGCGCTTGATCTTTTAGGCGGGCAGATCGAATACGAAAGCGAACCCGGCGTCGGAACCGAGGCGCGCGTTAAAATTCCGCTTTAAATTTTAGATCAAAACGGCGCGGATGAGCTGCGTCTTGCAATTCGTAGCTCGCCGTAAAATTTCGCCCCACAGGCGCAAGCCACGCCGATGCAAGCTTTGACGATACGGGCCCTGACGGCGCAATCCTAGCCGATGCAGTCCTTTGATGATACAAGCTTTGACGGCGTAAAAAAGCGCGGGCGTGTCGCGCGCCGCATTCACATAAAATTCTGCTTTAAATTTTATATCGATTTGCCGCGGACGCCTCGCGCGCTGCGACAAAGTCGAAATTCTGCTTTAAATTTACCGCGCGCTGCGACTTTGCCGCGTATTACAGCGGGCGGCAGGCTCGCTTAAATTTGCCGCGCCTTAACACAGACTGCCGAATTTTGCCTGAAATCTGCCGCCGCTCGCTTGCGCTTTGCAACGGACGGAGAAATTTTGTCCTAAATTTCAAAAGACACATTAAGAACACAATCACCTTATATAATCCCGCCCATAGATCGATCGGGCACGCCCATAGCAGCCCGAACCGAGCAAATAATGAAATTAAAAACAAAGGAGAAGCGATGAGTAAGGCCGTACTTCACTCTGTGCTAGCGATAGAAGCCATTTTATGGGGGCTTTTATCGGCTGTGATTATAGGCGCGTAAAATTTTACGCTTGAGCTAGGCGATCCGCCGAAAATTTATAAAATTTGCGCCCTGCCTCGCATCCGCTGCGAAAAGGGGCGCACCCTCGCTAATGATTTAAAACAAATTTTAATCCACCCGCCGCCTATTGCGCAAACCTAACTACGTGCAAGCCCATGCCGCGCACAAACCTCGCTATACGCAAACCCGCCGCAGATAAGCCAGCTGCGCAACTAAAAATCGAATAAAATTTTAAATGCTACGAGCGGACGGACGAGCTAGTTGATGCCCCATTTCATCCGCGCCTTTTGCAATATGCGCTTGCCCGCAAACAGCTTGCATAGGAAAGCCAATTTAAGCAACGTAAATTTTAAAATATGCAGCCCACCTCCAAGCACGCAAATTTACGCCTTTGCCGCTAAGCGATTTTTAAAAGCTCTCAAGCTAAAATTTATCTCGATTTGAGATCAAATTTAGACTTAACCTAGACGGCGAAAATTTCACAAAAGACGCCGCAAGCGTCTAAATTCCAAAGGAGCCTAGCGTGAAAAGATTGATAAATTTTCTGAGGCGCATTTGCGCGGACCTGCTTGCAGGCAGGGCGCTGCTGCATCCGATCCTGCTTACGGCTGCGTTTTTAGCGGCGAAATTCGGCACGATCTATTTTACGCATATTGCGATTTTTGGGCGCGAGTATTTTTGGAAAAATTTCGGCGAAAAACCGTTTTATATGTCTTTCGATTTTACCGCAAATGCCTATTTTATCGCGCTCTGCTTGCATTGGCTGCTTACCGGCGCGATAAAGCGCTCTCTTGCGCCGCTAAGAGCAGTCTTAGCGCTCTTGATCGTCGCGGCATGCATTTTAGGCTATCTGGGTGCGGATGAGCACTTCCAAAAAGAAGGCACGATGTTTTATTTTTTCGCAGGCTCTCTCATCGCAATCTGCATCTATCTTTTGGTTGCGGCGATTAAGCTTAGAAGGTTTTTGCCCGCAATCTGCGCGCTCGCGTATGTTTTAAGCTACGTTTTTTGCGTGTGGATATATTTTCAAATACCGCTAAAATCGCTCTACGTAATCCGTGCGCTATTTTTTCTGTGTCCGCTCGCGTGGGCGTTTTATTTCAAATACGAATTTCAAAAATCGCTCGCAAAAAACGCCGCAAGCAATGATGAAATTTTAAATAGTGCAAGCAGCGATGAAATTTCAAAAAGCAAAGCGCGCACGGAGAGTTAAATTTATAAATTTTCACCGCAAAGGGCTAAATTTATAAAATTTCGCCAGGGTTAAATTTTAAAATTTACCGCGCGGCGCTTTTATCCTTTTATATCCTCGATCACAGCCTCTACGAAACGGGCTGTATCAATTAGCCTAAAGCCCCATATTTTGGGATCTGCCATGATTTTATTATAAAAATCTTCCAATTCTTTCGCGGGAGATAATTCGCCCAATTTAAACGGGGCAAATTTTACTTTGCCGATCTTTTTTAGATGAGGCAGCAGCTCCTTTAAATCCTTATGATTAAACCAGCGGTCCGCTCTAAGAAACTCGCCGTTTTTCGAGCTCGCGATCTTGCTTTTTAAAAAATCATCCATGCCGGGCGGCTCTTTTTGCAGCAATCTGGTGCAGGCTAGGTGGTACTCGAGCTTCCTGGGCGTTTGATCTACCGCCGAGACAAAGCAAACGCCGTATCCCTGCTGCATCCGGACAGATAAAACGTCGCCCTCCTCGAAATACGGCGTTTTTTGCTTCGAAATTTTGGGTCGTTTAAGCGGTCTAGGGTTTTCGCTTTTTAGCTGAAGCGCCAATTTGTCAAGCGCTTTTTGGCGGCTCTTTTGAGATTTTTCAAAGACCTTGTTCCACATCTGGCTTGCGCCGCCTTTTATGATAGCAAGGGCTTTTTCGCGAATCTCGTCGTTTAAAAAACCGATCTTCCAAAGCGAATACGCCAGAGCCGTCCAATAAATCTCGCTATAAAGCTCATCGGTGCAGAAATTTTCCACCTGCGCCAAAACATCTTGCAGTATCGTTTCAACATCTTCGCCATCCTTGTATCGCTCGGTGATAGTCAAATATATATCGTATCCGTCGTCGCTGTCGATAATTTTTACTCCGTCTATCGCCATTTTTTCTCCTTTATCTTGATCTCTTTTGCCGATTTCGCTGAGCCGAATTTTGATAAAATTCGTAAAATTTTATCATACAAAAACCACATAAAAATCGACATAAAAAATAGTAAAAAAGCTAAGAAACCGCCCGTATCGTAAAACGCATCAAAAAATAGCTCGAAGCAAATCAGCGTGAGAAACAAGATAAAATTTACACTCCTAACCCTAAAAATTAAGAATAAAATCGGCGATACAATATAAAAATAGTAAAAATATCCTCTGCTGAATTGATAAAAAGCCAATAAATACCAACCAGCGGCAATAATCATAAATTGTGGCGTTAAATTTTGATTTTTTGCAAATAAAAGCTTGCTTTTGTCTATGCAAAAATAGACTAAAAATAGCGGCACGGAAACTCTAAATACAAAGTAGATAAAATCGTAAAAAATATTAAAAATAGGCGTATGAAATGAAAATTTCGGCAAGAAATCAAATGCCAAATACAAAATCAGATATGCCGTTCCTAAGCCGAAACAAAGCTTTTTACGCTTAAACGAAATTTTTATAATTTTCAAAAGTCTGCTAAATTTTACAGCGATGAGGCACTGTTGTCCGCTTTGAATTTCAGTCAAAAACCAATATAAAATAGTGCTCAAATTTACCCCTTTAAATTTTTCTTCCAATCCTTCCCCCACACGGCATACGCTGCGCTCTCTTTTTCATGCTCGCTCAGCCCCGAGATCGCGTGCGCAAACAGAGCTTTGTTCGCAGGCTCGCTCATTAGCGCCTTTAAGCTTTTGTAAATTTTATCCTCTTGATATGACAGCAGCCCTGCGACGATCACCCCTAAACTACGCTCGCTAATGCCGTAGCGATCGATAAATGCCTCGATAAATTTAATATGCGCGCTCTGATGTTCGGCATCCACCGTCTCAAAGTAGCGCCGCGCGAGCTCAAAGTATTTTTCGCTCTTTAGCGCAAGGCCGAAAACTGCGTAGCTGCCGCTCATCAGGCACTTTTCGCCGTCCGTGTCGGCGTAGAACTCAAACTTGTGTCTTAGCGCCTCGTTTGCGTAAAGCTCAAGCTCCCCGTCCAGCTCGTGCGCGAGCGCGGCGGCGAAAAAGCGGTGAGTTTGCGTGGGCGCAAGGCCTTTGATCGGCAGATAAACTTTCTGCGCTTTGGAGCTAAGCTTTACGGCGTAGCTCGCAGCAAAGCCCGCTTGCAGCAGCTTTACGATGAAATTTAGCGCCTTTTTATACGCGTCCGCCGTTTCATTTTTGATTTTCACGCGAACCTGCGCGAAAACATCGTTCGCTAGACACTCTACGTCCGCGTCTTTAAATTTTACTAGCTCTCCCTTAAGCTCGCCCGTGCCGTGATCCAGATAGCTTTGCGCCTGAGCCGAGCCGAAAATTTTAGCCGCGCACTCCAAATCTTTGCGCGCAAGATCCACATCCCAGCTATAGCGCTTAAATTTGATATTCCAAAACGCCGCCCGCACGAAAAACGCAAGCTCGCCCGCGTCCACGTTTTGCCGCGTAAAATCCTTTTTGAGCTCGTAATCTTTACTCCAGCCGCCATCGCTGATATCGTAAAATTTCGGCAGGAATTTCTCCTCTTTCCAGCGCCGCAGATTATTCTCTAGCGCGATGATAAAATCCTCTAAAAGCCGCCTGTTTTTGACGTCCTGCACCGCATCAATTACCCGCTCTAGCAGCGCCATGAGCGCCGTTTCGTCGTAATCCATAAGCGAAAGATCGAAAATGCGATCCATAAACACGAAAATCTCGCGGCCGTCTTTGATCTTTTTATCGCGGCGGATAATGAGCTCGTCTATATAATCATCCATTTTGCGCTTTAGCTCGGCTTTTCACGCAGCGTTTTCAAAGTAAAATTTATGCTCGAAGCTGCGCTGCGCCAAGCTGCTGCCCGCGCCTTCAAATTTGACCGCCAAATCCAGCTTATACGCAAAAAACGGCAGATTTGCTTCAGCCAAAAACTCCTCCTCCACGCTCTTTGCGATAAGTGGGACGATGGCCTCAAACTCCTCGCGCTCAAGCTCGTCTATCTCGGGCGCATCGGCTCTGAAGCTGTCCGCGCCAAAGTCGTGAAGGTAGAGCCTGATGCGTGATCCGCGGCACTCCACGCCCAAAAAATTAAAATACCCCTCTTGCACGCGACACCCCGAATACGGCGCCTCGCCCTTGTACTGCGAGCCAAGCTTGCTAGCGATCAGGCGCTTTAGCGAGTCCGAAATTTTGCCCGCTAGCGAAATTTGAGCTTCGTTCATTGATGATCCTTTAAATTTGAGTTAAATTTAGCGGCAAGGCGCCGCGACTAAATTTAGATCCGATTTTAGCTTCGATTCGGCAAGCACGCCTAGCTCAAAGCCAAAAATTTCCTAACCGTTATACAAAGTATCGTAACGATAAGTGCGATCATCCAGCGCTTTTGAGCCTTTTTGCCGATCTTGTGCGAGGTTTTGACGCCCGCGTAAACGCCCGCTAGCGAGCCGATGCCTAGTAACGCGCCGATCTTGTAGTACACGAGCCCGTGCGCGGAAAGGCTCAGAAAGCCCGCACTTGAGGAAAATATCACGAAAAATAGCCCCGTGCTGACGGCCTTT
>CAURGM010000046.1:0-6307 GCA_963524395.1 uncultured Campylobacter sp.
TCTTGGAATTCTTGGAATTCTTGGAATTCTTGGAATTCTTGGAATTCTTGGAATTTATCGCGGTGCCATTGCGGTAAATTTTATCGTGCTTTTCGTATCTTTAAATATAAATTTTACCACACAGCCGGCTTAGAGCTTCGCCGTATGCGCCAGATAAATTCTATTTTGCAAAAATAGCGAATTGGCAGTGTAGCCGTAAATTTCGTGCTTACTAGCAAAAATTTTGTCATTTGCTGAAAATGTGAAGTTAAATGCCAAAAAAACGCAAAATTCCCGCAGAAATGGTGCGCAAGCTAGACGAAAGTGCTAGGCAAGCAAGTAGTGTGAGAACTCGCAAAGCTCAAAATTTCACTCGCTAGCGCAAATTTAAATATACTTTAACGAATAGAAGTGTAAAATACGCCACAAATTTCAACGATCAAGGGTTTTTATGCTAAAAGACATCTTTCTTTTCGGCGGTTTAATTTCTTACGACCACACTTTTATCTACCTTTTTTACTTCTTTTTGGTCGTCGCTATCATCGTAGCCGTCGCGCTTTGTTCCACTCGCTCGCTTCAGCTTGTGCCACACGGCATGCAAAACATCGCCGAAGCCTACCTAAGTGGCGTACTAACGATCGGCAAGGACGCGATGGGCAGCGAGGAACAAGCTAAAAAATATCTTCCGCTAATCGCAACATTGGGATTTGTGATATTTTTTAGTAACGTTATCGGCTTGGTGCCGGGCTTTGAGTCGCCGAGCGCGAGTTTAAATTTAACCCTTTCGCTTACGCTTTGCGTTTGGTTGTACTACCATTTTGAGGGCGTTCGCGAGCACGGCGTGATTAATTACCTAAAGCACTTTATGGGGCCGGTGAAAATCCTAGCTCCGTTTATGTTCGTCATAGAGATCGTCTCGCATTTTTCGCGCGTCGTATCGCTTTCTTTCCGACTTTTTGGAAACATCAAAGGCGACGATACTTTCCTGCTCGTTATGCTTACTCTCGCTCCTGCGCTAATACCGATGGTACCGTTTGCGCTGCTTACTTTTATGGCGATTTTGCAGACTTTCATTTTCATGGTTTTAAGCTACGTTTATCTAGCGGGCGCCGTGATCGTTGATGAGCATTAATTTTAAGCGAAATTTCTTATACTTCCTCGTGGGTGCGTCGTTCGGATTGATTTTCGTCGGCGCATTCGTCTTTTTTACCTACCCGTCATTTTATTTTTTGGGGTTAAAATTCCTCTTCATCTGCACCGCTCCCGGCGTGATATGCGTCATCATCACCTGCTTGATGGTCGATGTTTTCGATCTGAAAGAACGACTAGCCCGCGAAGGCGAGTAAGATTTTACGGGTAAAATTTTAAAATTTAGCCGCGCCGTGCGCCGCTACAAGCGAGTATTAAAGCAAAAGATTGTAAAATTACGCGAAATTTTTATTCTAAAAGGTTAAGTTAATGTTTGAAACCGTGATCGGCCTGGAGGTACACTGCCAGCTAAATACCAAAACCAAAATTTTCTGCTCCTGCCCCACGAGCTTCGGCGACGAGGCGAATTCGCACGTCTGCCCGACTTGCTTGGCGCTCCCGGGCGCTCTTCCCGTGCTAAACGAGGAAGCGGTTAAAAAAGCTATCAGCTTCGGCACCGCCGTCAATGCGACGATCAATCGCAAGTCGGTATTCGACCGCAAAAACTACTTCTATCCCGACCTTCCCAAGGCGTATCAAATTTCGCAGTGGACGATCCCGATCGTTGAGTACGGCGAGCTTTTCATAGCTGCGGACGGACAGAGCAAGCGCATCGGCATCACGCGCGCGCACCTAGAGGAGGATGCGGGCAAGAATAACCACGAAAGCTCGCGCAGCCTGGTCGATCTAAATCGCGCCGGCACGCCGCTTTTGGAAATCGTAAGCGAGCCCGATATGCGCTCTGCGGACGAGGCGGTCGCGTATCTAAAAAAACTCCATAGCATTTTGCGCTTTTTAAATATTAGCGATGCAAATATGCAGGAAGGCTCGTTTCGCTGCGATGTGAACGTCAGCATCCGTCCGCAAGGCGAGCAAAAGCTCTACACGCGCGTGGAGATTAAAAATTTAAACTCCTTTAAATTTATCCAAAAGGCGATCGAGTTTGAGATTGAGCGTCAGATCGAAGCGTGGCAGGACGGCAAATATGAGCAAGAGGTCGTGCAAGAAACCCGCCTTTTTGATACCGCTAAGTTTATCACAAAGCCGATGCGCAGCAAAGAAGACAGCGCCGAGTACCGCTACTTCCCGGACCCCGACCTGCTAACCGTGATCGTGGATGACGAGATGCTGGCTGCTGCGCAGCAGATCCCCGAGCTACCCGATCAGAAAAAGGCACGCTACATCCGCGAGCTGGGCGTTAAAGAGAAGGACGCCGAGATCATAATCTCGACCTACGAAAACGCGCGATTTTTTGAGGATCTGATTGCGGCGGGGCACGAGCCAAAACTCTGCGTCAGCTGGCTTACCGTCGAGCTTGCGGGCAGGCTAAAAAACGGCGTTACGATTGAGGATTCGCCCGTAAACAGCGCGAAGATGAGCGAGCTTTTAAGCGCGATTGAAGGCGGCGCTGTATCGCAAAAGGCCGCCAAAGAGGTGCTTGATTATCTAATGGAGCACGACGAGGTCGTAAGCTCGGTCATCGACAAGCTGGGCTTGAGGCAGGTAAGCGATGACGGCGCGATTTTGGAGATCATAGCGCGCGTGATGGGCGCGAACGAGGAGAAGGTCGCAGACTATCGCGGCGGCAAGGACAAGCTATTCGGCTTCTTCGTAGGTCAAGTGATGAAAGAGGGCAAGGGCGCGTTTAACCCAGCGAAGGTAAACGAGCTTCTGAAACAGAAGCTGGGCTGATTTCGCAGCTTCTGCGGCAGCAAACGGCGAATTAAAGGCGGCGCGATGTATGCGATAGATGAAGCCTCTGGGATAAAATTTTAAATCTGCTCGCAGCGTTTTGCTTCGAGCTAAAGCTTTCAGGCGCCAATGACGAGGGCTTTTATGTGTTATATTTCATTCGGTGCGATCTTGGCGGCTACCCGCTTTCCTCGCGCACGTTTTGTTCTTTTGAGTTCGTTTTTTCTCGTGCGGGTCGTTTGCGCGAGTGTCGGTCTGCGACGGAGTGGTTTAAGAAGCACGTCAGTTAGGAATTTTTACTCGCGGCTACCGTCAAAGCGCGGTAAAGCTTGCAGGGAATGCGTAAAATTGCTCTGCTTGCGAGAGCGAGAACGGAAGCTCGGGGTGCGCGGATAGGATCGAATACGCAGGGTCGAATTTTAGTGGCAAGCCAATGTGTAGGCTAAATTTAATCAATCGCCGCGTCGGATACGCGTGCCTCAAACCTTGCGCCAAACGATAATGTGGTGAGCAAGACCGCAAGATCATCTAGGCTCAAAGCACGCCTTGAGAGATTTAAGCGGATTTAAAAGTGCGATTTGCGCTTAAGCGTCTGAGTAAAATTTTTAAAAATTTGATTTGCTTCGGCGATGCACGAGTGAAATTTTAAATGTATAATGGAGTTTCAAAATCCTCATTCGTTCACTGCCGCGCCTTTTGTGAAAGTGTTTTTTGACGGAAGAGCAAAAACTTAAAAGTATGAAATTTTAGTGAGGTAAATTTTAAAAAAAGCGAAGTTTTTGCTGAGTAAATTTCAAAAGCGCAAAATTTTAATGAGACGAAATTTTGACGAGATGAAATTTCAAAAAGCGAATTTTAAAGCGTGGCTTCGGCTAGCGTTTGCACAGGCTCATGTCGGCGCTTTTGGGCTAAATTTTCAAAGAGCGGGAATTTCAATAAAATGAAATTTGAAAAACCGCAAATTTGCGAATAAATTTTTAAAAAGGAACATAATGAAAATCGCGGTTATCGGCGCTGGCAAATGGGGCAGCGCGCTTTTTGACGCGCTTAGCGCGAAAAACGAATGCGTCATCACTTCGCGCACGCCAAGGCAAATTCCGCATTTTGTAAGCGTGAGCGAGGCATTGGAGTGCGAAGCACTGGTGTTTGCGCTCGCAGCGCAGCAAACCGCGCAGTGGCTGGATCAAAATTTTACTTACAAAAATCAAAGAATTCTGGTCGCTTCCAAGGGCATCGACGCCGCAAGCGGTAGGTTTTTGAACGAAATTTTTGAATCGTATATCGCACGCGGCAATCTTGCTTATCTATCAGGTCCGTCGTTTGCCACCGAAGTCATGCAGAAGCTGCCTTGCGCGCTCGTCGTAAGCTCGTGTAACGAAAATCTAGCCGAACTTTTCGCAAGCGCCTTCCCTGCTTACATCAAGACCTACACGAGTGGCGATATCATCGGCGCAGAGGTGTGTGGCGCGTATAAAAATGTCATCGCCATCGCTAGCGGCGTTTGCGATGGGCTTGAGCTTGGCAATAACGCTAGAGCGAGCTTGATCGCGCGCGGCATCGTGGAGATCGCGCGCTTCGGTAAGTTTTTCGGCGCGCGAGACGAGACTTTTTTGGGCTTAAGCGGTGTGGGCGATCTGTTTTTGACCGCCTCGAGCGCACTATCGCGAAACTATCGCGTGGGACTAGGACTTGCGCGCGGCAAAGGGCTCGAGGAAATTCTGCGCGAGTTGGGCGAGGTCGCCGAGGGTGTGGCTACGACCGAAGCGGTCGTAAATATCGCGACAAAGCATAAGATCTACGCTCCGATCGCTACCGAGGTCGCGCAAATTTTGCATGGAAAGGACGTAAGAGCGAGTCTAAAGGACCTGCTGCGCAAAAAATAGCTGCACGGAGGAATTCTCTCGCTTAAATTTTAGTGGCGGATTCGGCTTACATAGGTTTTGATTTAGCCGCTATGCTTGTGAAATTTAGTTGCTGGTTTGCGGATTTTGGTCGGTGTCCGTTTGGATCTGCTTACGCGGCTTTGCCCGATAATTTTATGGGCTTGATTTTCGCCTTGCGGCTTCGCGCATCTGATACGGCGCAAAATCGCAGCAAAATGGCGCTTGTATATGATGTGGCGTAGTGGCTTTGACTTAAAATTTAGCTTTAAGCTTGAGTGCGAAATTTTAAAATGAGGTCGTAAAATTTTAAAACATTTAAGATGGATCGCAGGTAGTTTAGAAGCAGCGCTACTGCTTCGTTCTGCTTGCAGCCGCCGATGGTCGGCAGTGGAGAGTGGAGCATATTGCTTGTCTGCGACCGGGTAGATCAAAATTTTTGATGTGTCAGATTTAAAAATTAAGGCTTTTCTTTAGACGAGGCGGAAAGGCATAAATTTTGAAAATATTCAAGACAGATGATGTGTAGTTTCGATAAATTTTTAGTGCTTGCAAAGGAGCAGACTGCTCGTCCGTGACTACAGCAAGTAATAAAAATTTATCGAAAATCCATAGCGAATGGGGAATTAACAAGATGGAAAAATACGAAGGCTACAATCTCAGGCTACGCGACGCTCTCGTCGGCGTGCAGTTTTTATTCGTCGCGTTCGGCGCGCTCGTGCTGGTGCCGATATTAACGGGGCTTGATACTTCCGTGGCGCTGTTTACGGCGGGCATCGGCACGCTGCTGTTTCAGTTCATCACGCGCAAACACGTCCCGCCGATCTTTCTCGCGTCTAGCTTCGCGTTTATCGCGCCGCTAAGCTTTGGCGTGAAGGAGTGGGGGATCGCCGCGACGATGAGCGGAGTGATCGCGGCGGGACTTTTTTACGTAGTTTTGAGCCTGCTCATTAGGCTAAAAGGCGAGGGCTTTTTGCATAAAATTTTGCCGCCCGTGGTCGTCGGCCCCGTCATCATGACGATCGGCCTCATCCTCTCGCCCGCAGCCGTAAATATGGTCATGGGCAAGGGCAAAGAGGCACTCTATACGCAAGGCCAGTCGCTTACGATCGCGCTCATCTCGCTCTCGGCGGTTATCGTCGTGATGATGTTTGGCCGCGGTATGCTGCGCCTCGTGCCGATACTGTGCGGTATCGCGGCTGGGTACTGCGCGTCGCTGTTTGTCGGGATCGTGGATTTTACGCCGATTCTAAACGCGCCGTGGTTTGCGCTGCCGCATTTCACCGCGCCGGTTTTCAAACTCGAAGCCGTAATCTACATGGTGCCTATCGCCATCGCGCCCGCGATCGAGCACATCGGCGATATGCTTGCGATCAGTAACGTCACGAAGGAAAATTTCCTCAAAAACCCGGGGCTTAAAAGCACGCTACTTGGCGACGGACTCGCGACGTCGCTGGCAGGCTGCTTCGGCGGGCCGCCAAACACTACCTACTCCGAGGTCACGGGCGCGGTCAGCATCACGAAGGCCTACAATCCCGCCATCATGACCTTTGCCGCGCTTACAGCGA
>CAURGM010000047.1:0-4614 GCA_963524395.1 uncultured Campylobacter sp.
AAAATAAAATTAGACCAGATTTTTATTATATAAAATTTTACTCAAAAGCCCTTTGGTAGGTTTTTTTTACCCCTTGCAAACCACCCGAAATACCCCCCCCCCCCCCCACTAAAAAATGGTTAAATTTTTCAGCCAGGAATTTATTCTGCACAAAGAGTGAATTTTTTTACTACTTAAAATTACAAATGCAGCCCCCTCTGTCAAAGACTAACCAGCGCTTCTTTAAAATTTCATATTGCAAACTGATCTATTTTTATGTATAATCGCAAACTTTACGAATTTCAAAGGATCAATATATGAAAAAATCCATCTGTTCCTCTATGCTTAGCCTCGCAGCGGTGCTCGCACTAGCGCCCGCACAAGCGCTTTGCAATGCAGATTCTAATCCGCCGCTTATCCACACCCACAATAATCTATATTCGGCAGGATTTAGCGGCAATACTAGCGGCAGCGGAAGCACTAGCCCAAATGGCAATATTACGACGATTACGGGCGTTGTAAGCGGCGGGACGGACTACTCCGGCAGCGTGATTTACGGTGGAGGAAGTGGCGACGGGATCGCGGGCTTTACCGAGTTAAACTCTGCCTCCAACAATAGACTTACGATTAAAGGCGCAAACGCTTACGTGGGTATCGCAATAGGTGCTGAGGCCAAGAGTGTATCGGACAATTACGTGAGCTTGGAAAACGGCTCTAAGGTAAATTTAGTCGTGGGCGGGCAAGGCATAGCGGCGTCTAAAACGGGCAACGAAGGCGAAGCGACACGAAATCAGGTTTTTGTAAAATACGGCGCCGAAATCACGGGCAATGCCGATAACTTCGGCGGTAGCTCAAATAGACATTATAATATCATCGGCGGCAGAAGCGGAGCGGATAAAAAAGCTTCCTCTAACGCCGTAACGATAGACGGAGGCGCTATCGGTAACGGCTCCGTTACAAATGTAATCGTAGGCGGCATAGTAAGCGGCGGTGGCGATGCCCTATCAAATAGAATAACTATAAAAGGCGGCACGTTTAGAGGGAGCTTCGATATATTCGGCGCTCAATCCTCCACAGGGCAAAGTAACTCTAATAGCGTCAATATAACGGCGCCTTATTACGGCGGCACAAGCACTATTACTTTAAGCGGCAGTGGTAGAATTTGGGGCGCAGCGGGCGGAAGCGGAAACTCTAGCGCAAACTCTGTATCCATAAGCGCAAAGCTAAAAGCGCAAAATTACCAAGTAGTAGGCGGTCAAGCAAATAGCGCTAGCGTAATGAGCGCAAATCGCGTAGAAATCAACAACGACGATGCAATCGTAGGCAGCGTCACAGGCTCTTTGGGCGGCGCCTCAAGCTCGCGAAGCGTAGTTGATCTTATAAAAGGTACAGTAAAAGGTGATGTCGCGGCAGCAAGCGGCATTGCAGGCGAATCGGATGGCGATAGAGTTACTCTAGGAGCGTTAGACTCCAACAAAGGCGTACACATCGGAGGCAATGTCTATGGCGCACGTGCGGGAAGCGTCAAAAACGCAGTCGTTTATATCAATAAAGAAAGAACGACGATAGCAGGAGACGTCTTTGCGGGCTACGCTACAGGCGGCAGCGTCGAGAATAGCAACGTAAATTTTAGAGGCGGCACTATAAGCGGTACAATCTACGGCAGCAATAAGCCTACGGATAAAACTAATACCTTACATATAGAAAATTGGGTCGGCGGCGGCGTGAAAAAAGCCAAAGATATTAAAAATTTCGGCTCTATAAATTTTCACGATCTATATTCTACTACCGAAGCCGATGCGCCGCTTACTCTAACCACTGGCGGCAATACGAATTTAAACGGTACAAAGATAGATGGTATAAAATCAGATCTGGGCGAAGGAAAATACTATCTGATACATAATTCAGGCGGCGGCACGATCACCAGAGCCGCACAAACCGTGCAAGATAATCAAATTTATACGATTACCGACAAAGATCACTATCAGATCACCGGCACCACGATCGAAGTCGAAAACAATAAGAATTTAATTATGCAAAAGGGCACTCTAACTCGCTCTTGGATAGACCCCAACTTCGATCAAAGCGAGCTAATGCAAAATCAAAATTCCAACAAGGCTGCGGGCGCTACTGAGCTATTCGGCAATAAAGGAAACACCGTAATAGTAAAGGAGAATGCAGGCAATCTAGGCGGCAAAAACATAAGCTCGGGCAGAGACGACGCTACCGATGGAAGCAACAGTGTCCACGACAACCACACCAAGATCAATGGCGGAAGCAACATAGGCGAGATCGATGGCGGATATTCAAATTCCGTTACCTCGCAAGAAATTTATAATAACCACGTAACTTTCGAAGCAAGCGGAATAGACGTGGGGTACGTAAATGCGGGCATCACTCATAGCAGTAGCGGCGGCGGCAACGTCCACGATAATAGCGTAACTACGAATGCTACGATAATCCACAATAGCATTTACGGCGGCAATACTAGCAACGGAGAAGCTAAGTCCAATATCGTAACTATAAATAACGGCAGCGTAGGAGCAATGGCGGTAGGCGGCAAGGGAAACAGCGCGATTTCCAACACCATAACTCTTAACTCGGTAAACGTAGGCGGAAGCGTATATGGTGGAAAGGCTAGCGGCGCTGCCTCCTTCAACACTGTAAATTTAAACGGCAACACGCAAGTTGCTGGCAACGTCTACGCAGCAGAAGTCGCTAGCGGCAGCAACAACGTAGTAAATTTCAGAAGCGGCAGCGTAGCGGGCACGTTATACGGAGTATCTAGCGCAAACGCTAGCAATTCGGGCAACAGCCTAAATATCCTATCTTCAAACTCAGGCAATGGCTTAAATGCAGGGAATTTTGCAAATTTCAATAAATTAGAATTTAACCTAGCCTCCCTTAGCGAGATTGAAAACGATGCTTCATCAAATGCTAAAAGAGCTTTAAGCTTGACGGGCTCCGGCAATACTGATCTAAGCGGTACCGATATATTTGTAAACTCGGCAAGAGAATTTAATGCTTTAAACAATGCAAGCTATCCAGATGGCGACAATAAGAAATATACCCTTGCCTATAAAAGCGGAGGTGGTAAATTTACCGGATATGATCCGCGCTTTAAAGACAAGGGCTACGTAACTCAGCTAAATAAAAACTATGTCATAAAGGACGCCAATACTTTTAGCAGAAACATAGGCGGTATGCATATAAGTGATGATGAGCGGGAGCTTTATATTCAAAAGCTTATTAAGACTAACGAGAGCATAAATGGGGATTTCGATGCGGATGAGCTGCAGAAGTATCTAGGCGCAAACGGTCTTAACGGAAACAACATAGATATAGGCAAGGCCGGAGAAGATAAGAATTTTAACGCTAGAAATATCCACACAGCGGGCGCAAACAATACGTTAAATTTCATCAGCGGTCATAATGTAGGCGTAATAAGTGCAAGCGGTAGCGGCAACACCCTTAACATAGGAGCTAGCAATAGCTCTCCTGCGGCAGTAAATTCCTTAAGCGCTAAAAATATTAGCGGTTTTGACAAGTTAAATTTTTTCCTTCCTAGCTCCATTAGAGCAGGCGATAGCGTACTTACCCTAAGTGAACCTACGGCTAATACCGATCTAAGCAACGTAAGCAATATCACGGCTTATATCAGCGGAATAAGCGGCCCGTTAAGTCCAAGCAGCGAGATTCATCTAATCAATAAGCAAGGAAGCGGCAGCCTTATAGCTCCTAACGTAGCCAATATGCACGCAACGCTAAATGTAGGGGTAAGTCTAAGCTATAGCCCTAAAATTTATCAAAGCGGCAATTATCTAAATTTAGGATTCGATGCTTCCTCGGCTCCTAGCGCGCGCGTAAATTCTAATACTAAATCCTTCGCAGAAACCCGTGCTGCAAGCTTAGCTAGCTTAAAGAACGGAAGCGAGTTAATCACTAACTACCTAGATAAGCTAATACCTGACGGTCATTTAGAGCTATTTCCTTTTGCTATAAGCGAAGCTTATGATCTAAGGTACGAGACGGGTTCGCACGTAAATTCCAAAGGCTATGGAGTAGCAGCAGGCCTTGCCAGCTTAACTCCGAATTTCGCAGGAGATATCTTAAGCGGAGTATTCGTAGAATATGGAAAAGCCAACTACGATAGCTACTTAGATAGCGGTCTACATGCAGACGGAGATAGCGAATATATAGGTGGGGGCTTGATGCTAAAGCAAAACTTTACTAGCGGCACCTACCTAGATGCAAGCTTTCACGTAGGTAAGATAAGCAGCGACTACAATAGTAACGACTGGACCTATGCCATAGCTCCTGGAGTATTAGCTCATAATGAGAAGTTTGATATAAGCTCAACCTATATGGCTACTCATATAGGGATAGGTCAGATCTTTGATCTAAGCCAAAGTAACAAGCTAGACGTTTATACTAAATGGCTATATGCTTACACGGATGATGCAGATGCTACTATAAGCTCTGGCGAGAGATATCACTTTGATAGCGTTACATCTAATAGAGTAAGAGCTGGTCTTAGAGATACTATAAATCTAAAAGATGAGCATAATCTATATGTAGGAGGCGCATACGAGTATGAGTTTAGCGGAGATGCTAAAGCATCTACTATGGGACTTG
>CAURGM010000048.1:0-3943 GCA_963524395.1 uncultured Campylobacter sp.
ACCCCCGCAAACGAGCCGCCGTCCAGCACGGGCACGCATAAATTTAGCGTCGGCTCGCCCAAAATTTTATGGCGCTGCATAAAATTTACCGTGGGTGCTAGCGTACTTTTGGTCTCCTCAAACCAAACAAGCCCCGTGCGCAGGCTCTTTGGCATCGCTTCGTCGCCCTCTAGCTTCTTGCCGTCTACGAAAATTTCTCCGTCCTCGCGCAAAAACTGCAAGGCGTCAAATTCTGCGGAGTTTTCTTTGAAAAGTCGTATGAAGTCGCCCAGCTTTTCACCGTCTTGCGAGATGCCTGCGTTTTGCATAAATTTAGCCGCGCGCACCAGCGAGCGCAGCCGCTCATCCAGCCAAAACGAAAAATTCCCGACCATATTTTCGCTCGCGGCGATCTTGTTTTTATCCGCGAGCGCTACGATCTGCGCCTTGGCGTCCTCGTAGTTTTTCACGCCCAAAAGTACTACGAAAAGGCTTGCGAAAATGATGATGAAGTAGATTTTAAAATTATGTTCGCGTAAGGCTCTCATGCGGCGAGTATAGCAAAATCGGTCTAAATTTAGACCGATTTAAGCTTTTTTGATAGTTAAAATTTTACAAATAAACATCGCGGCAAGCACGACGAAGCAGACGCCAAAGCCGATCAGAGTGCAGTCTGCCATCGACATAAATTTGCTTGATGGGATCAGGTACCAGCCGTCCTCGTAAAGATCGACGAGATACTTTTGAAATCCGCTTAGCGTGACGCCCTCGGGCACTAGCGGATTATCGTAGCCGCAGTCGCCCGTAGGCAAGAACCAATCGGGCGCCCATTTTTCAAGCGGCAGGCCGAACGGATAGTGCGGCTCGGTCGAGCAGCCCTGCACGCCGAACGGATCGTCTCCGTGCACGGCGTCGTGGATTTTGATTAGTTTGGCGCTATACATTATGCCCTGGATCGCGCCCCAAAAGGCTAACAGGTAGCCTACCGCGGCGAGGAGTAAATTTTTAGGATTTATGATCGCGACCAGGCCTCCCAGCGCCATGCACAAAAAGGCAAAGCGGATATAGACGCACTGCTCGCAAGGCGGCATATAGACGTAGTTTTGAAACAGCGAGTGCGCGAGGATAACAAGCCCCGCGCTCACTGCTACGAGGATAGCCCACGGCAGACGGCTGTCTGCGAATTTTGCTATTTTTTCCGCAAATTTCATGCCGCGCCCTATTTTTTGAGCAGCTCTTCAATTAGCTGCGCCATGCCGTCGATTGAGCTGATGGACTTCGTAATGATGAGGTATTTGCCGTTTACGACAAAGGCCGGCACGCCCTGGATCTTGGCTACGTCGTAGCTCTCGTCCCATTTTTTAAGTAGTTCGGTGACTTTTGGGTCCTCTAGCTTTTTTTGATAATCCGCTTCGCTAATGCCAGCCGCGTCAAGCCCCGTCTTTAAAAACGCAGCCTCGTCCTTGCCGTCGCTCCAGCGCTGCTTTTGATCGTGATAGGCCTTGTAATAGGCAAATTTAGCCTTTTTAAACAGCGAGTTTTCATCCAGCAGGCTCACGCCCTTTTCCTCGTCCATCACGGCTAAGACGGCAAAAATTTTACTTGCCGCCTCGCCGTATTCGCCCTTGGTTTTTAGATGAAACGGCACGTATTTTAGCCCCGCGACCTTTTCTACGACCTTCGGCGTGACGGTTTTGTCGTATTTGTAGCAAAACGGGCATGCGTAGCTAAATACCTTAACCAGCGTGTTTTGCTCCACGGGCAGCGGTTTTTGCAGCTTTACGTAGTCCTCGCCCTCGGTAAACGCAGACGCGCTAAGGGCGCCAAACATCGCTACGGCTAAAAAGCCTTTGCTAAATTTAGAAAGTAGATTCATGAAATGCTCCTTAAAATAATTTTGTTTGGGTTAATTTTATATCCTCTCGCCACCGCAAAACTCACGCTAAGATAAATTTTAGATTAAATTTATAAAATTTCGACTGAATTTTGGCACAAAAGCCAAAATTTGAAATTATTTTTTATAATTAAGCAAGTTTTAATAAACGCGTGATTTCTACGTTAGCGAGATTGATTAAAATTACGATATCAAATCAATTCAAAGGAGAATAAGATGAAGCGAACTCTTTCTTCATTTGCACTGGCTGCGGCGCTTTTAGGTGGTCTAAGTACAGCTGCGCTCGCTATCGGCGGACCTAGCGGCGCGCACATAGACTACGCCGTCCCGGGCAAGATCGGCGAAGTAGTCGTTAATCCATACGACATCGCGCCTCTAACGGCGGTGATCAAAAACGGCGGCTACACGCTAGCAAACGCGAAAGTCACTATCGTGCCGAAGCCGGACGGTCAGGTTATCAGCTATAAGGTCGCCGACAAGCACCTACGCACTCACGGCGGAATCCCGGTTTTTGGGCTCTACCCCGACTATCAAAACACCGTAGAGGTCGAGTACGATAAAATTTATAAGGGTCAAACCGAGCACGTAAAAGAAAGTTATAAAATTTACGCGCCTGCGATCTATTTGGAGAGCTCCGGCATGCCATCTCAAAAGGGCGCGCTGTTTGATAAGATCGAGGTCGTGAAGGCTCCGAGCGCTAAATTTGCTAACCGCCTCTACTACGTAAATAACTTCGTAAATAAAACCGGCAAGGGCACCAAAGTCGTGTGGAACAACCCCGCAGGCGGCGCGATCGAGTGGAACTACAGCCCGAACAACTTCGTGTTAGACACCAAAGGCGAAGTGCGCTGGTACCTGGAGCCGAGTAAAATTTACGACCTCAAGCAGCCGTTTAGCGCGGGCGTCATGATGGGCTTTAAGCAAAACGACGACGGCGCGATGACGTGGGGCTATGGGCAGCGATACGCCAAATACGACATAATGGGACGCGAAATTTTTAACCGAGAGCTACCTGCGGGATACAACGACTTCTCACACTCTATGGACGTAGCGCAAAACGGGCATTATTTTCTCCGCGCAGCAAACGCTAACTATAAACGCGCCGACGGTAAAAACGTCCGCACCGTGCGCGACGTCATCGTCGAGGTCGATCGCGACGGCAACGTCGTGGATGATTTTAGGCTGTATGAAATTTTAGATCCGTATCGCGACATCGTGCTAAAAACTCTCGATCAGGGTGCGGTGTGCCTAAACATCGACGCTAGCAAGGCGGGCCACACCGCGAGCGCGGACGAGCTAGCCGAGATGGATTTGAGCGAAAAATGGGGCGACATCGTGGGCTCGGGCCCAGGACGCAACTGGGCGCACGTAAATAGCGTGGACTACGACCCGTCTGATGATAGTATCATCATCTCCAGCCGCCACCAAGACGCAGTCATCAAGATCGGCCGCGACAAAAAAGTCAAATGGATAATGGGCGCGCACAAAGGCTGGAAGGATCAGTTTAAGGGCTACTTGCTTCAGCCTGTAGATAAAGACGGCAAAAAAATCGTCTGCGAGGACGAGTACTCAAAATGCCCGGGATATGAGAGCGAGAAGGGCGGATTTGACTGGCAGTGGACGCAGCACACGGCATTCCGCATCGACAGCAAGTCCAAAAAAGGGCTCGTGTATCTCACCGTCTTTGATAACGGCGACACCCGCGGCATGGAACAGCCTGCGATGGCGGGCATGAAATACTCCCGCGCGGTCGTTTATAAAATCGACGAGAACGCCAAGACCGTCGAGCAGGTCTGGGAATACGGCAAACAGCGCGGCAGCGAGTGGTACAGCTCTGTTACTTCGCTAGCGCAGTATCAAGACGACCTTGATAGCGTGATGGTTTACTCTGCGGTCGCGGGCATGCAGTTTGACATCGCCAAAGGTCGCCCGGTCGGCGTGCCTAGCCCTCACATCAACGAGTTTGAATGGGGCGCAAAAGAGCCGTCAATCGAGATAAAAATGACTAACGCGATGGGCTATCAGGCGTTTCCGTTTAGCCTAGAAAAGGCGTTTGAGAAGTAAAATTTA
>CAURGM010000049.1:0-3672 GCA_963524395.1 uncultured Campylobacter sp.
TTTAAAATCAGCTAGAATCCGCGCGATTTTAACCAAAGGAATTTTATGCAAAATAGCGCATTTAAGACGCTAACGCTCATAGCAAAGAAAAACTTTAAAAAACTGTTTTTTACGTTTAGTCTAGTTTTGGCGGAAAACGGGCTGTTTCTCGTCTATCCCGTGCTCGCAGGCATCGCCATAAACGCCATCGTAGCGGGCGATACGCTTTTGGCGCTTAGCTACTCGTGCATGGTATTCGTGGGCTGGGGGCTTGGCTCGATTAGACGGCGCGTGGATACGCAGGTGTTTACTAGGATATATGCAGGACTTGCCGTAAGCGTGATAATGAACGAAAAAAGAGCCGCAAAAGACGAAAGCGTCATAATCGCAAGGGCAAATTTATCTCGCGAATTCGTGGATTTTTTCGAGCAACATTTTCCGGTGTTTTTTACCTCGGTCGTCTCGATTTTCGGCTCGGCGATCATGCTTTTATTTATCGAGTTCTACGTAGGTTTGGCAGTTTTTGCCCTGCTTGCGATTTTTGGAGTTTTGCTGCCCAAATACATCGCCAAAAACGACCGCTTGTATCTAAAGCTAAACAACCAGCTAGAGCGCGAGGCAGGACGCATAAGCGCAGGCGATGAGCGCACGCTAAAGCGCCACTACGACGTACTTTCAAAGCTTCGTATCCGCATATCAAACAGAGAGGCGATGAGCTTTTTTATCATCGGTGCGAGCGCGGCGGCGATTTTTAGCTTGGCGATATTTTTGCTATCACACAAGCAGGCAAACGCGGGCCACATCTACTCGGTGCTCACCTATCTTTGGACGTTTGCTATCAGCCTTGATGACGCGCCTAGGCTGATAGAGGAGTTTAGCAAACTAAAAGACATCGGCAAGCGCGTAGATGCCGGACTAGAAGGCGATATAGATAAAATTTAAGCGCTTTTTTTGGGTATAATTTAACTAAAATTTGCCAAAAAACGAGGTCAAAATGTACGAAGATCACGCCCATTGCGCGCATTCGCACGCGTCAAACAAGGTCGTTTTGAGAAATTCTTTCCTTATAATATTCGCTTATATGCTGGTCGAGGTCGCGGGCGGCTTGGCGACGAACTCGCTCGCCCTACTCTCCGACGCCGGACACATGCTATCAGACGCCGCAGCACTCGGGCTTTCGCTATTTGCGTTTAAATTCGGCGAACGCAAAGGCAATCTGCAAAAGACCTTCGGCTACAGGCGGATCGAAATTTTAGCCGCGACGATAAATGCCGTCACGCTCATCGTCATCGCCGTTTTTATCGTCATCGAGGCGGCGCGGCGCCTGCAAAACCCGCCAGAAGTAGCCACCACGGGCATGCTCGCCATCAGCACGCTGGGACTTGCTGTAAACATCGTCGTGGCGCTATACATGCTACGCGGCGGCGACGTGAGAGAAAACGTCAATATGCGCGGCGCCTACCTACACGTGCTGGGCGACGCTGCGGGCTCAGTGGGCGCGATTGCGGCGGCTTTGGCAATGATGTGCTTTGGCTGGGGCTGGGCGGACGCGGCAGCTAGCCTACTCGTGGCCGTGCTCATTGTAAAAAGCGGCTGGGGCATGCTAAAAGAGAGCCTAAACATTCTAATGGAGGGCTCGCCAAAGGGCGTGAGTCTCGACGCGCTCGTCGCACAGATCAGGGGCGTGGACGGCGTGCTTTCGGTGCACGACCTGCACGTCTGGAGCATAACAAGCGGCGCAAACGCGCTCACGGCTCATATCGTGGTTAGCGGCGAGCTGAACGTGCGCGAAGCGGAGCGGATCATGGCAGAAATATCGCACGAAATGGAGCATCTGGGCATCACGCACACGACGCTGCAGCTTGAAAGCAGCGACAACGAATGCGCTGACGAGCTCATCTGCGAAGTAAGATCAAATGGCGCGGGCGGGCATTTGGGGCATAGTCATTAAATTTTGGATTTGGAATTTTGCTCGACTTATAGTTTTGAAATTTAGCTTGATTTGGAATTTAAAATTTGGTTCGATTTTTAAATTTTAAAATTTTGCCCGCGCCGCGAGATTTCGGAATTTTAGAATTTTGAGATTTTAAATTTTAAAATTTTGCCCGCGCCGCGAGATTTCGGAATTTTAGAATTTTGAGATTTTAAATTTTAAAATTTTGCGCTCGTTATGAAATTTTAAATCCCTACGCGTGGTGGAATTTTAAAATTTCGCCCCGCGGACGCCATTTCAAAATCAGGCGCTGTACGCGCAAAATAGTAGAATTTTACACAGCGCGTCGCTGTACCATTCAAAAAGGCGCCTATGCACGTTTGTGGAATTTTAAATTTGACGAGAGCGGCAGGCTAGCAAATGCAGCGAAATTTATCGGACGCACGGAGTGGTTTTAAATTTAGCTAAGCGCTTTCTGTTTTAATAGCACGGAGATGATATAGCGCGCTACATTTTTAATTTAGTAAAGTATATCGCGCCTCTAAATTTTAAAATTCCGTGCCGCAAATTGAGCTGTAAATCGAGCTGCAAATTTAAACTACTCTCAAAATTTACCTAAATTTCACTCATTATTTTCCTGCCGATTTGAGCCTGTTAAAAGCAAATTTGACGTATAATCTCGCGAAATTTTAGGGAGCCAAGGTGCGCAAAAATATAAAATACCTAATTTACAAGTTCCTTTTGGGCAACGTCTTTTTGGCCATTTTTGTGATTTCATTTTACGTTGTTTCGTGGCATATTGAAAATATTTCAAATATCAATCTTATGAGCCTTTTGAGGGGATATTTTTTATTTCCGGGCGATATTCGTCTGCCTTTTACGACGGCGATTCTTGAGCTATTCGCCTTTTATATCAGCAGCAGTTTGAGCGATTTTTACGTCAAAGAGGTCGATCGCAAGCTAAATTTTATATTTTTCATCGCCTTTGCGACGGTAGGAATTTTAGCGCTTACAGCCGTTACTTATATCATAGTATTCGGTTTTATGCTATTCGGTTTGGATTTGGATAAAAGATTAGTAGCGATATTATCTGCCGTGATATTATTCATAGGCACCTATTCTACGGCATTTTCATTTCGCAAAAGCGATTACGAACTCGGTAAATTTTTACAAATCGTTAGCCTAAAAAGGCGCTGGAATGCCAACGAAACACTATCGTCTATTTTATTGCTTATAGGCGTAATAATATGGCTAAACTTTATCGTTTTTGAATCTAAATAAAGCTAAGCGCCCCGTTTAAATTTCGTCCGTATGCGCTAAATTTAATAGGCGTATATCGTTCTCGCAGCGCGACGGAATTTTAAACGCGGAATACTTTTACATCAAAATTTAAACCTGCGCATTATAATTGCAGGAATTAAAAGGACGGCAATCGGTTATGAAAAGAGATATATTAATCGCGATTTTAGGCTTACTTTGCGCCTTTATAGATATTAATTACATAGGTTTTCTTATCGCATTAAATTTGATAGTAGTCTTGGTTTGCGCCACTTTTCCTTTTATGAAAAAGAACTATATATTTTTTCTACTGCTTGTCGTAAATTTAGCTTTGTATTTGAATAATATCTACACCCCTTTTGAAAAGCCAGAGCTTTGGACTTATAGCATACCTGCGCTGGCAAATGCGACATATGTATTAGTAGCGCTAGTTTATGCTTCGGGATTTGTCGCTTTTGTCCCGCTTGCGGCATATATCTATT